>JAFXJO010000069.1 GCA_017532185.1 Clostridia bacterium | reverse complement strand
CGTCGCGGAAGCAACGCGCAATCTGCATATATCTGTCAAAGCCCGCAACCATCGAAAGCTGCTTATAAAGCTGAGGGGACTGGGGCAGAGCATAAAACTTGCCCTTATGGATACGGCTGGGAACAAGATAGTCTCTTGCGCCTTCGGGAGTTGATTTGATAAGAATGGGAGTTTCAATCTCGATAAAGCCGTTTTCGTCAAAATAGTCTCTTGTGATTTTGGTAATCTTGTGGCGAAGAAGAATATTCTTCTGAAGGTCGGGACGGCGAAGGTCAAGATAACGGTACTTGAGTCTCGTGAGTTCCGAAGTCTGGCAATTTTCAATAATTTCAAAGGGAGGAGTTTCACTCTTGTTGAGAACGCGAAGCTCCGTAACCTCGATTTCAATTTCGCCCGTGGGGATTTCTGTATTCTTTGCCGAACGCTCTCTGACGTTACCCTTTGCCATAAGAACATATTCGCTTCTTGCGGAAGATGCCTTTTCAAAAACATCCTTTGCCGTTGATTCATCGAAAGCAAGCTGAACAATGCCTTCTCTGTCTCTCAGGTCAATGAAGATAAGTGCGCCGAGGTCTCTCTGGCGCTGAACCCAACCTGCAACAACAACCTCTCTGCCAACGTCGCCGATGCGAAGGTTGCCGCAGTAATCGGTTCTTTTAAGTCCTGTCATAAAATCCATCTATATTTTTACTCCTCTGTTTAGATTAAAGCCGATAAATCGATGTCACCGATATCTTCGCCGAACGAAAGGCGAAGAGCCTCTGTTTCCTGTTTCACAAGGAATTCCATAAAATCCTCTGCAAGGCTTTCAAGCTCTGTCTCGGTAATTTCACCGTTATCCATATTCTTGAGATTTGCCTTGCCCTGCTCAATCTCGTTATCGCCGAGAACCATTGTGTATCTTGCACCGATTTTATCGGCAAACTTCATCTGTGCCTTGAGCGAACGGCCTGCAACGTCAGTCTGTGCGCTGATGCCGTTTGTGCGAAGATCGTGAACTATCTTCATCGCTTCAAGAGAAGCCTTTTCGCCCATGGGAGCAACGTAAAGCTCACAGGCGCCGGGCTTGGGGAGCTCGATTCCCTGTGCTTCAAGAAGCATAAGCAATCTGCCTGTGCCCATCGCGAAGCCGAGCGACGGTGTGTGAGGTCCGCCAAGCTCTTCGAGAAGGCCGTCATATCTGCCGCCGCCGCAAACGGTACCCTGAGCACCAATCTGGGTTGAAACAAACTCAAAAACGGTTCGTGTATAATAGTCAAGTCCTCTAACGATACGGGGATTGACAACGTAATCAATGTTCATAACGTCAAGATATTTCTTAACGCTTTCAAAATGAGCCGAACAATCATCGCAGATATAATCAAGAATTGTGGGCGCACCCTCACAGATTTCTTTGCAGACGGGGCTTTTGCAATCGAGAATTCTCATCGGATTCTTGCCGAGTCTTTCAAGACAGGTGGGGCAAAGATTTTCTTTCTTTGACTCAAAATACTCTCTGAGTGCGTTATGGTAATTCTTTCTGCATTCGGGACAACCGATGGAGTTAAGCTCAAGCTGAAGATTTTCAATGCCGAGGAAGGCAAAAATCTCATTTGCAAGAGAAATAACCTCTGCGTCCGCTGCGGGTGATGAGGTACCGAGCATTTCAACGCCGAACTGCTGGAACTCTCTCCATCTGCCTGCCTGAGGCTTTTCATAGCGGTAGCAATTGATAACGTAGCAAAGCTTCTGGGGAAGTGCTTCGTTAAAAAGCCCATGCTCAAGAAAAGCTCTTGCAACGCCGGCTGTACCTTCGGGACGGAGAGTGATTGATCTGCCGCCCTTGTCGTCGAAGGTATACATCTCCTTCTGAACAACGTCGGTTGTTTCGCCAACGCCTCTCTGGAAAAGCTCCGTATGTTCAAAAACGGGAACTCTGATTTCCTTGAAGCCGAATTTGCCCGCAATATCAATAACAATCTGCTCAATGAACTGGTTTTTATAAACCTCAGAGGGCAGAATATCCTGTGTGCCTTTGATGGCTTTTGTAATCAGTGCCATAAGTTATACTTCTTTCTTGAAAAAATCAATAGTCTTTTTTATGCGCAAATGGGGTCGTCATCAAGACGACCCCCGAAAATACGGTTTGCCCAACCTTGCGTTTAAAACGCAGACGGTTATTTGGGATTAACGATATCTCGCCAGTCGAGGTCACCTCTTGAGAGAGAATGAATAAGCGCCTCGGCAGTGGCAATGTTTGTTGCAACGGGAACATTATGAACATCACAAAGTCTGAGAAGAGTTGCCTCGTTAGGCTCGTGAGGTTTAGCTGTTAACGGATCTCTGAAAAGAAGCAGAACGTCTATTTCGTTGCAGGCAATTCTTGAAGCAATCTGCTGGTCGCCGCCCTGTCTGCCGCTGAGAAATCTTGTTATATCAAGACCCGTTGCTTCCGCAACCATCTTACCGGTTGTTCCTGTAGCAAAAATATTGTGACGACTCAAAACTCCGCAATATGCAATACAAAACTGGGTCATGAGTTCTTTTTTTGCGTCGTGCGCAATAAGTGCAATGTTCATGTGCATCCCCTTTCTCTTTCTTTGTATTTACTATAACAAAAATTTCACGATTTATAGATATAATAACAACATAATGTTTAATCTGTCAAGTATCTGCAAAATATTTTTTTGCTTATTATTCACTCTGTTCCTGTGAAATTTCGTCTTCGGAAATTTGAGCCTCAGTTTCAGCCTCAATCTCGGACTCATCTTCATCCTCAACCTTAACCGAAACAGCGGTTGTAAGTCTTTCGCCCTCTGTAACCTTCATAACTCTTACGCCCTTTGAAGGTCTTGCACAAAGGCGGATACCCTTTTCGCCGCCCATCGGGATACGGATGATAATGCCGTCGGTTGAAATAAGCATAAGGTCATCTGCAGGGTCAACAACCTCAACTGCGGCAACGTCGCCGTAATCTTCAACGTGATAGTTGGTCAGACCCTTGCCGCCTCTTGACTGCAGGCGGTAATTATCAATTTCGCTGAGTCTGCCGTAACCCGTTTCGCTGACGGTAAGAACCTTTCTGCCGGGAACAAGAATATCCATACCGATAACCTCGTCGCCCTCTTTAAGCTCGATAGCCTTAACGCCTCTTGCCGTTCTGCCGATAGCTCTTGCGCCCTGTTCGTTGAAGGAAATCGCCATACCCTTCTTTGTTGCAACGATAAGATTATCGTTGCCCTCGGTAAGCTTAACCCAGGCAAGCTCGTCATCATCGTCAAGATTGATTGCGATAATACCACTCTTGCGGATGTTCTTATAAAGATCAAGCTCTGTACGTTTGATGATACCGTTTCTGGTTGCCATACAGAGGAAATAGTTTTCTTCACCGAATTCGGGAACGCGAATCATTGCCGAAACTCTTTCACCGTCTTCAACGGGAAGCAGGTTAACTATGTTCATACCCTTGCTCTGACGTGAACCTTCGGGAATTTCATAACCCTTAAGTCTGTATGCTCTTCCCTTGGTGGTGAAGAACATAACGTAATCGTGAGTTGAGCAGGTGAACATTGTTTTAACAACGTCTTCCTCACGGCGAGTGAGACCCTTGACGCCTCTGCCGCCTCTGTTCTGCTGCTTATATTCGCTCATGGGAATGCGCTTGATATAACCCATATCGGTGAGAGTGAAAACGCAGGTTTCTTCAGGAATAAGGTCTTCAATATCAACCTCGCCCGAAACGTTCACGATTTCAGTTCTTCTCTCATCGGCAAACTTATCGCGCACTGCCATTGCTTCTGTTTTAACGATTTCAAGCACCTTTGCTTCGTCTGCAAGGATTGAATTGTATTCGGCAATCTTCTCCTTAAGCTCGTCCAGTTCGTTGGTAATCTTGAGAATTTCAAGACCTGCCAACTGACCGAGACGGAACGCAACGATTGCGGCTGCCTGAGGCTCGTCAAAGTCAAATTTTTCCATAATCGCGGCCTTTGCTTCTGCCTGACCGCCCTTGCAGGCTCTGATTGTTGCGATGATATCGTCAACAATATCAATAGCCTTTGCAAGACCTTCAAGGATGTGCGCTCTGTCCATAGCCTTTTTGAGGTCATATCTTGTTCTGCGAGTGATAACCTCGGACTGGAACTTGATATAGTGGTTAAGCACTTCCTTGAGCGTTAACTGCTTGGGCTCGCCGTTAACAAGCGCAATCATAATAACGCCGAAGGTATCCTGAAGCTGTGTGTATGAGAAAAGCTGGTTAAGAACAACCTGCGGATTTGCATCTCTCTTGAGGTCAATCGAGATAAGCATACCCTTCTTTGACGAATAGTCGTTTACGTCGGAAATGCCTTCGATTCGCTTATCCTTAACAAGGTTTGCAATGCTCTCGATGAGCCTTGCCTTGTTGACCATATAAGGAATCTCGGTGACCTGAATTTCAAATCTGCCGTTCTTCTTTTCAACGATTTCTGTTTTTGCGCGCAGAGTAATTTTGCCTCTGCCTGTTGAATAAGCAGCTCTAATGCCTGCTCTGCCCATAATAACGCCCTTTGTGGGGAAATCAGGGCCTTTGATGTGTTCCATCAGACCGTCAAGCTCAATATCGGGATTATCGATAAGAGCGCACATACCGTCAATAACCTCGCCCATATTGTGAGGAGGAATATTTGATGCCATACCAACGGCAATACCTACCGAGCCGTTAACGAGAAGATTGGGAAATCTCGAAGGCAGAACGGTGGGTTCCTTAAGACGGTCATCATAGTTGGTTGTAAAATCAACCGTGTCTTTATCAATATCAGTGAGCATACGCAGAGCGATTTTGCTCATTCTGGATTCTGTGTATCGGTAAGCTGCAGGGGGGTCGCCGTCAACGGAACCGAAGTTACCGTGACCGTCAACGAGAGTGTATCTCATTGAGAAGGTCTGGGCAAGACGTACCATTGCATCATAAACCGAAGCGTCACCGTGGGGATGGTAGCGGCCGAGAACCGCACCAACGGTATCGGCGCATTTTCTGTATGCTTTATCGGGCGTAAGACCGTTTTCGTGCATCGTATAGAGAATTCTGCGGTGAACGGGCTTAAGACCGTCTCTGACGTCGGGAAGAGCACGGGAAGTGATAACCGTCATCGAATAATCGAGGAATGATTTGCGCACTTCCTTGTTCAAATCAACGTTTATAATTTTTTGGGTGTCGCGTGCGTCACCAAAGCTCATTTTCAGTTCAGTCCTTTCACAGAGCAATAATGCGGATTATATATCAAGATTCTGAACGAATTTTGCATTCTGTTCGATAAATTCGCGGCGGGGCTCAACCTTGTCGCCCATAAGAATGGAGAAGGTTTCGTCCGCCTCCATTGCATCAGCAAGAGTTACGCGGAGCATAATTCTTGTTGCAGGGTCCATAGTTGTTTCCCAAAGCTGGTCGGGGTCCATTTCACCGAGACCTTTGTATCGCTGGATATCGCAGCTGCCGCCGAGTTCTTCAACCTTCTGATCTCTCTCTTCATCAGAGAAAGCATAGGCGAACTTTTTGCCCTTGCTCACCTTGAACAGCGGAGGCTGAGCAAGGAAAACGTGACCTTCTTCAATAAGAGGACGCATATAGCGGAAGAAGAACGTGAGCAGAAGAACTCTGATATGAGCACCGTCAACGTCGGCATCGGCCATAATAACGATTTTTTCATAGCGGAGCTTGCTCAGATCGAATTCGTCGCCGATACCTGTTCCGAGAGCCATAACAACGGGCTGAAGCTTTTCGTTGCCGATAACTCTGTCGAGTCTTGCCTTTTCAACGTTGAGCATCTTACCCCAGAGAGGAAGAATTGCCTGGTAGGTTCTGTCGCGGCCTTCTTTAGCCGAACCGCCCGCCGAGTCACCCTCTACGATGTAAATTTCGGTGCCTTCAGCCTGTTTTTCGGTGCAGTCTGCAAGCTTACCGGGAAGCGAGTTGCCTTCGAGAACAGATTTTCTTCTTGCCTGTTCACGGGCTTTTCTTGCGGCTTCTCTTGCTCTTGCGGCATCGAGAGCCTTCGAGAAAATCGCCTTTGCAACGGCAGGATTTTCTTCAAAATATGTCATCAGCTTATCGTAAACAAGAGCGTTCACGAGAGACTGAATATCGGTGTTGCCGAGCTTACCCTTTGTCTGACCTTCAAACTGCGCTTCGGTCAGCTTGACGGAGATAATCGCCGTAAGACCATCTCTTACGTCATCGCCCGAAAGCTTTTTATCGCCGTCTTTGAGAATTTTATATTTCTTGCCGTAATCGTTGAACACCCTTGTGAGAGCATTCTTGAAGCCCGTTTCGTGCGTACCGCCGTCAACGGTGCGAACGTTATTTGCAAACGAAAGAATAAGTTCGTTGTAACTGTCATTATAGAAGAGAGCGACCTCTGCATATCTGTCGCCCTTTGCGCCCGAGAAATGAACGGGAGTTTCGTGAAGAGGAGTGAGACCTCTTACGCCTGTAAGATACTCGGCAAACGACGAAAGACCGCCTTCGTAGCAGTATTCGTGCTCGATGATATTTTCGGGATCGCGGCTGTCAGTCAGCTTGATTGAAAGACCTGCGTTGAGGAAAGCAGATTCTCTGAGTCTTCTTTCAAGCGTTTCAAAATCATAAACCGTTGTTTCCTGGAAAATCGCAGGGTCAGCCTTGAAGCGGATGAATGTACCCGTTTCTTCTGTATCGCCTACTATTTCAAGGTCGGTTGCTATATTACCGCCGTTCACAAAGCGCTGGCGGTGAACGTGACCTGCCTGTGAAACCTCAACCTCGAACCACTCCGAAAGAGCGTTAACAACCGATGAACCAACGCCGTGAAGACCGCCCGATACTTTGTATCCGCCTCCGCCGAACTTACCGCCTGCGTGCAGAACGGTAAGAACAACGGTAACCGAGGGCAAGCCCATCTTTTCGTTTATACCTACGGGAATACCGCGTCCGTTATCCCTTACGGAGATAACGTCGCCGGGTTCGATTTCAACTTCAATGTGTGTGCAGTAGCCTGCAAGAGCTTCGTCGATTGAGTTGTCAACAATTTCGTAAACAAGGTGATGCAGACCTCTGGGACCTGTTGAACCGATATACATACCCGGTCTTTTGCGAACAGCCTCAAGACCTTCGAGAACCTGAATCTGACTCGCATCATATTCCTCGGTAACAACGGTATCCATTTCATCGGAGTCCGATTCAAAAACGGGAACTTCTTCTTCGGGAACTGCCTGAATATCATTCATTTCGATGTTCTTTTCGTTATCCACTTTGATTGCCTCCCAATTACATTCCAAGGCTTGACATCATGCCTTTTTTCTTTTTCTTTTCGGGTTTATAACGAGGGGGATTTTCAAGCCTCATTTTAGCGCCCTTGCCGTTTTTGGAAGCAAGGAACTTGTTTACGTTGATAACAGGAGCCGTCATATCGTCGCTCATATAGTCAACGCAAGCGGCAAGCATTTCCTGGTCATTATCCATTGAGCCGAGAATCGTTACCGCAATAATGCTCTGAACCTCGTTACTGCCGTCTTCATAAATATCGTTAAGCAGGTTAAAAAGCTTTTTCATCTTTGTGGGATTATTCTCTTTGATAGTTGCGTGAACAACTGCGTTGCCGTGCTTTGTGAAGAAATCTTCGGGCAGGAACTTGCCGTATTTTTCACAGTTTGCTTTGTATTCATCACGAAGTTCGGGATAGATAGCCGTGAATCTGTTTGCAAGAGTGTTTGCGTCATAGGTAACCATACCACTCTTTGCGGCAGCCTTTGAAACGGGCTGAGGAAGCTTATTCTTGACAGGCTTCTGAGTTTTTGTGCCGAAGTTTTCAACAAGCGTTTCGCCGAATTCGTTCGCAACGAATCTTGCATCCTTCTCATTTGCAGTTTCAGCCTCAAGCAGAGAAACGGAAAGCTTTGAAAAATCGCTTGCGAGGATTTCGCCTTCTTTTTTAGCACCCAGAAGAGTAATTTTATTGTTGAAATATTCTATACGAGCCGCCTTGTTTTCGCCCTTGAAATCGATTGTTATTCTGCCGCTGCTTTCAGTTGCGGGCAGGGCATCTTTTTCAACTCCTTCGGGAATCACGGCAGTGAATCCGCAATCGGCAAGTGTTTCGCTCATATTCTTTAAAATATCATTGAGAACGGGATAGATATCAGCCATTTCGATGTTCCTTCCTTAAGAAAAATTATATTTACGGCTTATTATAACATATTCTAATTATATAATTATTCTAAATTAGAATATTAAAACAATATATTTAAAATATTTTATAATAAAGCTGTGTTTTTCCACATTTAACAGCCGTTCAGGTAAAACATTTTGTCGCTTTTTACGTTATTGACTATTTTTTTACGTTGTGATAATATATATAAACTGTAAAAACTAAAATGGGTGTTTAGGCGCTTATTTTTTGATAAAGGTGATTTGAATGAAGAAAAAGGTTCTTGTTCTTTTCGGCGGTGTTTCAAGTGAACACGACGTTTCGCTCAACTCCGCATCTTCCGTTATGAAGAATATCCCCACAGATAAATACGACATCGTTGCGATGGGCATCACAAAAGAGGGCAAATGCTTTGTTTTCAACGGTTCTCCCGACCTTCTGCCCAACGGCAACTGGCTTAAAGACGAAGCTCTTCTTGAACCTGCCGTTATTTCCTGTGACCGTTCCCATCACGGCATAATCCGCCTTGCAGACGGCGCAAAGGTTGAATATATCGACGTTGTTTTCCCTGTTCTTCACGGCAAAAACGGCGAAGACGGCACTATGCAGGGCTTGCTCGAGATTTCGGGTATCCCCTATGTCGGCTGCAACACGGCAGCAAGCGCAATTTGTATGGATAAAGCCGTCACAAACGCTATGGCAGACTTTCACGGCATAGCCCAGGCAAAGTGGACCGCTTTTGACAAACACGCTTATTCGGGCGATAAAGACGCTCTTTTGGCATCCGCCGCAGAAAAGCTCGGCTTCCCGATTTTTGTTAAACCTGCAAACGCAGGCTCATCGGTAGGCATCAGCAAAGCCAAAAACATCGCAGAGCTTGAAGCCGCCTGCGAAAAGGCTTTTGAACACGATGTGAAGGTTGTGCTCGAAGAAGGCATCATCGGCGTTGAGGTTGAATGCGCCGTTATGGGTAACAGCGAACCCGTTGCCTCGGTTGTCGGCGAAGTTGTTCCCTGCAACGAATTCTATGATTACGATGCAAAATATCTCGCAAACGAGAGCGAACTTCATATTCCTGCAAGACTTTCCGGCGATATGCTCAAAGCTGTTCAGGAAGCGGCGATAAAGGCATACAGAGCGCTCGGCTGCTCAGGATTCACAAGAGTTGATTTCTTCGTCTGTGCAGACGGTTCAATCCTTCTCAACGAGCCGAACACAATCCCCGGATTCACCTCAATCAGTATGTATCCCAAGCTTTTTGCAGCTTCGGGCGTGCCCTATTCGGAGCTGCTCGACAGACTGCTTGAGCTTGCAACGGAGAGATAAAATGAAAGACGCAGTTGTTAAAATAACAGACCGTCACCTTCAGGACGGCGAGGAATATACCTGCGAGCTCACAACAAGCGGCTCGCTTGATTTCCGTCCCGACGGTTTCACGGTTGTTTATAACGAAACAGACGAAGAACTCAAAGGTTGCAAAACCGAGCTGAAATACGAAAACGGAGTTATCGTTATGACGCGCTCGGGCAAATATAACACCGAGCTTATCATTGAAAAAGAACGCCGCCACAGTTGCTTTTACGCAACGCCTTACGGCGAGCTGATGATGGGCGTTTACACAAAGAATATGTTCACCGATATGAACGAAAACGGCGGTACTCTCCGCTTTTCATACACAATCGATTTCAATAACGACCTGGCATCGGAAAACGATTTAACAGTCACCGTTGCCGTCAAGGGAGGTTAAAATATGTCACTTTTAGTTAAACAGGCTGTCAACGAAATCAGAACAGCAATTCTCGAAGCCGCAGGCAGAGCCGTTGCAGACGGCGAATTCCCTGCAGTGCCCCTGGGCGACTTCATCGTTGAAGTTCCCGCAAACAGAGATAACGGCGATTATTCTTCAAACGCCGCAATGGCCTGGGCAAGAGACCTCCGTTCTGCCCCCAGAAAGATTGCTGAAGCAATCATCAGCCGCCTTGAACTTTGCGATACCTTCATCGACAGATGCGAGGTTGCAGGTCCCGGTTTCCTCAATTTCTATCTCAAAGAAAGCTTCAACGCCTGCATTATTCAGGATATTCTTGAAAAGGGTGCCGATTACGGACGTTCAAATTACGGCGGCGGCAAAAAAATCAATATCGAGTTCGTTTCCGCAAACCCCACAGGCCCCATGCATATGGGTAACGCAAGAGGCGGCGCGCTCGGCGACTGCCTTGCAGCCGTTATGGATTGCGCAGGCTATTCGGTGAGCCGCGAATTCTACGTTAACGACGCAGGCAACCAGATTGAAAAGTTCGGTCTTTCGCTCGACATCCGTTATCAGCAGCTTTATAAGGGAACAGACGCTCCCGAGCTTCCCGAGGACAGCTATCACGGCGAAGATATCATCGTCAGAGCAAAGGAATTTGCTGAAATTCACGGCGATAAATTCATTGACGCTACCGAAGCAGAACGCAGAAAGGCTCTTGTTGACTACGCTCTGCCCAAGAACATTGCCGCAATGAAAGAAAACCTCACAAAATACCGCATCGAATACGACACTTGGTTCCTTGAGAGCACTCTCCACAACGGCGGAGAGCTTGCAGAAACTCTTGATATTATGAAAAACAAGGGTCTCACATATGAGAAAGACGGCGCCGTATGGTATAAGAACAAAGAGGTTCTCGGCGCAAGACTTCTTAAAGAAGGTAAAACACCCGAAGAAATCGAAAAACTCGAACTCAAGGACGAGGTTCTTATCAGAACAAACGGCAACCCCACATATTTTGCCGCAGATATCGCTTACCACCGCAACAAGCTTCAGATAAGAGGTTTTGACAGAGCAATCAACATCTGGGGCGCCGACCACCACGGTCACGTTGCAAGAATGAAAGGCGCGCTCGATGCAATCGGTTGCAACGGCGACGACCTTGATATTATCCTTATGCAGCTTGTTCGTCTCACTCGCGACGGCGAGGTTGTAAGAATGAGCAAGCGTTCAGGCAAGGCAATCACTCTCGTTGACCTGCTTGAAGAAATTCCGATTGATGCAGTCCGCTTCCTCTTCAACATGAGAGAGCCCGGCTCACAGATGGATTTCGACCTTGACCTTGCAGTTGAGCAGAGCTCGCAGAACCCCGTTTACTATTGCCAGTATGCCCACGCAAGAATCTGCAGCATTCTCAAAAAGCTTGAGAGCGAAGGCAAGGCAGCAAGAGAATGCACAATCCCCGATCTTGCACTCCTCTCTGCTCCCGAAGAAAAAGAGCTTATCAAGCATCTCTCGGCTCTTACAGACGAAATCATTCTCTCCGCGAAGAACTACGACCCTGCAAAAATCACGCGCTATGCCGTTGACCTTGCAACCCTCTTCCACAAGTTCTATAACGCTTGCAGAGTTAACTGCGACGATGAGGCTCTTATGCAGGCAAGACTCAGTCTTTGCCTTTGCGTAAAGAACGTTCTCAAAAACATTCTCACAATGTTCAGCATCACAGTTCCCGAAAGTATGTAAAAAAAATTATCCGCTGTCATTCGGCAGCGGATTTTTTTATAAGCAAAAACCGCCGAAGTTATCAACCTCGGCGGTAATTTTATGTATTGAAATTAAAGAATTTCACCCATCAGACCGGGAACAGCGCCTGCGGCGTTGCTTTCGTCTGTATCGATGTGCATTGCAAGAGCAAAGTTGGGGTTAACTCTTACAACAACGTCATCAAAAATAAGTGAACGGCCGTTTGATTCAACCTTAACGCAAACAACCTGCTTATCCTCAAGACCGTACTTCTCTGCATCTGCAGGAGTAGCGTGAATATGTCTCTTTGCAGTGATAACACCGCATTCGATTTCAACTTCACCCTTGGGGCCAACGAGTTTGCAAGTGCCTGTGCCTGCGATATCGCCGCTTTCTCTTACGGGAGCGTTAACGCCGATGCTGCGAGCATCTGTGAGCGAAAGCTCAACCTGAGTTGAGGGACGAACAGGACCGAGGATTGAAACTGCAGGGAAGCTGGACTTTGAGCCAACAACTGCAACTCTCTCTTCGCAAGCATACTGACCGGGCTGAGAGAGGTCTTTTTTGTGTGTCAATTCATAACCTTTGCCAAAAAGAACGTCAAGAGCTTCACGGCTGACGTGAACGTGACGGGCAGAGGTTTCAACAAGAACTTCTTTCTTCATTGAGATAACTCCTTTATCTTGATTTACGCAAAGTCGGCGACCGCCGAAATGACGGTCACCGAGCGATTGGTTATTGATTAATAAGTGATAACAAACTCATCAAGAGTTGTGAAAGGAATAATAACGCCGGCTTTATCAAAGTTGATTGTCCACTTAAGATCGTAAGTAGCTTTGATAACGTTGCCTGTCATAGGATCAACAACAATTGTAGCTGTTGATGAGGGGTAGTTCATTGAAGCTTCACCAACGATACCCTTTGCGCCGGGGATGCTGCCGAGAGCATCATTAACAACACCGGGAAGAACAACATTGAAAGCCTTGGGAGCATGGCCCTGTCCGTGCTGAACTGTAGATGATTTATCATCCTTCTTTGTTACAACTCTAATAACAAAGTTGCCATCGCCATCCTTTACAATCTTTGCAGATTCAACATCAGATGCGGTAAGCTTACTTGCATAGCTTTCTGTCTCAACAGGGAAAACAGCCTTGATATCTGCACCTGTATAAGTTTCTTCGCCCTTGCTGTTCTTTGCAAGCTGATCGCCAAGGAACTTATCTGCACCACCGAGAAGTTTAAGAATGCCATCAACAACACCGGGAAGAACAGGTGTGCCGTTAAGCGAAATTTTGGAATAGTTGCGTTTAACACTTGTCGCATTAGTTTTTACACCATTAACAGCATCATTGAAATAAGCAACGATTTCTTCTGTTGTTTCGGGCATAACAATAATTTCGCCTGCAGCATTAGTCATAGGGGGCTCTGTAACAACAACAGCTTCGGTAACAACTTCGCCGCCTGCAGCGGTAACAACTTCACCTGCTGCGTCTGTAACAACTTCAACTTCTGTTACGGGTTCGGTTGTTTTGCCTTCAGCAAAAAGGTCTGCATAAGCATCAGTAGCCGTTGTACCTGCAGTTACCTCATTATCTTTGCCGCAAGCTGCAAATGCAAATGCGAACGAGAAAACAAGAACTACAGCAAGAATCTTTTTAAACATATCTTTTCCTCCTGATTTTCGCGGCATAAGCCGCTTGGTTTAACTTTGCCCACAGCGCAGCGCGCAGTGAAGCACGTATGCAATAAGTATAATATATTCTATTCGCAATTTCAAGTCAAAAATGATAAATAGATATTTAATTTTTGTTGTAACAGTCGAATTTTTATTTTTTAAAACCGTCTCTCCGTCAACTGTAACAATATTAACGCATCATTTTTGGTCATTGTGACGTAACGCCCTTGCTCAAAAAGAAAAGGGGCAACCTATCCGAGGTCACCCCTGCAACATTTATCGGTTTTAAAATTTCGGCAAAGTTATTTCTATTCCGTTTTCAGCAAGGAAACCGCAGTAACCCTCAAGCATTGTCTGCATTTCTTCGCCGTAAGCAAAAACGAATCCGCAGGCGATTAAAGTATCGCGGCCGAGAACATCACTTGAAAAATATCCGTTTTCGACAAGCTGAGGTGCAAAGTCACCTGCGCCCAATTCGGAAGCAAGATAGTTTGTTCCGATTTCTGCGTGCTCAATAAATTCCTTTATTTTATCAGGATTTGCTTCAACAAAATCAGCCTTTGCAACAACACAGCTCTGAACGGGAGCATAATCCCTCTTCCAAGCCACGGTCATATCTGCCTTCTTGGAAACGCCCTCGTTTTCAGCAACAATGCGCGTTGCGGCAGGTTCTTCAAAAATGCAGATTTTCGCTTCGCCGTTTTTCAGTTTTGTTTCGACCTCTGTTGCCGAAGCAAAAACCAAATCAGCATTCATACCGTTATCGGCAAAAATCGCTTTTGCAACAGCCTGCGATGCGGCACCGTCAATACCGCAATAAACGGTTTTGCCTTTGATATCATTAACGTTTGTCAACGTATCTCCGTTTTCAATAAGAGTAAGTTTCACCGTTGAATTCACTGCAAGAATTCTGATATCAGACTCCGTTGAAAGCTTTGATGCATCTTCAAGCGAAACAACGGCAATATCCGCTTCACCGTTCTTGAATTTTTCGGCTGCAGATGTCGACGTTACGCCTTTTGTTACAATGTCATAAGCATAGGCGCGGTCAACCGCAAGCTTAAAAAATGCATAACCCATCGCGTTTTCGGGGGCAATAATACTGATTTTTTCTTCACCTCTGTCAATATCGGGGATATCCATAGGTGCAACAGTTGCGCCTTCCACGGTAACAGGCACCGTTGTTGCCGCGTTATCGCCCTTACCGCAGGATGCAAGCGAAGCAACGGTTATGCAAGCAAGAATAAGCGCAAAAAATTTTTTGAAACTATTCATAAAACCATTCCTTTTGATAAGTATTCCGCCTGTAAATTGTATATTAATTACCGCCGAATGTCAAGCAATCTTCTTTTCGCTTGACTTTTCGCGGTAATATTTATATCATATTAATAGTTCAAATTTAAAGGAGGATATTATGTCAGCTCCTCTTGCGGACAGACTCCGCCCGAAAACAATCGAAGATATAATCGGTCAGCCTCACCTGCTCGGCGAGGGCAAACCTTTGCGCAATATTATCAAATCAGGCGAACTGCCCAACATGGTTTTTTACGGACCTCCCGGCGTTGGCAAAACAACGCTTGCAAGCATCATCGCCAAAACAACTGACCGTCACCTTGTTAAGCTCAACGGCACAACCGCAGGCACCGCAGATATAAAAGAGGTTGTTGCAAAGCTTGACACTTTTCTTGCACCTAACGGCATTCTGCTCTACCTTGACGAAATCCAGTATTTCAACAAAAAGCAGCAGCAGACGCTTCTCGAATATATCGAAAACGGCGCGATAACTCTCATCGCTTCAACAACGGAAAATCCGTATTTTTATGTTTACAGCGCGATTCTCAGCCGTTCCACGGTGTTTGAATTCAAGAGCGTTACACCTGCTGAAGCCGAAAAAGCGGTGCGCAGAGGCTTTGAGTTTATGGCAGAAGACCGCAAAGAAACTTATGAAATAGAAGACGGCGTTTTCAGCCATATCGCAACCGCCTGTGCAGGCGACGTGCGTAAAGCGATAAACAGCGTTGAGCTTTGCGTTCTTTCTGCAGGCGAAGAAAACGGCATCAAAAACATTTCGCTTGAAAACGCAAAATCGCTCACTCAAAAAAGCGCGATGCGCTACGATAAAGACGGCGACGAGCACTACGATATTATTTCCGCTTATCAGAAATCTATGCGCGGCTCTGACCCCGATGCTGCAATTCACTATCTCGCAAGGCTCCTTGAAGCAGGCGACTTGATTTCCGCTTGCCGCAGGTTGCTTGTGTGTGCGTGCGAAGACGTGGGTCTTGCATATCCGCAGATAATCCCGATTGTCAAAGCCGCCGTTGATTCGGCAATGATGCTCGGTCTGCCCGAAGCGAGATTACCTCTCGCCGACGCAGTTATTCTTGTTGCAACAAGCCCCAAATCCAATTCAGCCCACGACGCCATAAACGCCGCGATGAGTGACGTTTCCGCAGGCAAAACAGGTCCCGTGCCCCGTCAGCTCCAGAATATGCATTATGATGGCGAGGATAACCCAAACAAGGGGCAGTTTTATAAATATGCTCACGATTATGAGCATCATTGGGTTGACCAGCAATATCTGCCTGATGCCCTCAAAAACCGCCGCTATTACGATTTCGGTGATAACAAAAACGAGCAGGCAGCAAGAGATTACTGGGCAAGAATAAAGAAGAGATGAAAAAATCGGCTTGGATTGCTCCAAGCCGATTTTTAGTTATTTATCCTTTATATGTATTTTTTTGGATTGAGAGTTATACCACATCAACGCAATTATGCTTATAATCATAAAAATAAAATATAGATATAAAAATACCGTAAAAGTCTCCGAACTCGGCGCAATCCTTAACTTGTCACTGAAAGGCATACCTGCAGGAATATAAGCTTGCACAAGACCTGAAACTACCAGCGAAGTTATCAAAAAGCCTACTCCGCCAGCAGCCATAAAATATATAACAGCACTAATCATTGCAATGGTACTGAAAATATTTATCAACATTAACACTGTAATCTCCAGTTCCGCTGAAGATGGAACATTTTCCATAACCTTCATAATAAGCCCAAGATTTGACGCTTCAAACTCATAAAACATCGAATCTACTCTGTAAAACGGCAAAAACTGAATAACACATGTTATCACAAGCAAAAAAACACAAACAGTTTTTTCAAAGAATCTGTTTCCGTTGTTTGAATTTGTATCTAAAGGTACGCTCACTGTAACAGGCGGAGTATAATCAACAGACAAAACAGACTTCTTTGCAGGTTCATCATCATTAGCACTTGCTGCTGAAGAAATCATCTCTTTTTTCACAGTGACTTCATCGTTTGAAAACGTTGTTGCATCAGCCAAAGACAAATCAGCCCTGTCTGTTATTTCATTTGGGTCAAGCCTTTTAACACCGCACTCGGTACAAAAAACAAAATCGTCGCACTGCTTCGCACCGCATTTTCTGCAATATGGCATAAATTTCACCTAAATCTTCCATTTCTCTTTATAGGCATTATTATAATTTCGCACTGAAAATATGTCAAGATATTTTGCAAACTGTGACAATTCATTATTCATTTAAAAAAGCGTATCGCCGTCAAGCGATACGCTTTTATTTATACTGTCACGTCAGCCATTTTTGCGCCGATATATTCGGCAAGAGCATCGGGGTTTATGCCGAGCATTGCTCCCCTGACACCTGCGCTGACGTAGATTTTATCAAACAGGCAGGCAGTTTCGTCAATAACGGTAGGAAACTGCTTTTTCATTCCTATCGGCGAGCAACCGCCTCTGATATATCCCGTCACTTTCAGCAAATCCTTAACGTGGAGCATTTCCACCTTCTTTTCGCCGAAAGCCTTTGCGGTTTTCTTTAAATCCAGCTCATCGCACGCAGGAATGCAGCATACTCCAAAACCGTTTTTTTCGCCGCTGAAAACAAGAGTTTTGAACACCTGCGATGCATCCTTGCCCGTTTTTCTTGCGGTGCTTTCGCCCGAAAGGTCGTTTTCATCAACCTCATATTCGAGCAAATCATAGGGTATTTTTGCCGCTTCAAGCAGCCTCATAACATTGGTTTTATTCATATTATTTCTTTGAAATTCTGAATGAGAAGCTGTATTTCTTGCCGCCCTTAAGCTTATAAGGCTTATGAAGATAAGCACAACCGGGCATATCGCCGCCAACACCTCTCATCGCCGCATCAAGGCAGAGAGTTATGCAGTTATCCTTTTCAAGCTCAAACAGATGCTTTGCCTTATCAAGCTTTTCGGGATTATAATAACCGAGGTTAAAACCGAAAGGAATATCCATTGAGTCGATAACGATTCCGAAGCCCGAATCATCGCTCACACAAAGGCTTCTGACGTCGGTACGGTGACCGTTTTCCTGCGGTCTCATATATCTGTGTTCAAGCTCGGCAACGCTCATTGCGTGGCGTGCAATTTTTGCACCCGTTTTGCGGTCACAGTATGTTTCGTGAGGACCTCTGCCATACCATTCAACGTTATCCAGAGTACTCTTTATACCTGCCCTCATACCGACCTTAAGCATCGGCAGCGCAAGACCGATTGCATTGTGGCTGACCGTAACCTCTCCTGCAGGTGAGAAGAGATAAACAGTTGAAAGCCCTGCAACAAAAGGTGCCGCCCAATTAACCTTGACCTCAACGCCAGAAGGTGTTGAAGCCACGCTTACCGAATACGCAACCGTCTGCGCGGTTGAGCGCTTCCACTGATAAATGGGATGAATTCCACTCAGGAACGGTACAAAATTGAGATATCCTCTGTCATTATCGGTGGGTGCTCTGAAAAAGTCGGGGCGCAGAGGTGAATTTGCATCGATAATCTCATTTTCACCATACTTGAGAGAAGCAAGAGCACCGCCCTTGATTTCGGCTGAGAATGCATCACCTTTAATTTTAACGTCCTTGCCGTTTCTGATAAATTTAAGCTCGCCGCAGGCAGGTCTGCGTTTTGCGGCAACTGCCTCGCGAAGAACAAGCTGGCCGAAATTATGCTCAAAGCCTGCCTCTGCCCAGGGTTTATCAACCGCAAGCACAAAACCAACCGTCAGAATAACCTCTCCGTCGGGATAATCCGCAAGGCTTACGGGAAGCTGAATTTCTTTTTCTGTCAGAGGTTCAACAATAACGTTGTCAACTACGCCGTTTTTAACGGTTTCGCCGTTAACAGCAAGAGTCCATTCGAATCTGTAATCCTTTGTTGAAATAAAAAGGTTCTTATTTTTGATTATAACCTTACCGTTTTTGCAGTCCGCATCAACAAGTTCAAGGTTGGAATATACCTTTTTAACCTCAAAATATGAAGGCTGAGGCATTCTGTCGGCGGTGATGATACCGTTTGCACAGAAATAGAAGCTGGTGTTACCCTCGTCAAAGTCGCCGCCGTAGAGCCACTTTTCTTTGCCGTCTTCTACTTTGCGGAGTGACTGGTCAACGTAGTCCCAGATAAAGCCTCCGCACATATGCTCATAGTTTTCAAAATCGTCAACGTATTCTTTGAAGTTGCCCAGGCTGTTTTCCATAGCGTGAGCAAATTCGCAATACATTACGGGATGGGTTTCATAAATCTCGGCAGGAACAGGCTTGTTATCTGCCGCAAGAGCATTTGCAACGTTATCGTAGAGAGTGGGTGTGAGCGCGATTTTGTTGCGCATTTTTTCAACAACGCTCTCAACGGGATACATTCTGCTTATGAAATCGCTCTTCTTAAAGTCAAAATCGCCTTCATAATGAACGGGTCTTGTTTTATCAAGAGCAAGAATCGCGTTCTTTTCGTGAACAAAGTTTTCGCCGTCACCCGCTTCGTTGCCGAGAGACCAGAAACATACGCAAGCATGGCTTCTGTCGCGCAGAACCATTCTCTCCGCCCTATCCTCAACCGCCTCTTTGAATTCAGGATTATCGCCGGGGCAGTTCTTGCGGCGCACGCCGTGAGTTTCAACGTCAGCTTCATCCATAACGTAGAAGCCGAGTTCGTCGCAAAGCTCATAGAAAATCTCTGCATTGGGATAATGGCTTGTTCTGATTGCGTTTATGTTTGCCTGCTTCATCAGGTGCAGGTCGGTATAATATCTTTCAAGCGGAACAGCCCAGCCGTTATCGGGGTCAAAATCGTGGCGGTTAACACCCTTGATGATAACTCTTTTGCCGTTCATATAAAGCACGTTACCCTTGATTTCCATTTTGCGAAAACCGATGCGCACACACTTTGCCGAAAGAACCTTTCTGCCCTGTTTGAGAACAATTGCAAGCTTATAGAGATTGGGTTCTTCGGCAGACCACTGCTTTGCCTTTTCTTCGATATGATTGAAATTAAGAACCGTTTTGCCGACAGAAGCAGTAACCTTTTCAGATGCAATTTTCTTCTGTTTGCCGTCTGCAACAAGAACAGCTTCAACAGTGCATTCCGCAGGCTCGGTATTATAGTTTTTAAGAGTAACCTCCAGGTCAAGAACACCGTTTTCGTAAGCATCGTCAAGAGAAGTGTTTGCAAAGAAATCCCTCACGCAGAGATTTTCTTCCGCATAAACAAAAACTTCTCTGTAAATGCCTGAAAGGAACCACATATCCTGGTCTTCAAGATAAGTGCCGTCGGTATATCTGTAAACCTCAACGGTGATTTTGTTTTCTCCTATAACCGCACAGTCTGTGATATCAAACTCCGCAGGAGTCATTGAACCCTGTGAATAGCCAACCTGTCTGCCGTTGATATAGAGGAAGAAACCGGCCTTGACCGCGCCGAACTGAATAAATATTCTTTTGCCTGCAAAGGATTCGGGAATGTTGAAGGTGCGACGATAAACACCGATTTCGTTGAGTTTATGGTTGATTTTCGGAAGCTCATTTTGAGAATTCGATAAAGCCTTCGGATATGAATTGCAAAGATAAATCGGCTTGCCGTAACCCTTTAACTGCCACACGGAAGGTACCTCGATATCATCCCAGGAGGAATCGTCATAACCGTCGGCATAGTAGTCGGTGCGCAGATTATCAACGCCCTGCTGCCACCAGAATTTCCACGTGCCGTTAAGACTGAGGCGCAGAGGAGCTTCCTGTCCCTCAAGTGCCGCTTTGAGCGAGGGGCGTGGCAAAGCAGTGTTATGACCGTCTTCTTTGTTTTCTTTAATTATGTAAGGATTTTCCCAATACTTAAGCTCTGTCATTTTTCTCTTCCTTTCTTGCGCAGAATGCATATACATATTTATTCTATAACAATTTATCTTTTTTTGCAACAGGTAAGCGCAATTAAAAGCAGTTGATTCTTTTATTCTTCACTTTGTAATTTTTCCGAGACAGTGAAATCCCCGAGGTTTGGGGATACCTCAGGGATTTCATAGGGTTTTATTATGTTAAGAGAAGATGTTATTATGTTAAGGCATATTTCTTTTGTTTAACATATCTTCAAAAGCCTGCTCGTTTGTTTTCTCAACAAACTCAATAAAGCCTTTGATAATTCGCTTGCCCAGCGAATTATAGTCTGTTGCAAGAGCTTTTCTAATTTCTGTTTTTCTTATATTTTCAGGAACGTTATAGATTAACATAATTTGATTGAGCGCCGCTGAAATTCTTGTTTCAAGCGGAACCTCTCCGTCAGAGGCAACAAGAGTTGCATATTCGATACCTGCAACAAGTATCTCTGCCGAGGCAAACTTTTCTTCGCTCCAATCACCGCAATATTCGGCAAAAATGTTTTTTGCCCTTTCGGTATCGTTAAAATGGATAATATCAAGGCAAATCGGGCTTTGATAAGACGAAACAAAAAAGTCTTTCGCTATCTCGTTGCCCTGGCAGATGGAAGCAAGAGTTGTAAGTTCAAGACAAAGGGCCAAGAGAGAACTTATGCCTTCGTCAGCCTCAACCTCCATCATTTTCCATTGAAATCTGCAAAGCAAATCCGTAAGCTCCGCAAGCAAATGCTCTTTGCTCGGATAATAAAAGGTCAGATTACCCGTGCTCATTTCGAGCTCATCGGCAATCGCTTTGACCGTTGTTGAGGAATAACCTTTCAAAAGAAATCTCAGGGTTGCAACCTTGATGATTTCAAGCTTTGTGAACTCCGATTTTCTTATCTTTGCCACAACTACACTTCCTTGCAAGGTATTTTGCCGTGTGTTTTATTTAATTTTAGCATATATGCTAATAGGTTGTCAACAACATATTGCACTACAGAAAGTTTTAACCAAAAACCGATTGTTCCCGATTGACAAAAAAATATAAAAAAGTATAATTGATTTAAGAGTTGTATATTTTGATGAAGGAGGTTGATGATGAAAACCGATTTCAAGAAAAACCTCGGTGCCGGCTGGCTGTATTTCTATATACATTTTATAACCGAGGTTGCCTGCTTTTTTGTTCTCAGCAGAGCTTACGGAAGCAGCATCTATCTTTGGATAGTTCCTCTTATCTACGATGCGCTTGCTTTTGTGCCCCAATCCGTAATCGGCAGGTTAAGTGACCGATTTCCGAAAATCAGTTTCGGTGTTATCGGCGCCGTTTTGCTTGCACTTGGCGTTGCCGGATGCGGCACTCCGATTTTTCCCGGCAAATACACCGCGCTTGCCATTCTTTCAATCGGCAATGCCTGCACACACATAAACGGTGCAGAGGTAACGCTCCGATGCTCGGGCGGTCATCTTTCTCACAGCGCAATTTTTGTTGGCGGAGGCTCTTTCGGCGTTATCTGCGGCAAACTTTTGGGCGAAACTCCCCTTTCATTCTGGTTCATCTGCATTTTTGCGCTAACAATGATTCCTTTTGTTCTTCTCGCAGAAACCTATCGCACACAAGCAGATGCTCAAAGCACTTCCCCCTGCGCCGCTTTCGACTGTCATTCAAAAAAAATCGCCCCCTACGCCGTTATTATCCTTGCAGTTCTCATCGTTGCAGTCAGAGGCTATATGGGCTACGGAATACCGACCTCATGGAATAAAACCGCCGTGCAGACGGTTATGCTCTACGTAACAATGGGCATCGGCAAGCTTTCGGGCGGCATACTCGCAGATATTTTCGGCATCAAAAAGGTTGCTCTTTTCAGCGCCGCAGCCGCACTGCCTTTCCTTTTTACGGGCGATAACATTATGGCGGTTTCTCTTATCGGCGTTATGCTTTTCAGTATGACTATGTCGGTAACGCTTGCAATCCTTGTTTCGGTTCTCAAAAATGCTCCCGGGCTTGCATTCGGGCTGACAACCATCGGTCTTTTCCTCGGTTCGGTTCCGATTTTCTTTTTCAAGTTTACCACCGTCAAAGCCAACTGCACAGTTATCGCAATCCTGACGGTGTTTTGTCTTATCGCAATGCAGATTATAATCAGAAAGGATGAGAAAAATGTCAGACTTCCGCTTTCTGGTGAATGAGAATTTTCTCTCATTCGTTTCAGATGAACTTTGGGCTGTCGGGGCGGTATGCGCGGCAATATTCATTCTGACCGCCGTCTGGGTTGCAAAGGAAATCCGAAAAGGCAAAAAGGATGATGACCAATGCTGAATTATCTTCCGATTTATCTGGCGAACTCTTTGCTGATGACGGTGATTATTGAAGCGGCGGTTGCTCTGCTTATAGGCATACGCAAACCGAAAGATTTGCTCAACGTTGCCCTCGTAAATATTTTCACCAACCCCATTGTTGTTTTCGGAATTTTTATAACAGGATATATTTTCGGCAATGATATCCGACTGATTGCAACGGTGTTTCTCGAGCTGTTTGCTTTTCTCGCAGAAGCTCTTATTTATCGCAAAACCCTTTCAACCAAGCGCATAAACCCTTTTCTTGTTTCGCTTATCCTTAACGCAACGTCGTTTTTTGCAGGCGAAATACTGAACAGGCTGATTTATCAATAAATATCAAGGAGGATACTATGAAAAAACTTTTATCCGCTGTAATGGCACTTTTACTTGTTTTCGGACTTTGTGTTCCTGCTTTTGCAGATATCGGCGCTCCATATTTTATGGAATACGAAATCCGCATCATCAACAAAGACGGCGTATACTTGGAAGGCTACAACAACACCGTATTCATCCCTTATGATACCGTTCTTACCGTAACAGGCGACTTCATTGAAGAAGACGGTTCAATTTCCTATTCGGTAAGCTATAACGACGTCTGGGGCACAATCAACGGCGACGACGCCATAATGCTTGATGACGGCGTACATTATTCAGAAGGCGTAAAGCTCACCAATCCCAAAAGCTACGTAGTTATCAGAGAAGGTGCATATCTCCATAAGGGTCCGAGCGATGCTTATGAAACCGTAGGCTCAGAAATCCCCGTTGGCACAGAATTTGACTGCTACTACGCAATTGATACTTCTTCCGATTGCGCTTGGGCTTACACAACAATCAACGGCGTCGGCGGTTGGATTTATATCTATCAGTATTTCTATCAAACAAAAGTTGCTTGCAAAGTCAACAAATATTCAAACTACGGCAATGACCTCTTCGTTGCAAAAGAAGGTGTAAAGCTTCTTGATATCTCCGGCGATACAAGTCAGGAAATCGGCGAAGAAATCCCCGTAGGCACAAGACTCACCTTTGAATATTACATCGACAGCGTTAAAAACATTCTGGTTCAGACCGAATACAACGGTGTAACAGGCTGGATTTCCGCCGACGAATGGTTCAACGACGAAACCGATAACAAGGTTGCAATCAGCAAACTCACCGCATTCTTTATCAACAGCGGCAGCTACCCCATCTATAAGGAACTCTGCAACACCGCAAGCGAAATCATCGGTACGGTTGAAGGCAACACAATGATTAAAACAATATATGCCTGCCTTTCCGAATACTCCGTTGAAACTTATGACTACAACTATGAATACTTTGAATCAAGCTGGTACGGTATTGAGGTTGACGGTCAGTTAGGCTGGATTAATATCACCCAGGATTGGGACCGAGAATATATCTGGGAAATCACACAATATACCGCAGCAGAAGATGACGTTGAAATTTACAGCTCCGCCGATTCTTCCGATATTATCGGAAAAATTCCCGCCGGCAAAGACCTTCTCAAATTCAATCCCGGCGACAGCAGAAGCTATATTTCTTATGACGGAACAGAAGGTTGGGTTGACAACCACAAAATCACACAGGTTGTCAAGAACGTTGACGAATACGGCAACGAACAGTACCATTATCACACTTTAAGAGATTATTATGACGGCAGACTCACACCCGAATACCTTGAAGCAGTCCGTCTCGGAAAAGAACTCGTAGTTGAAGAAGAAGAGAAAGACGACGGTCTGACTCCTCCCCCCGAAGAAGTGGAAGCAACCACACGAAAAAAGAACAAGAAAAACAGCGACGAAAAAGATTCTTCTTTCTCTCAGACCCAGCTTATAATTCTCTGCGCCGCCGGTGTTGCCATCGTTGCCGCAACTGCAGTTATTATAATTGTTCTCATAAACAAAAAGAAGAAAAAATAAATAAACAAATTCAGCCCGCACCGTCAGGTGTGGGCTGATTCCTTTTTAATCAAAGAACCCCCGAAGCCGCAAAGCTTCGAGGGTTTCAATAATCCCCATTCGGGATAAATTATCTCTTTGAGAACTTGAGTGTGATTAAAGCGTTTTGTTTTTGCTTGTCACAACTTGCCGTAATCTGTAAAATCGCTCAGATTGACATTGACAAACGGTCAAAAAGTCAATAAAAAGGTGTTTGCCGTAACTTGCCGCAGTTTGTAACCGACCCCAAAAAAGTTCAAATATCCTGACTTGTTGACAAAATATTGACATTTTCAGCGGAGGTTTTACCCTGAAATTCTGATTTTTGCAACCGTTATCTTGTAGGTTGATTCATAACACGGAGGAT
>JAFXJO010000068.1 GCA_017532185.1 Clostridia bacterium | reverse complement strand
TTAAATATGAAGCTCCAAAGCATATATCTTCCACGTTCCGTTTTCAAGAATAACGCAAGCTTCGCCAACGCCCGTTTTTTCAGCGGAGTCACCTTTGATTTTTATATCAAAAGTAACGTCTGCGGCGTCTTTAACTTCCAGATTCGAAAGCGCCTCCGTCTCCGTATATTCTTTCTGAATACGGGCAAGTTCAATTGTTGAGAAATAATCAACTTCTGTAATCTTGAGTATCTCAAACCTGACGTTTTTGCCGTAAGCCCTTTCGGCTTCAGAAAGCGAGGATTCAATAATCTCTTCGGCATAAGCCTCTGTGCTGCCCATATTCACAAACTTCGCTTTTGACGTGTTTGCAATAAAAGCCTTTGTGTTTTTTTCTTCAAATGCCTTATAATAATTTTTAACCGCGTCTTCAGGTGTGCTTGAGCTGAAATCTTCAATGCTTTCACAGCCCCAAAAAGCAAGTGCCATCAAAAACGCCATCGCAAAAGCAAAAAATCTTTTTAAAGTGCTCACAGGACAATCTCCTTTATCTGATTATCTCCGCATTCCAGAAGAATTCAAAGGTTTCGCCTTCGTTAAGTTTTTCAATTCCTCTCTTTTCGGAGATATCGTTTTTAACCTCTCTGCCGTCATTCACGCCGTACCACGGTTCAAGGCAAACGTAAGGTGCGCCGGGCTTTGCCCAGATGCCGAGGAAAGGACATTTGCCGAAGGTGAATTCAAGCTCGTTTTCGCCTTTGATGCGAAGCTTCTCGGATTTGATATCCGAGAGAATAAGTGCGTCTGCTTTGAAAATTTCTTCGGTTATCTCAATCTCTCTGCTGTTTTCAAGCAGAGGGAATTTTTTATCGATAATAAGATTATCGCTGTCGATGCGTTCGGTTGCAAGGGTTTCAGGCTGTTCAAACTCAATAACATCGCCGATTGCGCAGTTGAAGCCGGGATGAGCGCCGATTGAGAAATACATCTCACCCTTTGTTTTGTTGATAACCGTCATTGTGTTTTTGAGCGATTTGCCGATAAGCTCAAAGGTAACAAGAAGTTCAAACTCAAAGGGATAGCTTTTGAGCGTTTCTTCGCTGCTTTCAAGGCTGAAAACCGCCTTTGCGCCTGCACATTCCTTAACCGTAAAAAGAAGCTTTCTTGCAAGGCCGTGCTTGGGCATTGAATATTCTTTGCCGTTATAGAAATATTTATCGTTGATAAGCTGACCGATAACAGGGAAAAGCACGGGAGCCTGACCGTACCAAATTTCGGTTTTGCCGTACCAGATATATTCCTTGCCGTTTTCTTTGGACTTAAGAGAATGGAGCTGCGCGCCCATATCATCGATTTCACAGGTGAAGAATTCGTTTTCTATTTTATAAAACATAAGATTTTTCCTTTCTGTTTTGATAGGATAATTTTAACATATTAATTCTTCATATTCAACTATTTTTATTTTGAATATTGCCGTTAACGGTCAGGTGTGATATAATTTTTATATTACATAAACCGAGGTGTTCATATGAACAAAGTTTTTGCCCCTCTTCCTCTGCCCTCATTCCCCTGCAGAGAATATATCTGCGGCGATAATACCTTTATGCTTCTTTACAGCGACGTTGAAAAAGCCGTTTTTGAAAAGCTTTGCGCAGATTTGGAGTGTAAAGGCTTTGAACTTTACGATTCATCGGTAATAGAAGGCAGCACACACAAAACCTATGTTTCGGGTATGATGGCACACGTCTACTATTGCGAGAGCGATAATTCAATGCGAGTTATTGCCTGCGAAAAGTTTGAAAGATATCCAACAAAGCCTTCAAGCACAGCCGAAAACGCAACTCTCTGGCAGTTTGAGGTTGACCATTCGCTGATTGACTGCGGAATGTGCTACATAATCCAAGCCGTAAACGGCAATTTCTTTGTTATTGACAGCGCTCACCCCTATTCGGTGCGTGACGATTACAGAATCTGCGATTTTCTCAAAAAACTTTCGGGCGGCAAAAAGCCCGTTGTTGAGGGCTGGTTTATCTCTCACGGTCACGAAGACCACGTTGGCAAAATCAAAGATATTCTGATATACCACAAAGACGAAATTGAAATCAAGGCGTTTTATTATAATCTTCCTTCTCTTGAGCTTGCAGAGAGCAAAGAATGGGGCGATGCAGGCAACAACATTATGCAGAGCTTTATTGATGCGCTCAACGAAAGACCCGAAATCAAGAAGCACAAAATGCATACGGGGCAAAGATTTTATATCGATAACCTTGAGTTTACCGTGCTCTGCACGCACGAAGACGTTTTCCCGAGAAGCGTTGAAAACTTTAACAACACCACAATTTCGGTGATGATGAGAGTCGGCAACTGCAAGGTTTCGTTCCCCGGCGACAGCATGGGCGAAAGCGACAGAGTGCTTGTCAGAAGATATTCGGCAGAAACGCTCAAATGCGACGTTATGCAGATGTCGCACCACGGTCACACAGGCACTTCACCTGAATTCTATCGCAGGTCTGCGGCAGAATGCCTGCTTTTCCCGATAACCGAAATCAAGTTCGACGAGGAATTGCCCAGACAGGAAGCCAACAGAGTTGCAATTGAAATTGCAAAGGAATATCACATCGCTTCAAACGGCGCCGCAGAAATTCCTCTGCCTTATAAATTCGGTCAAACAAAAATCCTGCCCGATGAAACGTTTGAGGATTTCAACGGAATTTTTCAGCTCTGGTGCTATGAATACACCGACGAATATAAAGAGAAGCTTTACAAAGAGTTTCTGGAGAGAAAGAACAGATAATTTTCCGTTTTAATGACATTTGTACCGAACCAACGTCACACCGTAGGGTGGCTTGCCCTCAAGCCGCCACTGATTTTGCTTAACGATAAACGGCGGGATGTGGGCATCCCGCCCTACAATGACAAATCCGAGCAACACGCAAAACGCTCCCCTGAGCAATCAAGGGAGCGTGTTTTTTTATGAAAGAGTGAATGTGCGCGAAATAGTAAAATCAGGACCGGAACCAGCTGTTAATTCAATTAATACATCATCGGTTTCATTAGACAAAATATATGGGTACTCAAATTTAAAAGTAGAGCCTACTCTGACATCTTTAAATTCAGGTGATGTATCGTCTGAATTATCATTAATCGGATATCCGTATGCTTTGCCGAGCTCAATACCATTTTGGTATGCTCCACCACGAACAGTCCACTCAAAATGCTCTGGTTCATCACTATTATTAGTAAAAGAATACGTTACAACAACGACTTTATTATTGTCATCATCCAGTGCAATCTTTGCACTTAAAATATCAACATTATAAACGCTTGTGTCGCCGCTGACAGTCTGCTGACCGCCTGAGAGTTCATAGGGTTCAAAGACTGCACCATCACCGCCGTTTTCTTCATACTGAATTTCTGCTCTGACCTCTTTTTCCGTTCCGTCTTCGCCTGTGTACTTAACAACAACCAGCGTTGAGCAGACCGAAACAACCGCCGTAATTACCGCAGTTATAACGGCTACCATACTTTTGCTCATAAAAATTTCTCCTTTGGATTTATTTGCCTCTATTTTATGACAAAATGTCATATTTGTCAACAGCAAAAAATGACATAATGTCATATGGGTGATGTTATGCGGAATAATCTTTTGAAATTGCGAAAAGCAAAGGGAATAACCCAGATTTCTCTGCAAATGGCAACGGGAATTGAGCAGGCATTGATTTCTAAATTTGAAAACGGCGAACGCATTCCCCCAACCGAAACGCTTATGATACTCGCCGATTTTTACAATGTCAGTATGGATTACATTATGTGCAGAACAGAAAAGCAAGAGGTTAACAGATAAAACGCGGTGCATTTGTGCCGTGTTTTTAATTTTATCAATTACGCAAAAGCCGCCGACAAACGTCAGCGGCTTAATTTTATATTCAGATGTTTGCAGCGGCTTTGATATCGTCAACTCTGTCTGTCTTTTCCCAGGGAAGGTCAACGTCTGTTCTGCCGATGTGACCGAGAGCCGCAATCTGCTTATAGATGGGCTTTCTCAGGTCGAGAGCCTTGATGATGCCTGCAGGGCTGAGATCAAAGAGCTTCTTAACGATATCTGAAATATCGGTATCAGCAAGCTTGCCTGTGCCGAAAGTATCAACGAAAACAGAAACGGGCTGTTCAACGCCGATTGCATATGCAAGTTCAACCTCGCACTTCTTTGCAAGACCTGCTGCAACAACGTTCTTTGCAACGTAGCGAGCCGCATAAGCTGCGGAACGGTCAACCTTTGTGGGGTCTTTGCCGCTGAATGCGCCGCCGCCGTGACGTGCATAACCGCCGTATGTATCAACAATAATCTTTCTGCCTGTAAGACCGCTGTCACCCATAGGTCCGCCTGTTACGAATCTGCCTGTGGGGTTGATGTGGAAAACGGTGTTTTCATCCATCATATCGGCAGGAATTGTTGCCTTGATAACCTTTTCGGTGATATCAGCTCTGATCTGCTCAAGAGTAACGTCTGCGGCGTGCTGTGAAGAAATAACAACTGTGTCAACTCTTACAGGGTTGTTATTTTCATCATATTCGATTGTTACCTGGCTCTTGCCGTCGGGACGAAGATAGCCGAGTGTGCCGTTTTTGCGAACCTCTGTGAGCTTTGCGCAAAGCTTATGAGCAAGTGAAATGGGAAGGGGCATAAGCTCGGGTGTTTCGTCACAAGCAAAGCCGAACATCATACCCTGGTCGCCTGCACCGAGTCTGTCAACGCCCATTGCGATATCGCCTGACTGCTTATCGAGAGCTGTCATAACAGCGCAGGTATTGCAGTCAAAGCCGTATTCGGCGTTGTTATAACCGATTTCATTAACTGTTTCTCTGACGATTTTGGGAATATCGATATCTGCTGAAGTTGTGATTTCGCCCATAACAAGAACCATACCTGTTGTGCAGCAGGTTTCGCAGGCAACTCTGCCCATGGGGTCCTGTGCAAGAATGGCATCAAGAACGGCATCGGAAATCTGGTCGCAGATTTTATCGGGATGACCGCCTGTTACGGATTCGGAAGTAAAGAAATAATTTGCCATAATGTTTAACCTTTCTCTTTTTGACTATCAACTAAAGTCCTCACAAAAATCAAACCGCCGAAGGAGTCTTCAGCGGTTGAAAACACCTTATTTTTCGGAGATATTCTCCGCAGGAATTAGCACCTTGCTTAACACAGGTTGCCGGGCTTCAAAGGGCCTGTCCCTCAGCCACTCTTAATAAGGACATATTTTATTGACATAATAATTATATATTGCCGCGCGTATTTTGTCAACAGCGCGTAATGCTGATGAATGTAGAATTATTGGACGCAATCAAGGATTTTTTCGGGCAAATCAACAATAAATTCGGCATTGTTTTCCTCGAGCACCTCTCTGCTTCTGAAGCCCCAGGTTACGCCGATGCAGGGCAGACCTGCGTTATGCGCCGTCATACAGTCAACCTCGGAATCGCCGATATAAACAGCGTTTGCTCTGTCTGCGCCGAGTTTTTCGAGTGCAAGCCATACGCCGTCGGGTTCAGGCTTCTGCGCAACGCCGTCAATCTGACCGATGATAACGTCAATCTTATCGCCGAAGAAATTGCGGATAATTTCAATCGCGGCATCCTGAATTTTGTTTGTAACAACTGCTGTTTTAAAGCCTGCCGCCTTGACCTTTGCGAGCATTTCCTGAATGCCTGCATAGGGTGCGGTTTTATTCTGCGAATTGCCTTTATAATGCTCCTTGAAAATTTCAAGGCATTTTTCGCTTATTGCTTCGTCTGTGCCTTCGGGTACGCTCAAATAAACAAGTCTTTTAACTCCGTTGCCCACAAAGGAACGGATTTCGTCAAGATTTCTTGAAGGGAAGCCGAACTTTGCAAGCGCAAAATTCACGCTGTCCATAAGGTCATCAAGAGTATCAATGAGTGTGCCGTCAAGGTCGAATACTATTGCTTCGTATTTCATATTATTATCCTCAAAAAGCCGTGTCATTTTTTTAACGACACGGCATATTTTAATTTTTAAATTTATCAAAGAAGCCGCCTTTTTTGCCGTTCATAGGCGCGCCCCTTTTAACACCAAGCTCTTTTTCAAGCTCAAGCATAAGCTCTTTCTGACGCTGGGTGAGGTTTTTGGGAACGTCAACAATGATTCTCACAAGCTGGTCTCCTCTGCCTCTGCCGCCGAGAATCTGGATACCCTTGCCCTTAAGGCTGAAAACGGTACCCGACTGTGTGCCTGCAGGCAAATCAAACTTAACGTCGCCGTCAAGAGTTTTAATTCTCAGGCTGTCACCGAGAACCGCCTGCGGATAGCTGACTCTCTGTTCAAGCCATACGTTATAACCGTCGCGCTCAAACTCAGCGTGAGGTCTCACAAAAACAGCAACCTTGAGGTCACCCTTGGGACCGCCGTTTGTGCCTGCGTTGCCTGCACCTCTTACGGTGAAGACCTGTCTGTCGTCGATACCTGCAGGTATGTTGACCTCAACGGAGGCTTTGCTTGAAACTCTGCCTGCGCCGTGGCATTTTTCGCAGGGGTCGGTAATTACCTTACCCTTACCCGAACACTTGGGGCAGGTTTTCTGGGTCTGCATAACACCGAAAGGTGTGCGCTGGTCAACAACAACATAACCTCTGCCGCCGCAATCGGGACAGGATTTTGCGCTTGTGCCTGCTTTTGCACCCGAGCCGTTACACTCGGTGCAGGTATCAATACGGTTGATATCAACCGTTCTCTTGCAGCCCTTTGCGGCATCTTCAAAGGAAACGGTAACTCTGGTCTGAACGTCTTCGCCTTTTCTGGGCGCGTTGGGATTGGACTGTCTGCCGCCGCCGAAACCGCCGCCGAAGAATGAGCCGAAAATATCGCCCAAATCAAAATCAAAGCCACCGCCGCCGAAGCCGCCGCCATAACCGCCTGCACCGCCGGCGCCGTAGTTAGGGTCAACGCCTGCGTGACCGAACTGGTCATAGCGTGCTCTTTTATGGTTATCGGAAAGAACCTCATAAGCCTCGTTGGCTTCCTTGAACATTGCTTCCGCCTTGGCATCGCCGGGGTTAAGGTCAGGGTGATATTCCTTTGCTTTTTTTCTGTATGCTTTTTTTATTTCGTCCTCGCTTGCGCCTTTCTGCACGCCGAGGACTTCATAATAATCTCTTTTATCTGCCAAGGGAGTTTGCTCCTTTTATAAAATGGCATACGGGCGGAGATTATCCGCCCTTGCCGATGATTTATGATTACTGATTATCGTCTGTATAATCTGTGTAGTTTGCTTCGGTGTAACCTGCGTCTGCACCGGGAGCACCGCCCTGAGCCTGTGCAGCTTCCTGAGCAGCCTTATAAAGCTTCTCGGAAACCTCATAGAACTTCTGTGTGAGTTCTTCCTGACGGTTCTTGATAAGGTTGATATCCTCGCCCTTGAGAGCTTCCTTAAGAGCATCAATCTTCTCGTTGAGAGCAGCCTTTTCGTCATCGCTGAACTTATCGCCTTCTTCGCTGAGAAGCTTTTCGCACTGATAAACCATCTGGTCAGCGTTGTTGCGTGTATCAACTTCTTCACGGCGCTGCTTATCTTCCTGAGCAAATCTTTCTGCTTCCTGAACAGCCTTTTCAATATCTTCCTTGGACATATTGGTTGAAGCTGTGATGGAAATTGACTGCTCTTTCTGTGTGCCGAGGTCCTTTGCGGAAACGTGAACGATGCCGTTGGCGTCGATATCGAAGGTTACTTCAATCTGAGGAACACCTCTGCGTGCGGGCATAATGCCGTCAAGGTGGAACACGCCGAGAGTTTTGTTGTCTCTTGCAAATTCTCTTTCGCCCTGAAGAACGTGAACTTCAACTGAAGGCTGGTTATCGGCTGCAGTTGAGAAAATCTGGCTCTTCTTAACAGGGATTGTTGTGTTTCTGTCGATAATCTTTGTGTTGATGCCGCCCATTGTTTCAATGCCGAGTGAAAGAGGAGTAACGTCAAGAAGAAGGAGACCCTTAACCTCGCCGCCGAGAACGCCGCCCTGAATTGCAGCACCGATTGCTACGCATTCATCGGGATTGATGCCCTTGAAGGGTTCTGCGCCGAGATACTTCTTGATTGCTTCCTGAACGGCAGGGATTCTTGAGGAACCGCCGACCATAAGAACTTTGTTGATTTCGCTCGTCTTGAGGCCTGAGTCACTGATAGCCTGGCGAACGGGACC
>JAFXJO010000067.1 GCA_017532185.1 Clostridia bacterium | reverse complement strand
TTCGGGTGAAGTGCTTATCGACGGCAACAAGCCCGGCAAGGTCAGCAAATCTCTTGTTGCGTTTCTGCCCGAGAAAACCTATCTCGCAAGCTGGATGAATGCAGACGATGCGGTCAACTACATTGCCGATTTCTATGATGATTTTGACAAGGCAAAGGCCATGCACATGATGGATGTTTTCCAGCTTCCTCATAAGCAGAAGGTCAAAACTATGTCAAAGGGTATGCAGGAAAAGCTTCAGCTTCTTCTTGTTATGTGCAGAAATGCAAAGCTCTATATCCTTGACGAGCCTATGGGCGGCGTTGACCCTGCGGCAAGAGATTTCATTCTAACAACAATTCTCAAAAACCGTCCCGAGGGCTCGACGATTCTTATGTCAACCCATCTCATTCAGGATGTTGAAGAAATTTTTGATTCCATTCTTATGATCGGCAGAGGCTCGCTTCTTATGAAGGATACCGTTGCCAATATCACAAAGAGCGGAAAAACCATTAACGATATATTCAAGGAGGTGTTCAGCGTTGACTGGAACTTCTAAGCCCAAGGGCAAGTTTTTAATGCTTCTCAAAAACGATTTTCTTGCAAGTGCAAGAGTTATCAGCCTTTTTTATATTGCCCTTATAATTCTTTTCGGAATTTTCGGTATCTGTAATTTAATCGGCGGCTCTGATTCAATCAACATGGAGCTTATTGAAAAGGCAACCTCAGTCCGCAATGTTTCAATCGCTCTTTCGATAGTTGTTTCGTTCCTGCTTATTTTCGTAACCTTCTTTTTTGTTGTTTACGATTTCTTTAAATCGCTTTTCAGCCCTCAGGGCTATCTGAGCTTTACTCTGCCCGTATCAAGCAACCAGCTTCTCGGCTCAAAGGTTATTGTTTACGGCGGATGGATGCTTCTGAGCTATGCGGCATTCATGCTTACAAGCGTTTATCTTATGAACTACACCGCAAATGAGGTTGTCGGCAGAGATAAGATTTCGCTTATTGAGTCGCTTCTCACCATGCTCGGCGATTTTCCCTCAACAACACAGATTATCGCATATCTCGTTTATATGGTGCTGATGTTCTTTGTTATTTTCCTCAGCTTTGTTTCAATCGTTTATTTCTCGATAACCGTTTCACATATCAGACAGCTCCAGAAGCATTCGGTTATCGCTTCGATTGTTGTTTTCTTCATTACCGCACTTGTTTTCCTCTGGATTTCATTCAAGATGACAGATATTGTCAACTTCGTTATGGTATTCAATGAGGATAAGACCCTCAGCTTCGGCATTCTCAGCGAAAACGAATATCTTGTGGGCAACAAGCTCGGCATGGAGGTTACTCCCGGCTTTGCCTTCCTCGGTCTTGATATAATCATGTTCTTTGCAACATCATATATCATGCATAAAAAGGTAAACCTTAAATAAGGAGAGATTACCATAAAAATCGGAATTTTCGGAGGAACCTTCAACCCTCCCCATTCGGGTCACGTCAGGCTTGCGACAGAAGCGGCGGACAAGCTCGGATTTGAAAAGGTTTTGATTGTTCCCTCCTGCATTCCTCCCCATAAAATGCCCGGAAAGCTTGCAAGCGGGGAGCACAGGCTTGAAATGTGCCGACTTGCTTTTAATGACGAACGCTTTGAAGTTTCGTCAATCGAGCTTGACAGAGGCAGCAGAAGCTACACGGTTGAAACCCTGC
>JAFXJO010000013.1 GCA_017532185.1 Clostridia bacterium | reverse complement strand
GACCTGCAAAAATAATCTCATGCTCGCCTGTGATGGTGCCGCCTCTGACTGCGTGAATACCGATTTCGTTCTTGGTTCTCTTTTCGCGTTTTGAGTGGCGGTCATATTCATATTTTGTGTCACCGTCAAGCTCATCTTTGATGGCATCGGCAATCATAAGGGCGGTGCCGCTGGGAGCGTCGATTTTTTGGTTATGGTGCATTTCAACGATTTCTATATCAAAATCATTGCCCAGCACAGCCGCTGCTTTCTTTGCAAGCTCGCATACAAGGTTAACGCCGAGCGACATATTTGCGCTGAAGAAAACGGGGATTTTTTCGGCAGCGGATTTTAAAAGCGCTTTCTGCGAATCGTTAAGACCCGTTGTGCAGATAACCGCAGGGATACTGTTTTTAACGGCATATTCGAGCAGACCGCCGAGTGCCGAGGGATTGGAGAAATCAATGATAACGTCGGCTTTTTTTGTTATCTCATCGGGAATGAGAGCAGGGGAGCCGAAAACGGGATAGCCGTAAAGACTCTCTGCATAAATATCAATACCGCCGATGATTTCGGCTCCGCTTGTTACGGCAACGTTAGCTGTTACTGCTTTGCCCATTTTTCCGTTGCATCCGCTTAATAAAATTCCTGCCATTTTAGATTACCTCATTATTCAAGATAATCCGAACTTGCCGTTAAGCAGGTTCGGATTTTTTGTTTTAATTATACAAGACCGTGCTTTGCAAGGCTTGCTCTGAGCTTTGCCTTTGCATCGTCTGTCATTTCAAGAAGGGGGAGTCTGCAAGGACCAACGTCAAGACCCATCATATTCATAGCTTCCTTAACGGGAATGGGGTTAACGTCAACAAAAAGATTGTTGCAAAGGTCAAGATATTCAAGCTGAAGGTCGCGGCTGCCCTTGAAATCGCCTGCAAGGAATTTTGCAGGGATATCGTGTGCAACCTGAGGAAGAATGTTTGAAAGAACAGAGATACTGCCCTTGCCGCCGAGTGACATAAGAGCTGTAACCTGATCGTCGTTGCCTGAATAAACGTCAAAATCGGGACCGCAAAGTGCAATTGTTTTTGCAACAGCGGAGATATCGCCGCTTGCTTCCTTTGTGCCAACGATTCTGGGGTGCTTTGCAAGCTCAGCGTAAGTTTCGGGCAGAATATTAACGCCTGTTCTTGAGGGAACGTTATATGTGATAATCGGCACGCTTACTCTGTCGGCAATGTAATTGTAGTGAGCGATAAGACCTCTCTGTGAAGTCTTGTTATAATAAGGTGTAACGGAGAGAAGCGCGTCAACGCCTGCCTTTTCAGCTTCGTTTGAAAGCTTTACGGCATAGTTTGAATCGTTGCTGCCTGTGCCTGCAATAACAGGAATTCTCTTGTTAACTACTTCAACGGTGAATCTGATTGCTTCGGAATGTTCATCGTGGTCAAGGGTTGAACCTTCGCCTGTTGTTCCGCAGATGATAATAGCATCTGTGTGGTTTGCAATCTGATATTCAAGAAGCTCTGCAAGCTTTGTATAATTAATCTTGTTATCAGCAGTAAAGGGAGTAACGATGGCAACGCCTGCGCCGGTAAAAACAGTCTGCTTCATAGCTGACTCCTTTCGTTAATTCGTCAATTAGTTTTTGGGATTGATGTAACCCTGTGCGCAAAGCTGCTCTGCCATAAGAACAGCGCCGCCTGCTGCGCCTCTGAGGGTGTTATGTGAGAGGCAAACAAATTTATAATCAAACTGGCTGTCTTCTCTGAGACGGCCGATTGAAACTGCCATACCGTTTTCAAGGTTTCTCTGAAGCTTTGTCTGGGGAAGGTTAT
>JAFXJO010000066.1 GCA_017532185.1 Clostridia bacterium | reverse complement strand
TGCTCTGGGTAAGAGCAATCTTGAAGCTTTCTCCGGTAAACTCATCTGCAGGCTCGTTGAATGCGATATGACCGTTTCTGCCGATGCCGAGAAGCTGGATGTCGATGCCGCCCTTTGAGGCAATGGCAGCCGCATAGCGTGCGCTTTCAGCTTCAGGATCGGTTGTGTTACCGTCGAGGAAGTTAACGTTGTTTGCATCAACGTCAATCTTTGAGAAAAGATTTTCAAACATAAAAGAATAGTAGCTGTTCTTATGCTCCTTGGGAAGGTCGCAATATTCATCAAGGTTGAAGGTGGTGATATCCTTGAATGAAACCTTGCCCTCTGCATACTGAGCAGCCATATAATTATAAGTGGGAACGGGAGTTGCACCTGTTGCAAGACCGAGAACGCAATCGGGCTTTTCGTTAACAAAATCGCAGAAAAGCTGACCTGCGGCAACACCGATTTCCTGTTCGTTCTTAAACACTCTGATTTCCATAATAATTTCCTCCTGTATCAGTCAATAATAATTTCTTTATGGTTTTCGGATGAATCATAGATTGCCTGAAGAATCTTTGAAGTTTCAACGGCGTAATCTATATGCTGACGGTTCTTATCGCCCGTTTTAACGCATCTGATGAAATCGTTGATTTCGTTTTCATACATATTGGTTGTTTTGCTTGCAACCTTTGTTTCGGTGAGCATACCGTTCTTTGTTGAATAAACGGTGAAATCACCGCAATAATTAAGACGGATACCTGCCTTATCACCCATAAAATCGATAAAGGTTTCGCTCTTGCCGATATTCTGTGCCCAAGCACCGTTGAAGCTGATTACGGGACCGCTTGTTCTGATAACGCCGACAACGGAATCATCAACGTCATATGTGCCGTCAACCTCTTTTGTATCTTCAGCCCACATACCTGTATAAACGTAGTTTTTGATATCCTTGCCGAGCTTGCAGAACGCTTCGCCCGAGGCTGTCAGAGGTCTGGGGTCGCCGCAGCAATACATAATAAGATCAAGATAATGCACGCCCCAGTCAATAAGCGCGCCGCCGCCTGACTTGGCTTTGGTTGTGAAATCGCCGCCGATGCCGGGAATTGAACGGTGAGCTCTGAAAGAAGCATAAACGTGATAAACCTCACCAAGCTCGCCTGCATCAATCATCTCTCTGATTTTATGAACGTAAGTATTGAAACGGTTGCAAACGCCGATATTGAGCACCTTACCTGTTTCGTGAGCAACTTTCTGCATTTCAAGCGCTTCCGAAAGAATTCTTGCGGCAGGTTTTTCGCAAAGAACGTTTTTACCTGCTTTTAAGAAATCAATGGCAATGATTGAATGAAAATCATTATGTGTGCATACGGAAACTGCCTCAACTTCGGGGTCGTTGAGAAAATCGTGATAATCCGCAACCGCAATGCCGCAGCCGTACTTTTCAACACAAGCCTGTGCCCTTTCGGGAATGATATCGCAGAAATATTTGATTTCAACTTCATCATTTTTCATATATGCCGGAATGTGCGCGGAATTGGCAATTGTTCCGCAACCTATAACGGCTATCTTGATTTTTGACATAGAGTGACCTCCAATCAATATATAATGTTAAATTAACTAATATATATTATAACAAAAATATAAAAATGTAAAGATATTTTAAAAAAATCTTGTAAAACAGGAAAATGTTTGATATTATTAGCCTGTACAATATTTTACTCAAAGGAGAGTATCAATTATGAGCAGATTTCCCATCGGTGTTATAATCGACAGCTTCAGAACAGATATCCCCACTGCCGTTAAAAAAGCTGCAGGCGTTGGCGCACAGGGCATTCAGGTTTATGCTACCAGAGGCGAAATGTCGCCTGAAAATATGAATGCAGCTAAAATTGCCGAATTCAAAAAGCTTGTTGCAGATAACGGTCTTGTTATCTCTGCCCTCTGCGGCGACCTCGGCGGCGGCTTCGGTCATAAAGAAGAAAACGCTGAAAGAGTTGAAAAATCAAAGAGAATTCTTGATCTCGCAAAAGAACTCGGCACAAACGTTGTTACAACTCACATCGGCGTTGTTCCCGAAGATAAAAACCACGAGAGATATAAGGTTATGCAGGAAGCTTGCTTTGAGCTTGCAACATACGCAGACAGCATCGACGCTCACTTTGCAGTTGAAACAGGTCCCGAAACCTCCGCAATGCTCAAGGATTTTCTTGACGGTCTCAACTCAACGGGTGTTGGCGTAAACCTTGACCCTGCAAACCTTGTTATGGTAACAGGTGATGACCCTGCAGGCGCAGTTTTCAACCTGCAGAAATACATCGTTCACACCCACGCAAAAGACGGCAAAATGCTCTGCTACAGAGACCCCGAAATCGTTTACGGCATCAAAAAAGATCCCCTCGTAACAGGCGATTCTTTCATTGAAGTTCCTCTCGGCGAAGGCAGCGTTGACTGGGTTAAATACCTTGCTGCGCTTGAAGAAATCGGCTATAAAGGCTTCCTCACAATCGAAAGAGAAGTTGGCGACGACCCCGAAAGAGATATCAGAAAAGCCGTTGACTTTCTTAAGAGCCACGGTTGCTGATTAAAAGGAGAAAACCTATGAAAATCGGTGTCAGCAGTTACAGCTATCAGCAGCTTATCAACGCTGAAAAAGAGACCCAGCTCAGCATAATGAAGCTTGCCAAAGAGGCAGGCTTTGATGGCATTGAATTTATTGACCTTTCCGCACCCGACGGTATGAGCGAAGCCGATTTTGCATCGCTCATCAGAGAAGAAAGCGAAAAGCTCTCACTCCCTGTTATAGCTTACACCATCGGCGCAAATCTTCTTGGCGAAAGAACGCTTGAAGAAGAGGTTGAGAGAGTTTGCAGAAAGGTTGATATTGCTCATATTCTGGGCGCAAAAAATCTGCGCCACGATGCCGCATGGTCAGTGCCCGATGACATTAAAACTTATGCAGGATTTGAACAAATTCTGCCAACGCTGACCGACGGCTGCAGAAAAATTACCGATTATGCCGCTGAAAAAGGCATAACCACAATGATTGAAAATCACGGCTTCTTCTGCCAGGACAGTGACAGGGTTGAACGCATCATCACAGGCACCGCAAGCCCGAATTTCGGCGCTTTGATTGATATCGGCAATTTCTGCTGCGCAGACGAAAACAGCGCGGTTGCCGTCGGTAAGCTTGCACGCTACGCAAAACACGTTCACGCAAAAGATTTCCATATCAAAAACGGTAACGCTCTCAATCCCGGAAAAGGATTTTTTAAATCAAGAGGCGGCAATTACCTGCGCGGCTCAATCATCGGTCACGGCGATATACCCGTTTTTCAGTGCCTTTCAATTCTTAAATCAAACGGTTACGACGGCTTTGTAAGCGTTGAATTTGAGGGAATGGAAAACTGCCTTGACGGCATTTCCGTTGGTTTTGAAAACCTGAAAAATATGATTGAAATGCTCTGATAATTTCATTAAATTTTAAAAAAACCTGCGGTAATATATGCCGCAGGTTTTTTCGAATATACAAATATGTTCAATTTGTTAACGAATCTTTAAAAATATACTACATTTAGTAAAAATTAATAAAAATCGTTCGATATTTAGAAAATTCTTAATAATTGGGCAATTGATTTTTGCTTATTGATATGTTAAAATCTAAAGGAATTTGTATTAAGGAGAGTATTAGGCTGTGACTAAACCGTTTTATGAAGTGCGCCAGCTTCGCGATTTAAGAGACCTTATAACTCAGAGCGTTGAACTTTTTGGGGAAAGACCTGCATTTGAAGTAAAAGATTTTAATAACAACCACTACAATATTACCTATAACGAGTATTATGAACAGATAAACGCTCTCGGCACAGCCCTTATCGATATTGGTCTTAAGAACGAGAAAATCGCCATTTCCGGCGATAACTGCTATGAATGGTGCCTCACTTATATGGCAACCGTTCTTGGCGTTGGCGTTATTGTTCCCATTGATAAAGAACTTCTTTTTGACGATATCAACGATATTCTTAATATTGCTGACGTTAAGCTTATCATCTGCGATAAGAAAATCAGCAAAAAGCTTGAAGAGAGAAAAGACGAAATCAAAAAAGACCTTCAGATTGTTAAGATGCGCTGCAAAAAAGCAGACGGCACAACTCTCATTGAAGATCTTATCGAAAGAGGCAGAAAGCTTGTTGCCGAAGGTGACAAACGCTTTATTGAAGCTGAGATTGACCCCGATGCTTTATGCTCTCTCCTTTTCACTTCAGGCACAACAGGT
>JAFXJO010000065.1 GCA_017532185.1 Clostridia bacterium | reverse complement strand
TTGCGCTGACCCAGGGTGAAAGCTTGCCTGAAAGGCGGACAAGTGTCATTTTAGGCATTGTTGTGTAATATGTACCGCCACCCATAGCAACAGCAACGTCAAGACCGCCTGCGCCGATTGCAAGCATACCGATACCGCCGCCTGTGGGAGTGTGGCTGTCTGAACCGATAAGTGTTTTGCCGGGCTTGCCGAAGCGTTCAAGATGAAGTTGATGGCAGATGCCGTTACCGGGCTTTGAATAGAGAAGACCTCTCTTTTTTGCAACGCTCTGAATGAATCTGTGGTCATCGGCGTTTTCAAAACCTGTCTGAAGTGTGTTGTGGTCAATATAAGCAACAGAAAGCTCTGTGCGAACTCTTTCAACGCCCATAGCCTCAAATTCAAGATAAGCCATTGTGCCTGTTGCGTCCTGGGTGAGAGTCTGGTCAATTCTGAGACCAACCTCGGTGCCGGGAATCATTTCGCCTTCAACAAGGTGGCTTTTGATGAGTTTCTGTCCGATTGTGTAACCCATATCTTTACCTCCGTTTATATAAATAAATATACTTTAAAATTGTATTGCAATGCGCTTGCTTTGTCAAGTGCAAAAATGCTGAATTATAAATTGATTTTAACTGTATTTTTCTCAATCAGTTCAACAGGGTGATATGAAAGCTTTGATTTTCTCAAACCCTCATCGCCGCAATCCTCTTCTCGGTTAACAAATTTAACCGTTTCATCGGCGGCGAATTCGCGAAGAAAGCTGTTTGTGAGCATCTGATAAGCGCCGCCGTAACTGACGTCAGCTTTTTCAATGTGAACAAAAAGAGTGTCTCCGATTATTTCACCGAAGGAATAGCCGATGATTTTGCCCGAAACTTCAAGGAATCCGCCGAGCATATTGTATTTTTTGTGATTTCTCAAAACTTCAATGCAGATTTCAAGCTCCTGCATAGCGCTTTCGCTCTTTTCAGAGTTGAACGAAAAACTTTTGGTGAATTCAACAAGTCTGTCGATATCGTTATCGGTTATTTCTTTGAATGAATAATCGGGATAGAGCTTTTTAAATTTGTTTATGTGATTTCGCGGTGTGCCGTATTTTCTGCCTGCAAGCAGAAGCATCGGCTCTTTTTCATAGAGATAGTCAAACCAATCCCTGTCAGCGCTGTGCTCGCAGTCCGGGTATTTTTCAAGAATAAACGGCAATTCCTCTTTGTTGACAGAGCAAACCGTCATAGGTGTGTCGGTTGCTTTGCAATATTCTTCGAGCTTTTCAAGCATTCCGTCAACGTTTCTGCCCACGGGATGAGTGAAGCAAATATCTCCCGTAAAGTTTGAAGAAAAGATTATCGTACCGTCATAAACCGCATAACGGTTATCGTAATAATTTCGCCACATAACCGTTGCCGCGGTTGAACGGTCGCATTGCCTTGCAGGGTACGCAGTGTAATAAGTGTTTATTAATTCGTAATCGTCAAAAGTAACTTTTTTGAATTCCAACATTTTTATCCCTCTTTCGCTGTTGAATTATACCACTTATTGTGTTGATTGTAAAGCGTGCACTCATTATTTTGGATATTCTGTCAAATTTTTATTGCATATCTTTAAAAGTTCTGTTATAGTTTATTTATAATTGCTTTAAGGAGTAAAATTATGTTTAAACCTTACAAACTCAAAGACCATATTTGCAGATTCTGCAAGATACATTCTCTTGATGATTCCGCTGTACCCAAGGCTCTTTTTGATGCGGAAGCTGTCAAGCCCGACCTTGCAGGTTTTCCTTATCCGCTTCCTTCAAAGAAGTCGGAATACACTTGCTTTGTTAAGGCGGGAAATATTGAATGGTTCGGAGCTTCAAACGGCGTAACAAGATATGACGCAGCCGCAGAAAGACCCGAAGATATCATCATGTATTTCAGCGCAGACAGAGATTTGCCGGATAATAACGTCAAGGCTCTTCTTGCTGACGGTGAAAACGTATGGGTGCTTACCGAAACAGGAGCAACTCATATTGAAATGAAGCTTATCAGCGCAGAAGAAAAAGCTGATATTCTTCGCGAAGAAAGCGAAAAATATGTTGACCGCCGCGGTATGAAAACACAGAAATATTTAACCGAAGCCAGAAATCTTGACAGCATTCTGCCTTACGGTCATTCGGATAATGACGGTTGCTTCACCGCGACTTATGCGATGGGCGAAATTTTCAGATATTCCGTTTATAAGAGAGAAAAAGGCATTGACCATCCCGATACTGTTCTTGCAAAAAAATATGCTTTGAGAGCAACCGAAGCAACTCTTCTTCTTATGCATATTTCAGGCAGGGGAGACGGCTTTGTTGCAAGAACGTATCTTTGTGCCGATGAGCCCGTTCCCGATGACGGTCTCTTTATGAGAAGAAACGGCGATAAGGCTTACGCTGTTGAAACAACCTGTTCCAAAGAATGGGGTTGCGTTGGTGCAGAAGCTTATTGCGGCGCTGAAATGCCCGAAAGACTTACTCGTCTTTACAGAGATCTTGGCTATACCGATGATGATATTATCTTCAAAGGCGATACCAGCAGCGACGAGATTTCAACTCATTTCCTTTTCTTCAAGTTTGCTCACGATCTTCTCGGCTGCGATGATCCTGAACTTGATGAGATTATTATTTCAACCTGTAAGCGTCTTATGAATCACATTATTGATAACGGTTATATTCTTAAGGATTTCACAGGCAAATCAACAACCTGGGCTAAGTGGAATGAAGAATATTTCACATCTGAATTCGGCTATGTTGATGCTTGCCTCAATGCATCCGAGCTTCTTATGTATCACCTTGTAACAATGGATATTACGGGCGAAGAAGGCAAATGGCTTGAGAGCTATAACTATCTTATCAATGAGAAGCATTATGATGATTACGGTCCCAAGCATTTTGACCGTCTTATGCAGGCTTCGATTTCGATGGAATTTGATTATCCCGAAGATATTATGTATGGCGACCATATGCTTGCGGTTTGTTCGTTCTTCGGTCTTTGTCTGCTTGAAAAGGATGAAGCCCGTCTTGAAAAATACCGTAAGGGCTTCAAAAGCTGGCGCTCTTCTCTTGCAAGAGAACATAACCCGGGTTATGACCTTCCTTATATGATATCCTGTCCCGATCATGACGTTGATGTTGAGGCTCTTGCAACCTGGTTCTACAGAACAAATGCAAGCCGCCTTGCTTCGGGTGTTTCTCTTATCGGCAGACATGACGTTGCTGTTAAAACACAGCTTATGGGTAACAAAGAAATCTCTGTTCTTCTGCCTCCCGATGAACGCTTTATCTCAAAATATGACCGCAATCCTCTTTACTATAAGAATGAAGATTCAGGCGGCGTAATGTGCGTTGAAAGCGCTTATGTTTACAGTTATGCTTATTGGATGGGCAGATACTTCGGAATCTTTGAATAATGAGGTGTAACAATGAATAATAAGATAAATATTATCAGTAACGCCCATCTTGATCCTATCTGGCTCTGGAGATGGCAGGAGGGATGCGGCGAAGTTCTTCAGACCTTCCGTTCGGCAGTTGATAGAATCAAAGAATATAAGGGTATGATTTTTACCTGTTCATCCGCTTCCTATTATAAGTGGGTTGAAGAGATTGATCCCGAGCTTTTTGAAGAAATCAGAAAGCTTGTCAAAAAGGGCAAATGGGTTCCCGTTAACGGTTGGTGGGTTCAGCCCGATTGTAATATGCCCGATGCAGAGAGCTTTGCCCGTCAGGCTCTTTACAGCCAGCTTTATTATTATGAAAAGTTCGGCAAAATCTGCAAAACAGGCTATAACGTTGATTCTTTCGGTCATAACGCAATGCTTCCTCAGCTTCTCACTCAGGGCGGAATGAAATGCTACGTTATGATGCGTCCCGGTATGCACGAAAATGCTGAAATTCCCGAAAATCTTTTCTGGTGGGACAGCCCCGACGGCTCAAGAGTTCTCACTTACAGAATCGCTGAATGTTACTGCAATAACGGCAAAAATGCCATTGACAGAGAACTTTCAGACCTCAGAAACCGTGCGGAAAAATCAGGCCACGGTATGATGTTCTTTTTTGGTGTCGGCAACCACGGCGGCGGACCTACCAAGGGTGACCTTGATTATCTTCTCAAGCTTAAAGAAGAAGGCTATGAGGAACTTGAATATTCATCGCCCGATGAATATTTCTCCGACGTTTGTGAAGGCTTGCTTGACGTACCTGTTTGGAATAATGAGATGCAGCATCACGCAAGCGGCTGCTATTCTGCAACTTCAATGGTAAAACAGCTTAACAGAAAGGCTGAAAATTGGCTTGCAAGCGCAGAAAAATGGAATACCGTTGTTTCAAAAGTATCCAATCTGCCTGCCGCTACAAAAGCTTTCGGTGATGCATGGAAAGAAGTATGTTTCAATCAGTTTCACGATATTCTCTGCGGCTGCTCCATTATGGAAGCTTATGACGATGTTCGCGATTCAATGGGATATGCAATGCATATTGCCGCAAAAGAAGAAAACAAGGCTATGCTCAAGCTCGCAAGCTATGTTGATACATGGCTTGACGGCGTTTCGGATTCCGTATCCTGCAACGAGCGTCATCATTGCCGTAACCTCAATTTCCCCAGACCTGTTATTGTTTTCAATCCTCTTTCTTATGAGGTTGAGCAGCAGGTCAGCACCTACCATCCTTCCGCGAGAGTAACCGATTCAGACGGCAACGACGTGCTTTTCCAGAACGTACGCTCATCCCGTTCAAACGATTCTCACCTTGACACAGTTTTCAATGCAAAGGTGCCTGCGCTCGGCTACGCAACATATTGGCTCTGGCACGCGGATTCAGAGGTTGGCGAATTCAAAAAGGCAGAATCTGCTCTTAAGTGTGACGGTCTTACCGTTGAAAACGAATATATCAAAGTTACTTTCAACGAAGTAACAGGCGGCATTTCAAGTGTTATCAATAAAGCTGACGGAGCTGAGATTCTCGGCGGTGAAGCTTGTGTACCTGCAGTTATCGATAACTCCGAACCCGATACCTGGGCACATAATATTTTCAAGTTTGATAAAGTTCTTGATACAATGAAGCTTGATTCAATCAAAGTTGTTGAAAACGGTGAAGCAAGAATTGTTGTCAGAACAAAACATATTTATAACGGTTCATATCTCAATCAGGATTTCATTCTTGCAAGCGGCGCAAAGTATCTTCGCGTTAAGTGCAAGGCGCTCTGGCAGGAACCTCTCACAATCCTCAAGATGCCCGTTACCGTTTCAGGCAATGACCCGATTTCAACCTATGAAATCCCCGGCGGAATCATCAAGCGTTCCTGCAACGGCGATGAAGAACCGGCTCTTACCTGGGGCGACGTTACAGCAGACGGCAAAGGTATTGCAATCATCAGCGATTCAAAATACAGCTATGATTGCACAGGTAATACTCTCAGCCTCACTCTTCTTCGCAACAGTATTTTTGCAGACCATTATTCAGACAGACCTTATGCAGATTTCAATTATACCGATGAGGGAATGAACAGATTTGAATATGCTCTTTATCCTCATTCAGGTGACGTTGAAAATACAGATATCCAGCGTCTTGCATCTGAATTCAATAACAGACTTGTTGCAATACCTGCAGGTTACCATAAGGGAACTTTATCGCAGAAAAAGAGCTTTATCAGCATCAGTCATAAGAATCTTTCACTGATGAGCTTCAAATTCTGTGAGGACGGTTCAGGCGACGTTGTTCTCAGAATCCGCGAAACAGACGGCAAACCTGTTAAGGCGGCAATTGTCTGTGACCTTATCGATGCAGGTTTCTGGGCAGATTTTAATAAGTTTGAAATCAAAACTTTCAGAGTTAATGATGACGGATATGTCAGAGAAACAAACTTCCTTGAGGGCATTCCCGAATAAAAAATCAACAGGCGTACACGGTGAGTTAACTGTGTATGCCTGTTTTATATTTATTGGTTTCTTTGAATAGAATTATTGAAAATAACATATATTTATGTTAAAATTCTTTTCAGAGGTGTAAATATGAGTATTAATGTTTTATCAGGTCTTATGCCTGAAAAAGTTTTTCGTTATTTCAACGATATTTCAATGATTCCCAGAGGCTCGGGAAATACAGATAAAATCAGCGAATACTGCTGTGATTTTGCTAAAGCGAGAGGTTTTGAATATATCAGAGACACCGCCAATAACGTTATAATTTTTAAAAACGGTTCATCAGGCAGAGAAAACGAAGAGCCTGTAATTCTTCAGGGTCATCTTGATATGGTTTGCGAAAAATCTGCAGGACGTGAAATCGATTTTCTCAATGACCCTCTCAGCTTGAAAGTTGACGGCGATTATATTTACGCCGAAGGCACAACTCTCGGCGGAGACGACGGTATTGCCGTTGCATACTGTCTTGCTCTTCTGGATTCCTCAGATATCTCGCATCCGCCGCTTGAGGTTGTATTTACAACCGATGAGGAAGCCGGAATGGAAGGCGCGCAAGCGATTGATACATCCTGTCTCAAGGGAAAGAGAATGATTAACATTGATTCCGAAGCCGAGGGTACTCTCTGGGTCAGCTGTGCAGGCGGAGGAAGAGCAGATGTGAGAGCTGAATTTGTTCCTGTTGCTGTAAGCGGAACGATTTGCGAAATTGTTATTTCAGGTCTCCACGGAGGACATTCGGGCACAGAAATTCATAAGGGTTATGCCAATGCAAACAAGCTTATGGGCAGAATTCTTAATGAGATATCGGGGAGCGTTGATTATTGTCTTGTTTCAATAAACGGCGGCACTATGGATAACGCCATAACCCGTGAGTGCAGAGCAAAGATTGTTATTTCGAGCGAAAGCGAAGCGCTTTTTAAAATTATCAATCGCCTTAATTCTTCTTTGCGCAAGGAATATAAAGAAACTGATCCCGATCTTAATTTAAAAATTATCGGTTGCTCTGCAGAGCGATATTCGGCAAGTAAATCTGATACCAAAAGAATCGTTGATATGCTTTGCGAATTTCCAAACGGAGTTATTTCGATGAGCGAGAAGATTGAAGGTATGGTTGAAACCTCTCTCAATCTCGGAGCAGTCAAGACGTTGAATAACTGTGTTAATTTCACTTTTCTTCTCAGAAGCAGTAACAATGCTGAGCGTAAAAAGCTTACGGAAGATGTTCTTGCCGTTGCGGAAAAATACGGAGCAACTTACGATGTCCACAGCGAATATCCTGCTTGGGAATATAAAGAAAACTCCGTTATGCAGACGGTTTTTGCCGATGTTTATAAAGATGTTTTCGGCAAAGAAATGGTTGTAACTGCCATTCACGCAGGTCTTGAATGCGGTCTTTTCTGCGGCAAAATTGATGGGCTTGACTGCGTTTCTTTCGGGCCTGATATCCTTGATATCCATACGCCGCAGGAAAAACTCAGCATTTCTTCCTGCGCAAGAATGTGGGAATATCTTCTTGAGGTGCTGAAAAGAATCTGAAAAGTTCGGGAATTCTGATATCGCATATTTTAATCAGTCTGCCTATGCTGAGATAAAAATTGATTATTTCGCTTGCATAGAGAATAAAAATATATCCTTTTACCGAGTAAACCGGCAATAAAAACCAAACCATAATAACGCAAAGAGCAGAATCGATTATGTTGTATCTCATTGATTGAATCTGCTGGTCAAGACCTTTCAGCATACCGTCTGTGACGGTATCGGTATACATTATCGGAACAAGCGGTGCAAGTATTCTTATATACAGCACCGCTTCGTTTGATTTATAGATAATTTCAGAAATTAACGGTGCAAACAGTGCCAGAATTAACGCGCAGGCTACGGAATAAAGAAACGTTCTTTTCAGATTTTTTTCAACGCTTTGGCTGATTCCTTTGCGGTCTTTGAGTTCGTTTTTTGCTGCAAGGTCAGGAATCAGAAGGGCTGAAAATGAAGTGAGAAAAGCGCAGGGATAGAGCAGGATGGGCAATGCCATTGCGTGAATATTTCCGTAAGCTGAGAGTGCCGCTGCGCTGCCTGTACCCGATTTTTTAAAACCTTTCGGAATCAGCAGATGTTCAATTGTCAGCAGAATGCTTCTGGCGCAGGTGCCTGCCGCATCGGGAATTGCAATATGCAGAAGCTTATTAATTCCGATAGCTTTCTCTTTTGATTTTGGAAGAATTTTAATATTTTTCAATATGAATGAAAGCGTAAACGATATTATTTCCGATACCGTCATTGCCGCAACGATTGCCATACAGGCTGTTTTGACGTTGAAAGTTTTTATGCTGTTGAGAATCAGCACTGCCGCTGCGATTTTAACTCCTTGCTCGATAAGCTGAATAAAAGAATAATGAGTTATCAGGTTGCTTGCCGTGAAATAACCGCTTAGTGAGGCAGACATTGCCACAAACGGCAGGCTGAGCGCCAGAATGCGCAGCGAAGCCGCGGCGCGCAAATCCGATATCCAGACTTTACCGATAAATTCCGAAGTTAACCACAGCACCGCACAAATAAACGCTCCGCATACCAGAGCATAAAAATCAAACAGACGCATCGATTTGTTTATATCGTTTTTTCTGCCCGCTTTGATTTCAACGGTTATTCTTGTGCTGGCAAGTTTTATGCCTGCGCAGGAAAAGGTGACTGCCATTGTATAAACCGTGATTATAAGCTGAAACAGACCTATGCCTGCCGAGCCTATTTTTGAGGTCAGGTATGCATTGAAGCTGACCGCAACCGAGCGCATAAGCAGGTTTGTTGCTGTCATAATTAACGTGTTTTTCAGCATTTTGTTTTTAAGATTCATTTTATCACCAAGCCTTTAACGATAAATTTATATTGACAAATTAAAAAATATATGTTAAAATTACACGCAATTTAATAGCAAAGGCTGTGAAGGGGAGGGCGTCATAAAAGTGCTCTCAGAGAGTCGGCGGTTGGTGCAAGCCGATGAGTGGCTGATGAAAGCTGTAGCCCCTGAGCCGACGGGAAGAAAACGCTATGCGTCAGTAGAACCCGTCCGAGTATGCTGCGTGAGTGCATAGGGCTTGTCAGAGCCTAAAGAGTGGCACTTTAATGTGCAATTTGAGTGGTACCGCGGGTAATTGTTACTCGTCTCATTGATTTTATTCAAAATCCGAGAGACAATTTTTTTATGTCTCACAAGAAAGGACGGTCATTAAAATGGCAAAAGAACTTGCAACAAAGTATGATCCCAAAAACGTTGAAGACCGAATTTACGATTTTTGGCTCAAAGGTAAGTATTTTCATGCAAAAGTAGAAGAGGATAAGAAACCTTACACAATCGTTATTCCTCCTCCGAACATCACAGGTCAGCTCCATATGGGTCACGCCCTTGATAACACTCTTCAGGATATTCTCATCCGCTGGAGAAGAATGCAGGGCTATGATGCTCTCTGGCTTCCCGGCACTGACCACGCTTCAATTGCAACAGAAGCAAAAATCGTTGAAGCTATGAAGGCTGAAGGTATCACAAAAGAAGACCTCGGCAGAGAAGGCTTCCTCAAGCGTGCTTGGGAATGGAACGATACCTA
>JAFXJO010000064.1 GCA_017532185.1 Clostridia bacterium | reverse complement strand
TGCTTAAGATTTATGAGCAGGCGATTAACATTATGTTCTGATTGTTTTTGAAATCGCGGCGGAGAGCAACACTCTCTGCCGCGTGATTTTTCAGCAAACAAATCTGTTGCAAACAAATCTTTTCTGTACTATAATTATTTCTATACATATAAAAACGGGGTGTGCGAATGAAAAAAGTTGTTTCATCTTTGCTTGTTGCCGTTATCGTTGCGTTGTCAACGGTATCGGGATTGGGTATGCCTGTGCAAGCTTATGCGGCAACCGAAATTGATTATAAATGCGGCGATAATGCCGTCTGGTCGCTGGATACCGAAACCGGTGTTCTGCGTATTGACGGTATGGGTGAAACTTATAGCTACGTAACCGAGCGTGCGCCCTGGTATAAATATGCAAAATATATAACGAGCATTGTTATCGGTGAGGGTATAACAGTTATAGCCGAGGGCGCTTTTTCTTCGTTGAATAACGTTGTTTCGTTAAGCTTCTCTTCAAGCCTTGAAGAAATATGGTGCGATGTAAGCTTCCGTGCGCTTGAAAACGTTTCCGTTCCCGAAAATGCAAGGCTGAGATGCATCCGATATATGACTTTTGGCAAAGACAGCAAGTGGCTTGCCGATATTCCCGATAATTCGCCGATATATATCGGTCCGTTTCTTTATGGTTATAAAGGTACAGTTCCCGAAAACACAACTCTTGTTATTAAAAACGGAACAAAAGCGGTGAACCGCAACGCGTTCAAGGATAACGCAAATATTGAAGAGATAGTTTTTCCTGAAACTCTGGATTACGTTGGCGAGAATGCTTTTGCAGGAACGGGTTGGTTCGAAAAGCAGCCCAAAGGTGCGCTTTACGCAGGCAACGTTTTGTATTTCTATAAAGGAACAATGCAGCTTTCGGAGTCGGATTTTGTAATTAAAGACGGCACAAAAAGCGTAACGGACAGAGCTTTTTACGGCAATGAGGTTATTGCTACGCTTGAGATACCTGCATCGGTTGAAATTATAGGTCAATATGCTTTCAATGATTGTGATAATCTTGAAAAGATAACCATACCCGAAAACAGCACTCTGAGAATTATTTCCGATTATGCTTTTACCTCTGCTTCAATAACTGAAATCGATCTGCCCGAATCGCTTGAGATTATAGGCAACCGTGCGTTTGCCAGAACAAAGCTTGATTCGGTTTATATTCCTTCTAAAGTTAAAAAGCTCGAGGGAGCATTCAACGAGATTTCAAGCATTGATTATTATGAAGTGTCGCCCGAAAATCCCTGTTATTGTTCCGATGAGGACGGTGTTCTTTTCAGCAAGGACAAAACGGTTTTGTGCTATTTTCCAAGTGATATAAAGGATTATGAATATACGGTTCCGGACGGAGTAACATATATTTCCGATTATGCTTTTGCGTTTTGTGATGTTAAAAAAATCATTTTCTGTGACGACATAGAATCAACAGGCAGCCATATTTTTTATCAGTGTTACACGGATATTATCGATTTGGGTAACGGTTTGCCTGAACTGAGCAAGCGTATGTTTTATGATAACTGGAGCACAAACCGCCTCACAATCCCTGAGAATATCAAGCTAATTGATAAGGATGCTCTCGGTTATCAGCTTAACTGTTTGTATTTCCTCAGCAAAGACGTTGTGTTTGATACAAGATGGGCTAATTCTTCCGGAACTAACCCTGCGACCTTCTTTTGCTACGAGGATTCCACGGCCTATGATTTTGCTCTCGAAAATGACATTCCCGTTGTTCTTTTCAATGACGAAAACGTCGGCGATTATTCCGATTTTGAATATGCCGTGAACAAGTTCAAATCTCTTTCCGAGAGCAGAAAATCAAAGTATCAATATTGGGATGCTTCCGTTGTTATTGAAAATGCTCCGCTGAATATCGATGCTTCTTATCAGTCTGCAATTGATGAAATGACAACAGAGGTTGAAGCAGCTCTGACCTCGATGAAAATTGAGTGGAGCGATTATTCCGCCGTTGACGAAGCTGTTGCAAGAGCGAATGCGATTGACAGGGATTTGTATACGGATGAATCTCTCGCAAGAGTTGATGCTGCAGTCAATTCCGTTGTGCGTTATTGTGACGTTGCCGATAAGGCTTTGATAGATGAATACGTTGCAAGCATTGACGGTGCAATTGTTTACCTTGAAGAAAAAAAGGGTGATTACTCCAAATTGAATGAAGCGCTTGAGGCGGCAAAAAATATTAACCGTTCGCTATATACTTCTGAAAGCCTTGATAGACTTGATAAAGCGCTTGAGACGGCTGAAAATGCAGAAATCACCTTTGACCAGAATGTGATTAATGCTTATGCAAACACCATCAAAGAAGCTCTTGAAAATCTTGAATTTCTTCCTGCCGATTATTCGGTGCTTTACCTTGTAAAAGAAAAATGCAATTCCCTAGACCGTTCTCTTTATACGCCCGAAAGCCTTCAGAGGCTTGACAGTGCTCTTGAAGCGGCGGAGGGCAACCTCACGATTGATAAGCAGTCGCAGGTTGATGAACTTATCCGCGCAGTCGGAAACGCATATGCCGCGCTTGAATATCTGCCTGCGGATTATGCTTGCGTTGAAGAGGTAAAAGAAAGAGCCGAGACGGTTGACAGAAGATATTACAGCGAAAAATCGCTCATTATTCTTGATAACGCAATAAAGGCTGTTGTTTACGGTCTTGATATAACCGAGCAGAGCAGGGTGGATGGCTTCGCTCAGACCATCAACGGTGCAATTGATTCTCTCGAGTATGCAAGCGTTGTGCTCCGTCACGAGCCGTGCGGCGTTATTGTTTCGGCAACGGCGAAAGAGATTAAACCCGATACCGTTCTTGCGGTTGAAGAGGTTGATTCCTCCGAACACGAAGGAACGAACTTTGCGGTTGGCGGATCAATCAGAAGTCTGCATTTCTATGATATCAATCTTGTTTATGAAACGCAGACCGTTCAGCCTGACGGTACGGTAACTGTTAAAATCAGGCTTGCCGACAGCGTTGACCCTCAAAAGTGCAAGGTATATCACGTAACAGAGGATATAGTCAATCCGCTTGTGCGTTTTGCAAGCACGGTTGACGGCAATTATATAGCTTTTGAAACTGACCATTTCAGTGAGTTTGCGGTTATTGAGGTTGAGCCTGTTCTTGCGGGGATTGAGATTGTTTCTTTGCCTTCAAAACTCGTTTACGGTATAGGCGAAGTGATTGATGCAAGCGGCTTGGAGGTTGCGGCTCATTTCAGCGATGGCTCAAGCAGACCTGTAGAGGATTACGACGTGGGCAGTGCAAGCACGTTGTCGGTAGGCACCAAAAAGATAACGGTTTATTATACCTTTGGCGGCATCACAAAAACCGCTGAGTTTGAAATAAACGTTTCGGCAGATATGGCTTTTGCTGAGATTACAAACAACGGCAAGGCGGTTGAAAGCGTCAGCAAGAAGCTCGGGTTTTTCTCGCTGTACTCCAAGAGCAGCGTTCAACTCGGTCTTAATCTTGAAAATGCCGACGGATTATCCGTTCAATGGTTTTCCGATAATTCCAAAGTCAGAGTTGATTCAAACGGAAGGGTTACCTGCAAGGGGCTTTTCGGAGCAAAGAAGGCAAACATAACCGTAAAACTTGTTGACAGCGAAGGCAACGTTATTGCAACGGATTCTGTTTTTGTTGTGTTCTATAAGCTTGCGTTTCAGCTTCCGTCAAACCTTCCGCAGACCGTTGAAGCGATTAAAAGAAAATTATATTTGCTTTGATTAGGCATAGATTAAGCCCCTGCAGCATACCACTGCAGGGGCTTTCACTTTGAGTTATTTTTTGTTTTTCTTTGTAATGTAACTGTATTTGCCGAAGTTATACGGTTCTTTGTCTTTGGTAAGATCGCCGTATTCAATGGCTTCAACGGGACAGTTGCCGATGCATGCCATGCAATGCGTGCATTGCTTGC
>JAFXJO010000063.1 GCA_017532185.1 Clostridia bacterium | reverse complement strand
GAATTCCGCAAGGCTTATGACTATGCTGACTGCCTCAACCAGGCTTCAACAGGTGCTATTCAGGCTTACGGTCTCACACAGGGTATGGTTACACAGGCTCTTAAGAACCTTCTTGCAACCTACGGTAAACTTGTTGAATATACAGGCGACGCTGACTGGACACAGCTTGAAGAATATATCAACTATGCTACCGGCGTAAGAAACGATCCTGATAACCTTGACGCTGTAACAGGCTTCACAGAAGATTCACTTAATAATCTCCTTGCAGAGCTTGTTAAGGCTGAAGCTGTTCGTGCTGACTCAACAATCGACTGCGAAAGACAGCAGGATGTTGACGCTGCAGCTGCAGAACTCCTTACAGCTATCAACAACCTCATTTATAACTCAGTTCCCAATATCGCTCCCGTTGTTGAAGGTATCCTCACTTATACAACTTCAGCTCAGGGCGCAACCCGTACTCAGGGTCACGTATTCGGTCTTGAAGAAGGCCAGGGCATCACTCTCGATCTCATCGAAATCATCGGTATGAGAATCGATGAAGGTGTTGGTAACAACGTTACAGTTGAAGATTCAGGTAAGGGTACAGGCACAGGCGCTTACTTCAAGGGCACAGTTGGTAACCTTGAAAGATTCAGATTCTATGCTGTTCTTTACGGTGATATCAACGGCGATACTCGTATCGACGGTACTGACAGAACTGCTATTGACCTCTACGTTCTTCAGGGTGTAAACAATAGCGCTGATCCCTCAAGCGGCGGTATGGGCGCTATCAAGTTCGAAGCCGGCGACGTTAACCACAACGGTGTTGTTGACGCAGAAGACTCCGCACTTATCGAACTCCACTATAACTACTCAGATCTTGAAGAACACAAGATTGAGCAGGGCGAACATGGTCCCACAGCTCAGGCTGCATAATCTGATTTAAAAGTTATAGCAAATTAAAATCATTCGCCCCTGTTGCAAATTGCAACAGGGGCGTTTTCTTGGCTTAAAATCGGGTTATAAAGCTCAATAAATATAAGAGAACAGCATAGTTATTTTTGCGCGTTGATGATAAAACAACTGACTGTATTAATGAGATTATGAAGGAAATGATTTCCTGTCTTGCAAAAGTTATTCACCCTGTATTCTGCATATACAGTATAAAATATTGTAAAAAAATATCCGTAAAGTGGAAAACTTTACGGATATTATGCTTTTTAAGAAAATAAAGCTATAGTTATTCACTTTTTCCACGGGGTTTTCCACATTGACAAGTTAATTGCTTTACAAGCTCGTTTTGTAAAGTTTTTTGCCCTTACGCATATATTCATGCATAAAAAAGCACCTGTATTCACAGGTGCTTTTTAAGCTGCAAGTTGTCTTTCATTTGTTAATTAAACAACGCGTTTTCCTTTAACAAAAACGGCTTTAATTTCTTTAAAATCTTCGCTTGTAATCAGCAAGTCTGCAAACTTTCCTTCTTCAATGCTGCCTGTAAATTTATCTGCTCCGATAGCTTTTGCAGGATTGATTGAAACGGATTTGAGAGCCTGTTTAAACGGGATTCCGTAACCGAGAAGATTGTGAAACTCTTCAAAAAGATTTGTAACGCTGCCTGCAAGAGTGCCGTCAGCAAGTCTGCAATCGCTCTTTTTATATACTTTCTGTCCGCCGAGCATATATTCGCCGTCAGGCATTCCTGCGGCCATAAGTGCGTCGCTGATAACAACGGTTCTGTCTTCACCGAGAACTTTAAAAGTGATTCTTAGGGTTGCAGGGCATATGTGAACGCCGTCACAAATCAGCTCAGCCATAACCGAATCGCTGTCCATAACTGCGCCAACCATTCCGGCTTCTCTCGATGTGATGCAGTTCATAGCGTTATAAAGATGTGTTGCGTGCTTTGCACCTTTTTTGATAGCGTTGATACCTGTGGCGTAGTCTGCGGCAGTATGTGCAAGCGAAACGGTGCAGATATCTTTTGCTTTTTCAATAAACTCATCTGCACCGTCGGCTTCGGGTGCAATATCAACGAGTTTTACGGGACAGATGCTGTTAAGCTTTTTGAGCATTTCAAAATCAGGCGCAACGATGTGTTCACCGGCCTGCGCACCTTTTTTTGCGTGAGAAATAAAAGGACCTTCCATATTAATACCATGAATGTATGCGCCTTCTTCCTTGCCCATACATTCAGCGGCGTAGCCGAAACATTCTTCAAGAAAAGCTTCGGGGAGGGTCATGGTTGTGGGGCAGAATGATGTTATACCTTTGGTTGCAAGCCATTTACTCATTTCAGCAACTGAATCAGCGTTTCCGTCTGTGGTGTCCGACATATTGCAGCCGTGAATATGAACGTCGATAAAACCGGGCAAAACCGCGCAATCCGAAAAATCTTCTCCGCAATCGTCTGTTTTTGCGAGGGACTTTATTTTTCCGTTTTCTATTGTAATATCCGTTTTAATCGGCTCAAAGTCAGCGCCGTAAACGGTTGCATTCTTAATAATCATAGCATTAACCTCCTTGGTGATTATATTATACCATAAATATTATTAATGTCAAAAAATAAAAGCACCGCTTTAAGCGGTGCTATAAAAATCTTTTAGATTCTGTCTTCAATATAAGCAACGAGGTCGCTTACTGTCTTGATCTTTTCGAGAGCGTCGTCTGAAAGTTCAATATCAAACTCGTCTTCGATTGACATTGCAAGGTCAACAAGGTCAAGGCTGTCTGCGCCGAGATCGCCTGTGATTGAAGCGTTGTCTGTGATGATGCTCTGGTCTACCTCGAGCTGTTCGCTGATGATTTTCTTGATTTTTTCAAATACCATTTTAATACTCCTTTTAATTTATTGTTTCCCCCCGGAAACCACATTATAAATATTATTGATTTCTCCGCACTTTGTCAATAGTTTTTTTGATTTTAGGCAGAATATATAGTTTTTATGCGGAATAATAAGAATAAAGGGGATGGTTTGCCGATGGAGATTGTTTATGAATTGATAAAAGCTTTCGTGGTGGGCGGTATAATTTGCCTCATCGGTCAGATTTTAATTGATTTGACAAAAATGACGCCTGCGAGGATTCTTGTTGCCTTTGTTGTTATTGGAGTTGCACTTGGCGCGATTGGTGTTTATGAGCCGCTTGTTAAATGGGCAGGCGCAGGCGCAACGGTACCGCTTACGGGTTTTGGTTACGCTCTTGCGAAGGGAACGCGGGAAGCGATTACCGAGCAGGGCGCGAGAGGCATTCTGACGGGTGCGTTCACCGCAGCGTCAGGCGGCGTAACGGCTGCTGTTATCTGCGGAATTATTGCCTCCCTTGCAACAAAGTCAAAAGAAAAATGATTTATAATAAAATGATAACTTAAATAAAGCTTTTGTCAATATCAAGCGCAACGAATTAAGAAATTCTTAAAAAATATTTCCTCTGTAATAAAAAATCCCTCACCGAAAGGTGAGGGGTAATTCTTTAAAAACGTTACTGAACCTGGGGAGCAGGAGCAGCAGCTTCTGCTTCAGCTTCGCAGCATGAGCATGAAACGTAGTTTTCTTCGCTGTCAGCAATCTGGTTTTTCTTTTCGAGATACTTTTTAACTGCAAAATAAACGCCTGCGATAACGCCTGCAACTGCAATGATAATGCCGATAACTTTAAGAGCCTTCTTCATTTTTATGACCTCCGTATTTATAATATGGAACTATTATACATTATAAATTTTTAAATGTCAACAGGTAGATGGTTTTATGGAAGAAAAAACAGAAAGTTACAATATGTAGTAAAAAGCAAAACCGCAGCTATAAATAACTGCGGTTGATTTGCTAAAAAACTTTAGCTCAAATTATTTAATGAGCTGAGCGAGAGCTGACTTCTTGTGAGCTGCGTTGTTCTTGTGGATAAGACCCTTAGCAGCAGCCTGGTCAACCTTCTTGATAGCCTCTCTAACAATAGCTTCCTTTTCAGGAGCGTTAGCTTCAACGGCTGCGTGAGCCTTTTTGATAGCTGTTTTAAGAGCAGTGTTGCGAGACTTGTTTCTTGCAGCTCTTGTCTTGTTAACGATAACTCTCTTCTTTGCTGATTTAATGTTAGGCATTACGACACCTCCTTCTTCATACAGGTGATTATGATATCACATTTTTTCAATAAATGCAAGGAATTTTTTGAAAAATATTTAAATATTTTCAATTAATAATACAAAAAATCTAATAAAAAATCAAGAGGTATTTGAAAATATGGATTTCAGAACAGATTTAGCCCTTGAAAGGTGTGAATTTTTAGGCAAAACAGAAATAGAAGGCGTTAAAATTGAGGCTTTTCGCGCAAAAAAAGCCAAGGTAAGCCGCATAGAAGTAACAAATTCCGAAGGCGAAGAGGCTATCGGAAAACCTGTGGGTATGTACGTTACGGTTGAGGTTGCGCCTTTTGCAAAGCACGCGCAGTTCATCGATGACAGCCTTGATGCGCTGACAGAGGAGATAAGACGTTTTGTTCCGAAAAACGGAAGTGTTCTTGTTGCGGGCTTGGGCAATACAAAGATAACACCTGATGCGCTTGGACCAAAATGTGCATCGATGATATTTTCTACCCGTCATATAACAGGCGAACTTCAGAAGCAGACAGGTCTTACGGGATTGCGTACCGTCAGCGCATTTTCAACCGGAGTAACAGGGGATACAGGTGCCGAAGCAGGTGAAATTCTGAAAGGAATAGTTGAAATTATCCGGCCTGACGTTGTTATAACTGTTGATGCTCTTGCGGCAAGGAGCGTTTCGAGGCTTGGAAATACGGTGCAGATGTGCTCAAGCGGTATTGTTCCCGGCTCGGGAGTGGGAAATGCAAGGCAGGAAATAAGCGAGGAAACGCTTGGTGTGCCCGTTATTGCAATAGGAGTACCTACTGTTGTTGATGCGGCAACGCTTGTTGCGGATTATTCGGGAACGGATATGCTGGAATTACCTGAAAACGCGGTGCAGATGATGGTTACTCCGCGAGAGGTTGACTTGATGGTTGAACGTGCCGCAAAGCTGACTGCGCTTGCTATTAATTGCGCTCTGCAGCCTGATATCAGCCCAGAAGATATGCTTATTCTGACCGCATAACCGTGCGTTTCGTTTCAGATGCTTGCGAAGCGTTATTTTGTCGAAAAAATATAAAAAAAAGTGAAGAATATCACAAAAAAATTTAAAAAAACTCTTGTAATTCCCGAAAGAGTAATATATAATAAGGGTACTAAAGGTGGATATAGGGGACTTTTGGGGATTTTTATGAAAGGAGGAATCATCGTGTCATTGCTTTTAGCGGGCAAAGAAATCAGAAAATTTGACCAGGTCAACAGGATGGCGATTCCTCCGTCATTCAGAAAAGAACTCGGTGAAACGGTTATTGTTATGAAATCGATTCACAAAGAACCCTGCCTTATCCTTTTCTCGGAAGAAGAATGGGCGAATTTCAGCTACGGAGTTATCTCAGCTTTCACAGGCGAAAAACAGGCGGCGGCTCAGCGCAGACTTGCCGACAGAGTTGAAAAAGTGACGGTTGATAAATCCGGCAGAATTTCGATTAAAGACGATTATAAGGCTTATGCAGGTCTCGGAGACGAGGTGCTTGCCGTTGGCGCGATGAACAGGGTTGAACTCTGGACTCCCGAAAATTGGGCAGCATGGAATGCTGAGGCGGAGCAGGATGACGATTTTGATTTCAGCGGCATAAGCTACAGCACAACAGGGAGGCCCTGATGAGCGAAAATAAAATCAGCTTTCATCATATTCCCGTTTTGTTTAACGAAACAATAGAGTCTCTGGATATAAAGCCTGACGGAATTTACGTTGACTGCACTTCGGGCGGCGGCGGCCATTCAACGGCTATTGCAAAGCGTCTCACAAGCGGCAGACTTATTTCGATTGACAGGGACCCCGAGGCGATTGCAACCCTTAAAGAGCGTCTCGGTTCATTTGAATGCGTAACGCTTGTTCACGATAACTTTTTTAACATAAGAAATATTCTTGATAAGCTCGGCATCGATGCTGTTGACGGCATTCTTGCTGACCTTGGTGTCAGCTCGCATCAGCTTGATGAGCCTGCAAGAGGGTTTTCGTTTCATAACGATGCACCGCTTGATATGCGTATGAGTCTTGAGGGCATCAGCGCGGCGCAGGCGGTAAATACTCTCAGCCAGAGCGAACTTCAAAAGATAATTTTTGATTACGGCGAAGAAAAATTTGCGCCGTCAATTTCGAGAGCGATTGTGAAAGCCCGTGAGATTTCACCTATTGAAACAACGTTTCAGCTCTCGGAAATAATAAAATCAGCTATGCCTGCGGCGGCAAAGCGCGACGGTCACCCTGCAAGAAGAACTTTCCAGGCTATCAGAATATACGTTAACGGCGAACTTGACGGTCTGGGTGAAGCTGCACAGAGTATGTTTGAATGTCTTAAACCGGGCGGCAGAGTAAGCATTATTACTTTCCATTCGCTTGAAGACAGAATAATCAAGCAGGCGTTTGCTCCTCTTTCAAAAGGTTGCACCTGCCCGAGAAATTTTCCTGTCTGTGTTTGCGGAAACAAGCCGAAAGCTAAGGTTTTCAAGGCTCTTTCGCCAAGCAAGGCAGAGATTGACGAAAACCCAAGAAGCCGCAGTGCAAGACTGCGTACGGCAGAAAAACTATAACAGTCGGATGACTTTGACATTATTGCTTATTATCAAAGAAAGGAGAGATTGATATGGCGGACTATAACCGCAGTGAGGCTTATGACCTTTCGCTTTATGCTGTGCCTGCGTATGCACCCGATGTGCAGCGGGAAACGGTAAGACCTCAGCCTGTTAAAACGAAAAAGACTGCAGCTCAGATTCGCAGGGAATCCATTGCGTCTGCCATGCACGCTCTCAAAATATTCGTTGTTGCGGTCACGCTCTTGACGTTGTTTGGCGCGGTTCTTTTTTCAAGAATAAGCCTTGCAATGCTCGAAAAAGAAGCGGTTCAGATTGCAAATCAGATTAAGGACGCCGAAAGTGAAAACACAAGGCTTGTTATGCAGCTTAATTCATCTGTTTCGCGCGAAAAGGTGGATGAATATGCAGTTTCGGTTTTGGGCATGCAAAAATTGGAGCGTTACCAGATTCATTACTTTGAAAACAGGGATGGCGACAAAGTAGTGATGGCGGATGGTGAGCTCTTTGACAGTGAGATTAAAGCAGACAAGAACTGATTTTTGTCTGCTTTAATTGGCATATAAAAACCTGTAACAAGCATATAGATAACATAAGTTCAGGCTGTCTCAATAACGGCGGATTTAAAAATTTTTTCGCAATTTCGGATTGCGGAGCAGATTTTTATACGCATTTTTGAGACGGCAGTTTATATTTTTAAGTAACAAAAGATATTTTAGTGCCGAAAAATGTTGTAGGCAACGGAAGGGGAGAAAAGAACTTGACAAAAATGTCACCCAGAAGAAAACTGTTCATAAGAGCTTTTATTGTTTTCTGCATTCTTGTCGGTTTGGTTTTCGGTTCAACGGCAGTCAATCTTGCCCGAATTCAGCTTGTGGACAGCGAACAATATAAACAGCAGGCAGAGAAAAATCAGCTTCACGATACGGAAATTTCTGCGGAGCGCGGTATAATTTATGATGCAAACGGAACTGTTCTTGCAAAGAGTGCATCGGTCTGGAAAGTTTATATAAAGCCCAGCGAGATTGAAAATGAAGATTTCAAAAACGACCTTTGCCGCAAGCTTTCGTCGATAATCGGCGTTGATTTTGAAGATATCAAGGAAAAGGCAAACAGAAGCCAGTATGCTTACCTCGTTCTCAAAAGACAGATTGAGTTTGAGGAGAAAGAGAAAGTTGCCGAATTCCTTACGCAATGTTATTCTTACACCGAGAGTACCGAAAACAAAAAAGGTGAGCTTGTAACTAACGAGAAAAAAATCTATTACAGCTCGGCAATCGGCATCGACCCCGACGTTAAGCGATATTATCCTTACGGCAACCTTGCTGCAAACGTAATCGGTTTTACAGGTACCGATGATATCGGCAGACTCGGCGTTGAACTTAAATACGATTCAACCCTCACGGGCACTCCCGGCAGAATAATCACCGCCCAGAACGGCAAGAGCGACGTTATGAGCCGCGAATACGAAACGGTTTATGATCCCGTTCAGGGAACGAGCCTTGTGCTTACGGTTGACGAGGTTATTCAGCGCTATCTTGAAGACAGCCTTGAGCAGGTTTATATCGATTCCAAAGGTGTCGGAGCTTACGGCGTTGTTATGGACGTTGATACGGGCGCGATTCTTGCAATGGCAAGTATGGGCAACTTTGACCTTAACTCTCCACAGGCTCTCACAAAAGAGGAAGAAGAAACTCTTTATAAAGAATATCCCGACGAAGAAGAACGCGCGGAAGCACGCAACGCACTTCTCTATTCGAAATGGAGAAACTTTATCGTCAGTGACAGTTACGAGCCGGGTTCGGTTTTCAAAATCATAACTGCCGCGGCTGCGGTTGAAGAGAACGTTCTCAGCGAGAATTTCTCATATAACTGCACGGGAAAAATTCAGGTTGCCGATTGGACAATCAAATGCCATGACCGCGACGGCCACGGTTCACAGGATTTGAAGCACGGTCTTATGAATTCCTGCAACCCTCTGTTCATTACCGTCGGTCAGACCTTGGGCAAAGAAAAATTCTTTGAATATTTTGAAGCTTTCGGCTTTACCGAAAAAACAGGCATTGACCTGCCTGCGGAATCAACCCCCGTTGCAGGTGTTAACTATCACGCATATGACACTATGGGTATTGTTGAACTTTCAAGCTCATCGTTCGGTCAGTCGTTCCAGGTAACACCCATTCAGATGGTAACGGCTATCAGCGCGGTTGCAAACGGCGGATATCTTATGACTCCTTACGTTGTTGCCCGCCAGCTTGATGAAAACGGTAACGTTATCAGCGAAACAAAACCCAATATCAGACGCCAGGTTATTTCTGAGGAGACGGCGGCAACGGTTGCCGATATGATGGAGGGCGTTGTAACAAGCGGTACAGGTAAAAACGCTTACGTTGCAGGCTACAGAGTTGCAGGCAAAACAGGTACTTCGCAAAAGCTCGGAAGTGACGGCGAATACGTTGCTTCTTTCGGTTGCTTTGCTCCTGCAAACGATCCTGAAATTGCGGTTCTTATTCTTGTTGACGAACCGGAAGGTCAGATAAACGGCGGTCAGATATGTACCCCTGTTGCGGCGCAGGTTGTTGAAAAAACGCTCGAATATATGGGCGTTGAAAGGCAGTATAACGATAAAGAACTTGAAAAGCTTGATACCCTTACTCCGAGCCTTGTCGGCAAGCAGACGGCAGATGCGCTTGCTCTTCTTGAAGAAAAAGGTTTTGAGGTCAAGGTTGTTGGCGAAGGCGAAAAGGTTATCAGCCAGATGCCTGCCTATAATCAGGCGGTTCCGCAAAACGGCATAATTGTTCTTTATACGGATAATAATTCCGAGAGGGTAACCGTTGAGGTTCCCGATTTAACACAGATGACTCTGTCGATGGCGAATAAATATGCTCTTTCGGCAGGTTTGAATATTAAGATATCGGGCAATGCTCTGAATGAGGGCGAAATAATTTCGTATTCCCAGAGTATATCCCCGGGTGAAACGGTTGAATACGGTTCAACTATTACCGTTTACTTTAAATCGAATACAGGTGTAAGCGATTTTGCCGGTTAGCGAGCTTTCACCGTAACAGGAGGACAAGAGAATGAAGCTTTCTGAATTATTGATTGATTTGGGTGCTGTCTGCAAGGCAGAAGATAAAGAAGTGTTATTTATAACGGATAACTCCGCAAAGGTTGCAGAGGGATGTATTTTTGTTTGCATCGAAGGTAAACGCTTTGACGGCCACACAAAAGCTGCCGAGGCTCTTGCAAACGGAGCCGTTGCGGTTGTTGTTCAGAAAGATATGGGACTTGATGAGCAGATTCTTGTTGAAAACACAAGAGCCGCCTATGCGCGTCTGAGTGCCGCATTCTTCGGTCATCCCGAAAGAAAATTGCGCATCATCGGTGTGACGGGTACAAACGGCAAAACAACGTCCTGCTTTGTTATCAAATCAATTCTTGATTCAATGGGCTATAAAACGGGTCTTATCGGCACCGTAAAGAACATTGTCGGCGATAAGGAATATCCTGCGGTTTTAACAACCCCCGACTGCTATGATCTTTTTGCTCTTTTCAAAGAGATGGTTGAAAGCGGATGCGAATTCTGCACAATGGAGGTTTCTTCGCAGGCACTTGACCAGCGAAGAGTTGAGGGCGTTCATTTTGAAGCTTCAATTTTCACAAATCTCACGCAGGATCACCTTGATTATCACGGAACTTTTGAAAACTATAAAGCCGCAAAGCATATGCTTTTTGAAAACTCTTCTCTCGCGGTTATCAACATTGATGACGAAGCGGCTGAATATATGCTTGCCGATACTCCTTGCAGAAACGTCACTTTCTCGGTGAATAACGATAACTGTGATTATTCGGCAAAAAATATCCGTATTTCTTCATCGGGTGTTAAATATGAGCTTGTCAGCAACTCGAATATAGGCAGAATCAAGTTCACTGTTCCCGGCAAATTCTCTGTTTATAACTCAATGGGTGCGGCTGTTTGCCTTGTTGAGATGGGTATGGATTTCAAAGGCGTTCTTGACGGTCTTGCAAGCTGTGTCGGTGTGCCTGGCAGAATGGAAGTTGTTCCTACCGATACTCCCTACACCGTTCTTATTGACTATGCTCACACACCTGACGGACTTGAAAACGTTCTCGGATGTGTCAGAGAAATAACAGAGGGCAAAGTAATAACCGTTTTCGGTTGCGGCGGCGACAGAGACAAAACCAAGCGTCCGATTATGGGCGGAATTGCCGCGAAGCTTTCTGATATTGCAGTTATAACTTCAGATAACCCCAGAAGCGAAGATCCCGACGCTATTATCGCAGATATAACTGAGGGCGTTAAAAAGCATATCTCCAAGATTGTTGTTGAAAGTGACCGCAAAAAGGCGATTGCCAAGGCTCTTTCAATGGCAGGTGAGGGAGATATCGTTGTGCTTGCAGGCAAAGGACAGGAAACCTATCAGATTCTTGCAAGCGGTAAAATTCATTTTGACGAAAGAGAAGTTGTTGCCGAAATCCTTTCGGGAGCATCGGAGGTTATCTGATGAAATCAATAACATTCAAAGATGCCGCAACAGCGGTCAAAAGCGTAACATCGCTTGACGGCAGTTTTGACTGCGTGTGCACAGATACAAGAAAGATTGAAAAGGATTGCCTTTTTATTGCAATCAAGGGCGAGAATTTTGACGGTCACGAATTTGCCGCAAAAGCGCTTGAACTCGGTGCAAAAGCCGTTATCTGCGAAAAGGATTGCGGTCTTGGCGATAACCAGATACTTGTCGAAAGCACAAGGCAGGCGCTTCTTGACCTTGCAGGTTATTACAGAAGCCTTTTCAACATTCCCGTTATCGGTATCACGGGCAGCGTAGGCAAAACAACAACCAAAGAAATGGTTCATGCCGTTATGAGCGTGAAATACAATACACTGAAAAATGAAGGTAACCTCAATAACGAAATCGGCGTGCCGCTGACTCTTTTCAGGCTTGACGAAACCCACGAAGCGGCGGTTATTGAGATGGGAATGAGTGGCTTCGGTGAGATTTCAAGAATGACAGCCGCAGTCAGACCCGACGTTGCGGTTATCAGCAATATCGGCGTTTCGCATATTGAAATGCTCGGTTCAAGAGAGGGCATTCTCAAAGCGAAGCTTGAAATTCTTGAAAGTATGCAGGCTGATGCACCTGTTATTCTTAACGGCGATGACGATATGCTTATCAATGCAGATGCAGGAACCCATCCCGTAACTTATTACGGTATAGAGAATAACAATGCAAAATTCAAGGCGGAAAGTATCACAGTCGGTGAAACCGAACTTGAATTTGACGCTGTATATCCCGGAGGAAAAGAAAAAGTTCATCTTCCTTTCCCCGGCAGACATAACGTTTATAACGCTCTTGCGGCAAGTGCCGCAGGCAGCTTTTTCGGAGTTGATGAGAAGGATGCGTTCGAGGCTCTGAAAAAATATGTGCCTGCAGGAATGCGTCAGAGAATTGTTAAAAAACATGGAATAACGTTTATCGAAGATTGCTATAATGCAAGTCCCGATTCGCAGGCGGCGGCTCTTGCTGTTCTCGGAGGGATGAAAGCAAAAAGAAAAATCGCCGTTATCGGCGATATGCTGGAACTCGGCTCTTACAGTGCGAAGGCACACGCTTCGGTAGGCGAAAAGGCGGCTCAAAATAAAATCGATGTTCTTTTCACTTACGGTGAGCGCTCCCTTGAAACCGCAAAAGCGGCAAAGGACGGAGTTGCAACTGTGAAGAGCTTCAGCGATAAAACGGAACTTTCAAACGAGCTTTGTGCGATGCTTTCGGAAGGCGATGCAATTCTCTTCAAAGCAAGCAGAGGTATGAAGCTTGAGGACGTTATTTATTCGATATACTCCTCTTTTGAAGGGACTGATTGATAATGAAATCATCCGTTGCCGTTATTATGGCAGGTTTAATCGGTCTTGCCGCAACGGGAATAATCGGTTTTGCAATGGTGCCGTGGCTCAGAAAGCTTAAATTCGGGCAGACGATTCTTGATATCGGTCCCAAATGGCATAAGTCAAAGCAGGGCACACCGACTATGGGCGGTCTGATGTTTATTTTCGGTGTGTGCGCGGCGTTGGTTGTTACGGTTATAACCGATAAACTTATGGGCGGCGATGTTGTTGCTTCGGGCAGTCTTATTGCAACGGAGCAATATACAAAGCTCTGGAGTGGACTGATAATGGCTCTGTGCTTCGGCCTTATAGGTTTTGCCGATGATTATATCAAGGTTGTTATGCACAGAAATCTCGGTTTAACAATCCGCCAGAAAACCTTTGCCCAGCTTCTTGTTGCGCTTATCTATATGATGAGCCTGAGCATGGGTATGGGCGGCTCGCCATATATGTTTATACCCTTTGCCGGTATGATTCATATGGGTGTTTTCTATTGGATTTTCGGTATTGTTATTATTTATGCAACGGTTAACGCTGTTAATTTTACAGACGGAATTGACGGTTTGTGCTCGGGAATGACGGTCATAACCTCAATTTCACTTTGCGTTATTGCCGCGCTTAAAGGCGTTTTCGGATTTTCGATGGCGGCAAGCGCACTTGCAGGCTCGTGTATCGGATTTTTCCTGTGGAATAAAAACCCTGCAAAGGTTTTTATGGGCGATACCGGTTCAATGTTTCTGGGCGGCATGATTGTTGCTGTTGCATACGGTCTAAACTGTCCGCTTATTCTTTTGCCTGCAGGTATTGTTTTGTTATTGAAGGCGCATCTGATGTTTTGCAGATTGTTTATTACAGAGTAAGCGGCGGCAAACGGATTTTTAAAATGGCGCCAATTCATCATCATTTTGAAATGTGCGGCTGGAGCGAGAAAAAAATCGTTTCGGTTTTCGGGCTTGTTAATATCCTCGGCGGTGCGGCGGCGGTTGCGCTGATGAAATTCGGAGGATATTTCGGCTGATATAAAAGAGAGGAGAACAGAGGTTTTGTTTAAACTGTTTTTTAAACAGCATATAGGAATTGTTTATACAGTCAGAGACCTGTTTACCGGCAGAAAAAAGCTCAGGGACTGTTTTTCAACGGCTCCGTTTGACATAACTTTTCTTGCGCTTGTTATAGCGTTGCTTACCGTGGGTCTTGTTATGATGTTTTCGGCAAGCTATATTTATGCCTGGTATGATAAAAGCGCGGCATATGACCCTTATTACTATATCAAAAAGCAAGTTGTTTTTGCGATTATCGGTGTAATCCTGATGCTTGCGGTTTCGTTTATAAATCATGATATTTTCAGAGATGCTTCAGGTATTGTTATGGCGATAGCCGTTTTGCTTCTTGCGGTTGTTCTTATAAACCCATATGAGGTTGCAGGCAAAGAAGAATTCAAACGGTGGCTCTATATTCCTGTTATCGGTTCGTTTCAGCCATCAGAAATTGCGAAGCTTGCGCTGATTATGTATCTCGCTTTCAGTATGGAAAAATATCATAAGCTTGTTGAGAAAAAAGCCTGGATGATTTTTCCTTATATGATTATTATCCTTTTTGTTTGCGCTCTTGTTTATCTTGAAAACCACGTTTCCGGCACTCTTCTTATTTTCGGCATCGGCGGCGCAATGCTGTTTTTTGGCGGAATCAAGTGGCAGTGGTTTGCTTTTGCGGGTGCTGTTGTGCTTGTGGCGGCGGTTATCTTTGTGTTTAACGCAGATAAATTCCTTGAGGGTTATGCCAGCGAAAGAATCCGAATCTGGCTTAAGCTTCTTACGGGCGAAGACTTAACAAGCGCTGAAGCGAGAGGCTCGGGTTGGCAGAGCTTGCAGTCGCTTTATGCAATCGGCTCGGGCGGACTTTTCGGTCTCGGATTCGGAAATTCAAAGCAAAAGCATATGTATCTGCCCGAACCGCAGAATGACTTTGTTTTTGCCATTGTTTGTGAAGAACTCGGCTTTATCAGGGCTCTTCTCATAATAGTGCTCTTTATTCTTCTTGTTGCAAGAGGATTTATTATCGGCCTGCGTGCAAAAAGCAAATTCGGAGCTTTGCTTGCAATGGGCATCAGCTTCCAGGTTGGTTTGCAGGCGGCGCTTAATATTGCAGTTGTTACGGCAACTGTTCCCAATACGGGCATCAGCCTTCCGTTTTTCAGCTATGGCGGAACTTCGCTTATTGTTTTGCTGATGGAAATGGGAATGGTTCTTGCGGTTTCAAGAAACGGAGAAAGGACGAAGAAAAATGCTGGATAACAAAAAAATTCTTATCGCCGCAGGCGGCACGGGCGGTCATATCAACCCTGCTCTCGGCACTGCGGGTTATATAAAAGAAAAGCACCCCTCGGCACAGATTGTGTTCGTTGGCACTGCAGACAAAATGGAAGCAAAGCTTGTTCCCGAAGCAGGCTATGAGCTTCGCACAATCGAAATCAGCGGTTTTTGGAGAAGCTTTTCTCCCGAAGCCATCAAGCATAATTTAGGAACGCTTTCAAAGCTTCTCAAATCATCGTCACAGGCAAAGAAAATCATCAAGGATTATCAGCCTGACCTTGTTATCGGCTTTGGCGGTTACGTAAGCGGTCCCGTTCTTAGAATGGCGGCAAAAATGGGTATTCCCACCGCAATTCACGAGCAGAATGCCTTCCCCGGCGTAACAAACAAAGCTCTTGCAGGCAAGGTTGATAAGGTAATGCTCACCGTTGACAAAGCGGAGCAGTATATGAATCCCAAGAATCCCTGCGTTGTAACCGGTCTGCCCATAAGAGGAGATTTGCTCAAGGGAGACAGAGATTTTGCAAGAGCAGAGCTTGGTATCCCCGATGATAAGCCTCTCATTCTTTCAATGGGCGGTTCGCTCGGCGCAAAGCCTGTTAACGATGCTGTTCTCGGTTTTATCCTCAATAAATATAAGGATAACGACTGCGTGTTCCTTCATGCAACGGGCAAAAACGGCGGTTGGTTCACCGAAAAGCTTGAAGCTGAAGGCGTTGATTTAAAGAAAAATTCTCATATAAGAGTAACCGAATATATTGATATTCCCAAATGCTTGCCTGCAGCCGACCTGGTTATAGGTCGCTCGGGCGCAAGCACACTCAGCGAATTGCAGGCTCTCGGTAAGCCCTCAATTCTCATTCCTTCGCCCTATGTAACCGAGAACCATCAGTTCCATAATGCGATGGCTCTTGTGAATAACGGTGCGGCAGAAATTCTTGAAGAAAAGGACCTTACGCCTGAAGCTTTAACAGCAAAGGTTAACGAATTGCTTGCCGACAGAGCAAAGCTTGCCGAGATAGGCAAAAACGCAAAGGATATGGCTCTTGTTGATGCAACGGAAAGAATTTATTCCTGCCTTTGCGAAATTATAAAATAATTCACAACTTTTCACGCTCCCGAATAAAATGAAGCAGAGTTTGCTTTTGCTCAGGAGTGTGAATTATGGAAAATATTATTATAAACGGCGGCAGAGAGCTTCACGGCAGTGTTAAGCTGCAAGGTTCAAAAAACAGCATTCTGCCTATTCTTGCAGCCTCAGCGGCAACGGGCGGAGTCAGTGTTTTACATAATTGCCCGAAACTCAGCGACGTTGAAGCGGCAATTGCGATTTTGCGTCATATCGGCTGTAAAGTTCAGCGCAAGGGGCATACTGTTATTGTTGATTCTTCTGACGTAAACGGTTTTGAAATTCCCGACAGCCTTATGCGTGAAATGCGCTCATCCATTGTCTTTTTGGGTGCATTGCTTGCCAGATTCGGAAAAGCAAAAGTCAGCGCACCGGGCGGATGCGAAATAGGTTTAAGACCCATTGACCTGCACCTTTGTGCCTTGAGAAGAATGGGTACGTCTATCAGCGAAGAGGGCGGTATGCTGGAATGCAAATGCCCTGACGGCCTTTTCGGCAGGCACGTAACGCTTAATTTTCCGAGTGTCGGGGCAACAGAGAACATTATGCTTGCCGCAATGAACGCAAAGGGTGAAACCGTTATCACAAATGCCGCAAGAGAACCTGAAATAGTTGACCTTGCAGAATATCTCAATAAATGCGGTATGAATATAACGGGTGCCGGGCAGAGTGTTATACGAATTTCGGGCGGTAAAATAAGCGGTGCAGAGCACAGAATTATTCCCGACAGGATAGTTGCTTCAACTTTTATGGCGGCGGTTGCCTGTGCGGGCGGAAGAATAAACGTTAAAGACGTTGAAAAGGAACATCTTGCGCCTGTTATTCCCGTGTTTGAGAATGCAGGTTGTATTTTTGATTTTAACGGAAAAGAAATGACGGTTGAATCCTTTGGAAGACCGCGCAGAGTCAGACTTTTGCGAACAATGCCTTACCCGGGATTTCCAACCGATTCGCAGGCGCTTTTTATGGCGGTTGCCGCAAAGGCAAGCGGCACAAGCATAATCAGCGAAAAGATATTTGAAAACAGGTTCAGGCACGTACCCGAGCTTATCAAAATGGGCGCGGATATAAGAGTTGAGGATTGTTGCGTTGCGGTTGTTGAGGGCGTCAAAAAGCTCCACGGCGCAAGGGTAACGGCTTGCGACTTAAGAGGCGGAAGCGCTCTTGCGGTTGCTGCAACGGGTGCAGAAGGACAAACGGTTATTGAAAATATTCATCATATAGACAGGGGTTGCGAAGCCTTTGAAGAAACACTGTCTGCTCTGGGAGCAGATATAAAAAGAGTCGCACTTCTGCAGGAGTAAAAATGGACATAGAAGAAGTTAATTCGGGACGCCTCTCTCCTGAGGAGCGTCAGGAAAGAGTTAAAAAACTTAAAAGAAAAAGAAACTTCAGGCTGGCAATTGTTATAGCGGCGTTTGTGCTTGTGCTGTGCATTATTCTCAGCCCTGTGATTCTGTTTGCTGTTTTCAAGGTTGACGGTTTTGAAATTGAGGGCGAAACGCTCTATACCAAAGAAGAAATCATTGCTGCAAGCGGAATTCCGCAGGGTAAAAGCATATTCTTTGCAGACCTTGACGAGGCAAAGGTTAATATCGAGAGCAAGCTGCCCTATACCAACAACGTTCAGCTTTCAAGAAAACTGCCGGATACAATCATAATAAGGCTCGAATCAACCGACAAAGCATATGCGGTTGAAAAATCAGAGGGACTCTATGCGCTGACCAACCGCGATTTTAAGGTGCTTGAAATTGCAGGTGTTATTCCCGAAGGAGTCGTACCTGTTATCGGTGCAACTCCGGTTACCGCAGAGCCGGGTAAACCTCTGAGCTTTGTCAATGAGGGAGAAAGCGCTGATGCAACGCTCAATCTTATAAAGAATATTTCCTCTGCCGTTGCCGACAGCGGTCTTGACGGTGTAAATCTTATCAGCGTCAGGTCAAGGAGCAATATTTATCTGATTTATCAGGAGCGCATTGTTATGCGTCTGGGTGACAGCACCGAAACTGATAAAAAAATTGAACTTGGCAAAAAGGTTATTGAGGAAGAGGATAAAATCGATTCAACGCAGGTCGGCATAATTAATCTTTCCGTTCCGAAAAAGGCGTTTTTCAAGCCATCCGATATCAAGGATATTCCCGAATTTGACGAATATGACGCTTATATTCTGAATAAAGATAAGGACTCGGAAGAGATATTCTATGCAGTTGAAAGCAAAAACGGCTCATATGCTCTTACCAATCAGTCTTTTAAGGTTGTTGATTTTTCCGATGAAGCGCCTGAGGGGGTAATTCCCATTGAGGGATATATTCCTGAAAAATCAGAAACAGGCAGCTTTTTAAGCTTTGGCGATAAAGAAGAAACCGATGCCGCTTATGAAGAAATCCGAAACGTTTACGAAGCGGTTACGCATAGCAAAATCGATAATATAAACCTCGTAGGCTATGATGACGGGGATATCTATGTGATTTGCGATGAACGTGCGGTTATGCGCATTGGAGATGCCAAAAATATAGAGAATAAGCTGGCAAAAGGTAAAACGTTGCTTGCAGAGGAAGAATCCGACGCTATCGGTGTTATCGACCTGAATGATATTGATGAAGCATATTTTGAGGAAAAAGATTTTGAAGATGTTCCCGAGCTTATGTCATATAATCCTGATTATGAGGCTCCAACGGAAGATGAAGAATAATGTAATAAATATATAAAACATTATAAAAGGGCTGTCACTGTTTAAGTGACAGCCCTGAATTTATTCTGCGATGATGCCGAGGCTGACTGATAAGGCTCTGTCAACCCTGAGCATATCGCCCTCATCGAGTATTCCCATTTTTTCGCGCAGACGCTTTTTGTCGAGCGTGCGTACCTGCTCGAGCAAAACAATTGAATCCTTTGCCAGACCGCAGCCGTCGGCGTTGACTCTTATGTGGGTAGGTAGGCTTGTTTTGAAGCGTTGGCTTGTTATTGCGGCGGCAATCACGGTGGGACTGAATTTGTTTCCGACGTCGTTCTGAACAATAAGAACGGGTCTTGTGCCGCCTTGCTCCGAGCCGATTACGGGACTTAAATCGGCATAATAAATTTCTCCCCGTTTAACGGTCAATGTTATCACTCTCCGTCAGTTCTAAGTTACAATTCTATTTTTGGCAGGCTTTGCGCAAATTAAACGCAGTTTTTGAATCGGGGAGCAAAAAAATTCAAAAGCGCCTGTCCGTTTGATATCATTATATTCTGAACGTCAGATAATGTTCCGCAGAAATAATTACCTGCGAGAAATTAAAATAAATCTGTTGACAAGCCTCAAATACTGTGCTAAACTTAACTAAACCGTTGAGGCGGGAGTAAAGATGAAAAATGCTTCCACAGAGAGTCCGTGTTGCTGAGAATCGGGCGAAAAACAGTTCATCAAATGGGCCGCTGAGGGTGCAGTGAAATGTGAACTTTTTTAATTAATAATCACATATGGAATTATCAATTCAAAAAGTTTTGGCAAAGTATTCTGCAACGTTTGGCACACGTCAGTTGCCGGGAATATGATAGTATTCCGCAAAGTGCGTCGCTTTTGGCGGCGAATCAAGGTGGCACCACGGATAAGCTTTTATTCGTCCTTGGCAGATAAAACTGTCAAGGGCGTTTTTTATTTTTTATGCAAAGGTGATAACTATGGTTTTGTTAACTAAACGATGGTGAGGCTTGGCTTTCAACTCAAATAAAAACCAAAAATCTCACTACATTATTATACGGAGGAAAAAACAATGAAACTTAACGGCGTTGATTTTGACACTTATTTTAACAATTATCCTGATAAAAACGGCTATTTCGGCAAATACGGCGGAGTTTATATTGATGATAAACTTAAGGCTGCTATGGCTGAAATCACAGAGGCATATTATTCAATCTGCCAGTCCAGAAAGTTCATCGCAGAGCTTCGCAGAATCAGAAAAGAATTTCAGGGCAGACCCACTCCCGTAACACATCTTGAAAGACTTTCGGATTCTCTCGGCGGAAAGGTTCAGCTTTATGCAAAGCGTGAAGACCTTAACCATTCAGGCGCACACAAGCTTAACCATTGCATGGGTGAAGCTCTTCTTGCAAAATATATGGGCAAGAAAAAGGTTATCGCAGAAACAGGCGCAGGTCAGCACGGTGTTGCTCTTGCAACAGCCGCCGCATATTTCGGTCTTGAATGCGATATTTATATGGGCTCGGTTGATATCAAAAAGCAGGCTCCCAACGTTGCAAGAATGAAGATTCTCGGCGCAAACGTTGTTGAGGTTACTCACGGTCTTCAGACTCTCAAAGAAGCTGTTGACGCCGCATTTGACGCATACAGCAAGGAATATAAGGATTCAATCTACTGCATCGGTTCGGTTCTCGGCCCTCATCCTTTCCCGATGATGGTTCGCGATTTTCAGAGCGTAGTCGGCATTGAAGCAAGAGACCAGTTCATTGAAATGACAGGCCATCTGCCTTCATCAATCGTTGCCTGCGTTGGCGGCGGTTCAAATGCTGCAGGTCTTTTTGCAGGCTTCCTCAATGACCCCGTTGATATTTACGGCGTTGAGCCTCTCGGCAGAGGTCCCAAACTCGGTGACCACGCCGCAAGCCTTAAATACGGCACAGAAGGCGTTATGCACGGCTTTAACAGCATTATGCTCAAGGATGAAAACGGTGAACCTGCACCCGTTTATTCGGTTGCCAGCGGTCTTGACTATCCCTCATCAGGCCCCGAACACGCATTCCTTCAGGAACTCGGCAGAGTTAAATATGACGTTATCAACGATGAAGAAACCATCGACGCTTTCTATAAGCTTTCACGTCTTGAGGGTATTATCCCTGCTATCGAAAGCTCACACGCGGTTGCTTTCGGCATGAAGCTTGCAAAGACGATGGATAAGGGTTCAATCCTCATCAATCTCTCGGGCAGAGGCGATAAGGATATGGATTACGTTATCGAGAATTACGGCATTCCCGAATAATAAGGGTTTCTGTGACGGTAAATTTGATAAACAGCAAAACGGCTGTACCAATCGGTACAGCCGTTTTTATCATTTCAATATGTATTCGTTAACAGCGTAAGCAACTCCGTTTTCGTTGTTGGAAGGCAAAACAAAATCCGCTTTTTCTTTAAGAATATCAACGGCGTTGCCCATAGCAAATTTCATTCCGGAGGCTTCAAACATCGGCATATCGTTTTCACCGTCGCCGATGCAGGCAATCTCTTCTTTGCTTATTCCGAGGTTTTCCGCAAGCTTTGTGAGCGCAATTCCTTTTGAGGCTCCGTTTGCAAAAATCTCAACGTAAATGCTGCTGTATGCCGCGGTCAGCTCAGAATAGGGAGCGAGTATTTTTTTGATGTATTCTTTACTTCCGCGCTTTATGAAATAAAGCTGAATTTCTTCAACGGTCTTTTGCTTTTCTTCAATAAAATCGGCTATGCTTTTCACGCAGATTGATTTCTCGGCGTCTTTTCCGTAAATGAATCTGCCGGCAAGCGATAAGATTTTGCCTTGAAGATAATATTCTTCGTCAATATGTGCCGCGGTGCCGAAGCCTTTTCCTTTACACTTTTTCAGAAGTTCTGTGGCTATAGGGCAGGGAATCGGCAAATCAAAAATGCGTTTGTTTTCTTTTAAATCAACAACGCCTGCGCCGTTTGACGTTATAACGTATCGGTAAAAGCTTTCTGCCTGTAATCGGTGCGGCAGGCAATTGAGATTTCTTCCTGTGGTGGGAACAACGGTTATTCCTTTCTCTGCGGCAGTTTTTAAAGCGGCAACGGTTTCTTCGCTCATCCTGCTTTTTGAATCAAGGCAGGTGCCGTCCATATCAACAGCAAGAAGCTTTATCATTTTTTAACACCTCACAAACTGTTTTCGCTGCATATAATAATATCATCTTTTTTATTGTATTTCAATAGACTGTCGGTTGACAGTGCAGATATTTATAAGTATAATTAGGAATTATAAAATATTCGGAGGTATAATATGGCAACAATCAAACTCGTATTATCTTTTTTCCTTTCGCTTTATCAGATTATCTCTCCTATGGCGGCATATGTGATGAACTTTGGCGAAAGCAACTTCTTCACAGAGTGGTCCGTGAACGATGAATTTACCGAAGATTGCTATGCTGTTGTTGAAAAAGACCCCGAAAAGGATTTTGTTATTCTTAATCTTGCCGACGTTCAGATGGAAGATGACCGTCTCTATGCGGAAAAGGGCGTTGAAACCGCAAAGATGATTGATGAGCTTGTTGAAGAGCATAAGCCTGACCTTATTACTCTCACGGGCGATAACGCTTGGGGCACGATGTCTTATATCGAGCTTATCAGGCAGGTTGATGCTTACGGCATTCCTTGGGCACCCGTAATGGGCAACCACGACGGTCAGGGTTGCGTGAGCGAATTCTGGGCGGCATATCTTCTCAGCGAGGCAGAAAACTGCCTGTTTGAATTCGGTCCCGAAGATATGGGTTACGGTAACTATATCATAAACGTCACCGAAAACGGAAAAATTATTCACACTCTGTTTATGATGGATACGCATAACAATGCCGATTATACCGCTGACGACGGTTCGACATACAATGGTTACGACCACCTTTGGGAAAACCAGATTGAATGGTATAAATGGGCGGTTAACGGTATTTCCGAAATCGCAGGCAAAACTGTTGAAAGTACCGTTATTATGCATATTCCCGTTTATGAATACAGAGATGCTTGGAAAAAGTTTTACGGCAGCGAAGAACTCGGCACTCTTGCTCCCGAGCTTGCACCCGATGCACAGGGCGTAAACGGCGAGGGAATTTTCAGCGCGCCCGTTAATAACGGTTTCTTCACTGTTTGCAAAGAACTCGGCAGCACAAAGAATATGCTTGTCGGTCACGACCATGCAAACGATTTCAGAATTGTTTATGAAGGTATCGGTCTGAATTATGCTCTTAAAACGGGCTACGGTTCTTATTTCACAAGTGAACTTATGGGAGCAACAACAATAACAATCGGCTCTGATGGCGTTGCAACCGTTGAGCATAATTATGTGGATGCTTTATTTTAATCTTAAATAAATAATACAAAAAGTAAAAGGCTTGCACAGGCGGTCACCTGAGCAAGCCTTGACTTATTTTTTGTGGTTTTATTTTGCTGATTTCTCGATGTGAGCAACGAGTTTGCCCATTGTGTCGCATTCTCTGAAATCGTCAGCGGTGAGAACAACGCCGAATTCATCGTGAATTTCATCGCTCAGGCAAACAAGGTCAAAGGATGACATACAAAGACCGCTTTTGATGTTGGTTTCGGGTGTGATTGCGTTATCGGGTTCAACGTAATTAAGAATAATATCAACAACTTTATCAAACATTTTTACCGTATCCTTTCTTGCTCTGAAAAATCAGTATGTTACAGTCTTTCTCTTTATCTTACCGGTTGTTGTTTTCGGGAAGGGAGTTTCTCTGAGCTTGAGAGAAGCAATTTCTCTCTCAGGCTTTTCGCCTTTGTTAGCTTCTTTAACTTTTTCTTTAAGGTATTCCTCAATGTTTTCAATGCCCATTGCGGCGGCAAAGTCAGCATCGGGGAAAATCTCTGCAACGATTCTGTCGTTTTCGGCGCTGACGATGATTTCTTTGATAACCTTTTCGTCAACAAACTTCTTCTCGATTTCTTCGGGAGAGATGTTTTCGCCGTTTGAGAGAATGATAAGGTTTTTGCTTCTGCCGATAACGTAGAGGTGGCTGCCGTCGGGGCTGAATCTGCCGAGGTCGCCTGTTTTGAGATATCCGTCTTCGGTGAATACCTCTGCGGTAGCTTCGGGCTTCTTATAGTAACCCATCATAACCGATGCACCCTTGACCTGAATTTCGCCGTCAACAATTCTAACGTCGCAAATGCTCTTGATGATTTTTCCGCTTGAATCCTTGCAGAAATCGGTGAAATCAGCGGTTGTGATTTTTGGGCTGGTTTCTGTCATTCCGTAGCCCTGGCGAAGCATAATGCCGTATTTTTCATATTCAGCAACAAGACCGGGACCAAGATATGCACCGCCGACTGCAATCCAGCGTATGTTTTTGCCGAAAACTTTTTCGGCAACTTCTCTGGGGCGAAGGTCGGGGAATCTCTTGTGGAGAATGTTGACTTTTCTGATAAGCGTTTCGCAAATCATAGGCACGAGACGCATTGTTGTGGGCTGGAAAATTGCAAGGCTCTTGCCGATATTTGAAATATCGCCGTTGAGGCAAACTGTCAGACCGTCAACCAGAGGCTTGAAATAATCGCAAGAGAAGCAGAAGATGTGGTGCATAGGAAGCACGGAAAGATAAACGTCATCATCTGCAAGTGTGATTTCGGGATAAGTTACGTTGGCGATAAGATTATCTGATGAGAGCATAACGCCCTTTCTTATGCCTGTTGTGCCTGATGTGTAAATGATAGCGGCGCAATCCTTGGGATTAAGCTCAATTTCAGAGAGAGAAGCGTATTCTGAATCCGCGCCGAATCTGTTATAGATATCTTCAAACCAGGAGGAGTCGCCCATATTGACAACTACCTTGAGTTTATCGTACTGCTCGCAGATTTTTTTTGCGGTTTCAGCGTAAGCGCTTTCATAAAAAATTGCGGTAACGTCGCCGTCTTCAAAAAGCATAACCGCTTCTTCTGCGGAGGTTGTGGGTGCGATGGGAACAAACACGTTGCCGCTGACAAGGGTGCCTGTTAAAGCAGTGATATATTCATATGATGTTCTGCCAACAACTGCGATGTGCATTCTGTCAGGGCAGATCGAACGGATATATCTGCAAAGAGCAAGGCTGTTTTCGCGAAGAGTTGAAAAGCTTTTTTCAATGATTTCGTCGCCGTTCAGATATTTAATAAAAGCCTTGTCGCCGAATCTTTCCGCACTGCTGTCAATAAGATCTCTGACGGTGTGGAGAGATTCGTAAACTTCGTTTACATCAAATATTTTATTTAATAACTGTTCTTTCATAAATTTTAATACCCCGTTTTATTTTTGCGAAAAAACCGCATCTGCAGAAATAATAACTTACCAGATATATAAAAGTAAACAGTCAAAATCCACAAAATTACCGAAAAAGCGTTAAAAAGCAGACAAAAGAAGAAAAATGTATGATACTTTTTAAAGCGTATGGGGTTGACAAAAGGTTTTTAAAATCAAAACATTGACAAACAGGATGATTGTGTTTTATTTTATTAATAAGCTAAATCCTGTTAATGTGGGTGGTAATCAAATGAAAAACGGTTATTTCGGAACATATTATCAGCAGGGAGATAACCCTGTTTTTTGCTGCAGAAGTGCCGAGACGGTTTATGAGGAGCAACTTTGCGGCGGAGCTTTTCTTGCCTGCGGCTGGAACGCGTCGGGTTATCCGCTTAACGTTTTATCGGGATTTCCGAACAGGCTCGATAAGCGCAATTTTACAGAACCGTTTGCATTCAACGTTGAAGCGGATGGCGTAAGCCTTGATTTCGGTCTTGAGTTTGCAGGCTTCGAGACGGTCAGAACCGAAGAAAACGAAACCGCAATAATTACTCTTGAAAGTAAAATAAAGCCTGTCAGAATAAAGGTTATAACCGTTCTTGACGGTACGGCAATGTTTTCGCGAAGGTTGGAAATTGAAAATCTTTCCGATAAATACATAAATATCAGCAGGCTCAGTATTATGGCGGGCGGTCTTGAAAGCCTTGATAAAGGCAGACTCGGCTATGATAACAGAGCAGATGAGATTTATTCCGTCGGATATTTTGACAGCGACAGATGGGGCAAAGAGGGAATGTTCGGCTGGCATAAACTTATGAACGGTGTTACAAGCGTTGACACCCGTTTCGGACGTGACCGCTTCCGCCATCCTCTTATATTTATCCGTAACAATCTGTTGGGCAAAATATGGTTTATGCAACTCGGCTGGAGTGGCGGTTGCAGATTTACGCTTGATTATAATGCTCAGCCCGATTGCGATTCTCACCTTGCTTTCAAAGCGGAAATAACCTCGCATAATCCTATGTATGCGCTTGCACCCCATGAAACGTTTGTAACGCCTGAACTGCATATCGGATTAGTCAGCGGCGGACTTGACGATGCCGTCAATCAGATGCATTCTCATGTGCGGAAAACCGTTTTCACCATGCCTGAAGCTGACCCCTCGCAGGCACTTGTCGGTGCAGGTATGGGCGCGGAGCATGATATGGGTGTTGAATCAACAAAGGTGTTCATTGAGCGTTTTGCAGAGCTTGGCGCAGAGGTGTTTATTGTTGACGCAGGTTGGGTGTGCCCTCCCGATAAGCAGATTTATTGGGGTGATTATAACGGTCTCAACGTTCCTGATGCAGACCGCTATCCAAACGGCATCGGTGAAATAGCTGATTACTGCCACGCAAACGGAATGAAATTCGGTTTGTGGGTTGAGATTGAAGGTCTCGGCGATTTAAGCAACGTGAAAAAAGAGCATCCCGAATGGCTTGCAAATAACGCTTTTGGTGAAAAAGCAAGGCGTTTTCTTGATTTCACGGTACCCGAAGCGGCGCAGTGGGCGGAAGATGAGCTTGCGAGAATTATAACCGAATACAAACTCGATCTTCTCCGTGTTGACTATAACACTGATTCCAGAGAATATTTCAATATGCGCGATACGGGATGCGGTTATCCCGAGTGCCTTAATCTGCGCCACTTCAATGCGGTTTACAGAATGTATGAAAACCTTAAAAAGCGTTTTCCTGAAGTGATTTTTGAAAACTGCGCAGGCGGTGGCGGCAGAACCGACGCAGGCATTATGAAATTCTTTAACCATACCTGGGTTTCGGATTGCCAGTGCGCACCTGAATCTGTTTATATCACAAACGGAATGACAATGGCTTTGCCTCCCGAGAGGGTTGACCGCCTTTTTGCGGGTATGGGTTGCCATATCTACGGCTCGCTCGGCATTCAGATGCGAAACACCATGCTTACCCATATGACGCTTAACGTTATTTCTCCTTACGATGCCGAAATGAATTCCGAACAGGCGGAGTTTGTTAAGCACAGCGTTAAAATTTACAAGGAGTTTATCCGTCCGTTTATTGCGGAATCAAAAATATATCATCATACGCCTGAAACGGAAAAGATGAAGAAAAACGGATTCTGCGTGCTTGAAATTGCTTCTCCTGATAAAAGCAGGGGAGCAGCGGCGGTGTTTACTCTTGTCAATTCGGGCGAAACAACCGTCAGATTTAAAGCAAAGGGTGCGGATAAATCAAAGAAATACACCGTTTATCTTGATAATGAAGGCGAAAGCTTTACTGTTTCGGGCAGAGAGCTTTGCACAAAAGGCATTGAAATTGATGTTTCTTCCTCGCTTTCATCCGAGCTTATCCTCTACAAAGAAAACTGAAAACGGAACAGGTTGCCAAAACGGCAGCCTGTTTTTTGGTTATAAAGCGCGGTTGACTTTTAGCGTGATGAAATTTATAATATAATCAGTAAATTGCGGAGGTGTGCTATGGTTGCTTTCTTTAAATCCGTTCTGGCATTTTTGCTCTCACTCTTTGTGATGCCGTCTTTTTTCAGTATCCGTCTTTACGGAACTGATAATATAAATGAAAACGTCTACGGAGACGTAAGACCCGATACCTGGGTTGCCGTTGACGGATTGGGCAGAACTCTGCCAACATATGAGGAAGTCGGCGAAACCGATAACGAAAAATTTGTCGGTCTTTTCTATTGGACGTGGCATTATAATTTTGCCTCGGGTTTTGAGGCGGATAACGTTACCCAAATTCTTGAGCAGTATCCCGAAGCACTCTATGACCTCAACCATCCTGCATGGGAAAACACCGAAAACGGTAAGCCCTACCATTGGAACGAGCCTCTTTTCGGCTATTATCAGAACCTTGATGAATACGTTGTGAGAAAGCACGCCGAGATGATTGCCGATGCAGGCGTTGACGTTATAATTTTTGACTGCACAAACGGCAGCTTTACCTGGCAGCCTGCATACGAGGTTCTCTTCAAGGTTTTCGATGAAGCCATTGCAGAGGGTGTTAACGTGCCGCAGATTGCGTTTATGCTTCCTTTCAGCGGTTCACCCGAAGCGAGAGTTTCGCTCATGGATTTATATGAAAACATCTATTCCAAGGGAAGATATAAGCATCTCTGGTTTATGTGGGAGGGCAAGCCTCTGATTATGGCGCATAAAGATGCGCTTGATACAAGTAACCCCCTTGAAAAAGAAATATATGATTTCTTCACTTTCAGAAAAAATAATCCCACTTATTTCGATGGTGATTTCGGCATTTCAAAAGAAACCTGGGGCTGGTGCAGCGATTATCCGCAGACGCAATACGGCACTTCGCTTCTCGGCAATCCCGAGCAGATGTGCGTTTCCGTTGCCCAGAATGCGGCAGACGGTAAGCTTGTTGCGATGAATAACGGCGGCAACGTTCAGGGAAGAAGCTTCACAAAAGGCGATTATTCCTATACCTATCAGAAAGGCACCGAGATGGTGACTGTTGACGGTTCAACCGAGAACGCGATGCTTTACGGCCTTAACTTCCAGCAGCAATGGGATTATGCCATTGAATGTGATCCCGATTTTATATTTGTTACGGGCTGGAACGAATGGATTGCAGGCAGACACTATGAGTGGATGGGAACGGAAAATGCTTTTCCCGATCAGTTCTGCGATGAATTCAGCCGCGATATCGAGCCCTCTGCAGGCGCGATGAAAGACCATTATTATTATCAGCTTGTTGCAAACGTGCGCAGATTCAAGGGCGTTGGCAAGCCGATGGAAACAATCGGCGGTCATACAATAGATATAAACGGCGCAGACAGCCAGTGGGATGCAGTTGCAAACGAATATTTCCATTATACGGGCAGTACCCGTGACAGAGATGCCGACGGCTGGATAGGTCTGCATTATGAAAACAACACGATGCGCAACGATTTCAAGAGCGTTAAAGTGACCTACGATAACGATAACGTTTATTTCAGAATCGAAACGGTTGATAATATAACCTCTTATACTGACCCTGCGTGGATGAGAATTCTGATTGATACCGATTCAACGGGTAACTCCGCAAACTGGGAGGGCTTTGAATATATCATAAATCGCGGTAATGCTGACGAAGCAACTGTCACCGTTGAGAAATCAACGGGCGGCTGGGCTTTTGAAGAAACTGGTGCTGCAAGCTATACTGTCAGCGGCAACGTTATGCAGCTTAGTGTGCCGAGAAGCGCCCTTGGAATTGAAAAAGGTGAAGAAGTTCATTTTAACTTCAAGCTTTCAGATAATATGCAGGCAGACGGCGATATTATGGATTTCTATCAGAACGGAGACGTTGCACCTGGCGGCAGATTTATGTTTGCGTTTTGATTGAAGAATAACGGAGGGACAAAATGAAAGAAAAATTTAATTTTTTGATTGATAAACTTAAATATACTCCTGACGGATGGGAAACTTCGCCGCTTGAGAGAAAAGGATATTACCTTTATTTCACAGGTCAGAATGCTATTTACTTTTTGCTTCATAACTATCTTGTTGCATACCTGATGTTTTACGGAGTTGATATGATCAAAGCCGGTGCCGTTATGGCGGCGGTCAAGATCTGGGATGCACTCAACGATGCGTTCTTCGGTGCGATTTTTGATAAGGTGAAGTTTAAAGGCGGCAAATATCTGCCCTGGCTTCGCATCTCAACCGTTCTTACTCCTGCGGCAACGGTTTTGCTTTTCTGCATTCCCAAGGGTTCTTCGGAAACAGTCAAGCTTGCCTGGTTTGCGGTGGCATATCTTATCAGGGATACCGTTTATACGCTTTGCGACGTTCCGATTTACGGTTCGGTTACTGCGATGACACTGAATCTTGATGAGAGAAGTTCGATGCTTTCATATAAAAGTATCTGGGCGGGTGTCGGAATCGGATTTATTACCATTGTCGGCACCGTTTTTGTCAGCGAAAAGGTTGGTTTCGGATATAGCTGGGCGGCTGTTGTGATAGCAATTTTTGCGTTTATAACAATGTGTCCCGTTCTCAAAACTCTCAAAGAACGCCACGTTCCCGAGGAAGAAGAAACCTTTACTTTGCGCAGAATGTTCACATATCTGTTCAAGAATAAGTATCTGCTTATCTACTACATAGGCTATTTCTTCTATTCCGCAACAGATATAAGCGGCACACTCAGTCTCTTCGTTTCGTACTATCTTTTCAATAACACTCTGTTTTCGCTCGTTGTCGGCGCTTGCGGCGCTGTTCCTGCGGCTGTTGCGGCGTTCCTTGTTCCGCATATAATCAGAAGAGTTGATAAGATGAAGCTTTACAGCGCCTGCGTGCTGATGATGGTGTTTATCAGCGTTGTTATCTGGTTTGCAGGCTTCAGCAATATCTGGGTTCATATTGCTCTTTATATTATCCGAGCTGTTCCCGTTTCGATTATCGGCGTTCTTATGTTTGTTTTCACACCTGACTGCGCAGAATACGGCAAATACAAATCAGGCATTGATGCAAAGGGTATAACGTTTGCGATTCAGACGTTTATGGTTAAAGTTGCCGCTGCGGTTGCAGGTCCTCTCAGCTTATTCCTGCTCGGTCTTAAATCAACAGGTTGGGTTAATTATGATAACGCCGAAAGCTTTGAAGATCTTCAGCGCATCGGAGCAACACAGTCCGGTCATGCCAAGGAAGTTCTTTGGTTCACCTACGTTATGATTCCGGCTATCGGTTGTGCGATAGCATATATCTGCTGGAGATTCTATAAGCTTAACGATAAAGACGTTCAGATTATGGCGGATTGCAACGCAGGCAAAATCACAAGAGAAGAGGCAGAGAGCAAGCTCAGCAGAAAATATTAAAACGAGAGGGATGTTTCACCAAAAATGTGAAACATCCCTTTTTGACATCTCCGATTTTAAATATTATAATAATTTTGTGTTTAAGTGAGAGTTTTTTCTTTGATTTGCGAATAATGAGTGAAAGTGTTGACACGGAGGTTAAAATTTATGGATAACGGTGAAAGTAGCTACCGCCGTTTCCTTGACGGTGACAACAACGCCTTTGGTGAGGTTGTTGACATCTATAAGGACAGTTTAATCTTCTTCATTAACCGTTACGTGCATAATTTTGCCGTTGCCGAAGAATTGGCGCAGGACGTTTTTGTTGAGCTTCTTTTGCATAAAAGAAGATATAATTTCAAAACGTCGCTCAAGACCTATATCTTCACAATCGGCAGAAATCTTGCCGTCAGCTACATAAGAAAATGTGCCCGAAGACCCGAGTGTGCGTATGAATATATTGAGAATGAGCAAGATGTTGCTATGCTCGAGGATGAATTTATCAAAAAAGAGCAGGCGAGGGAGCTTCACGAAGCTCTCGGTTCAATTGCGGAGGATTATTCAACGGCGCTTCACCTGATATATTTTGAGGGTATGAGCTATGAACAGGTCGGCAAGGTAATGAAGAAGAATAAAAAACAGGTGGAGAATATTGTTTACAGAGCTAAAAAAGCTCTCAGAAAAGAACTTGAAAAGGAGGTAAGCCTGTATGAAAACAAATGAAGAATTTCTTCAGGGTGTTTACGGCAAACGTGACGCAATTGTGAAAAAACGCAAAAAGCAGATGGCTTTTGCGGCAACTGCGGTCTGTGCCGTTCTTTGCATCGGTGCAGCGGCAACTGCAGGCATTTTTGGCGGAGAGAATAACATAAATAAATCAACCGAGATTGAGCGCGAAAAGAATATGGCATCAAACGTTAATTCGGGTAAGTATCACGAGGTTAACGGCGGATATAACGAGAAAGTTGAACCTCTTTATCCCGAGAAAGTTACAAACCTTGATGATTATTACGTTGTTGATCCTGAGAGCTTCAGTAAAATTGCTGAAGAAATAATTGTAACTGAAATTGCAATTGAGGGTGTTTCCGGCGTTGACGGTGCAGAGGGCGAAATAGGTATTGCCGAAGGCGTTGAGGTTGTTACAATGCAGGGCAATGCGGTTATTGAACCGGGAACTCAGTTTGCAAATAACGGCAATAACGGTGAGGTTAAGGCAACAATGCCTGCACCGTCCGAAAAGCCGATGCCCTCAACCGAAGAAATCGTTGAAGCGGCACTTGGCGCAATCCCCGAAGATGAAAAAGTTTATATTATAAAAGACTCGGCAGAAGCAACCGTAACAAGATATGCAGACGGCAAGCAGGAATACGCTGTCGGATTCCGCACAACTCAGGACAGCTATGTTGTTGTTAAACTTGATTCGGAATTGAATCCGATTCTTGCATCTCCAAGGAGTTGATCAGATGAAAAAATTCGTTGCAATTCTTTGCATAATTTCTCTTGTTTTCAGCCTTTATGCCTGCAACAAAGCGACAGATACACAGGGTACAAGTGTTATTGATAAAGTAACCGAGGGAATTGTTAAGGTAACGGAAAAGCTTACCGATATTTCTGATAAAAACATCACCCTTGAGCCTCTCGGCAGAGAAAACGATGAGGATTCAATGCTTGGCCCTCTCGGATATGGGGAAAGTAAAAATATAAGCGATGCAACCGCCGATTTCGGCTTTGAGCTTTTCAGATATGCTCTTGAAAACGGAGATAACTCTCTTGTTTCGCCCGTTTCCGTTATGGCGGCGCTCTCAATGGCAACCGACGGCGCAAACGGCGAAACCCTTGCTGAAATGGAAAGAGTTCTCGGTATGACAAACGAGAACTTGCGCAAATATTACGGTGGCTACGTTCATCCTGCAAATTCAAGCGAAGAACTCCGCTTTGCAAATTCTCTCTGGCTTCGCAACGACGGCAGTTTTCAGGTGAACAAAAACTTTGTTGAAAGAACTCTTGAAGCTTATGGCGCGGACGTTTTCAGCGAGCCTTTTGATGCTGAAACAAAAGATAAAATCAATTATTGGATCAGCGAAAATACGGATGGCGAAATTGAAAATATGCTCGATGAAATTCCGCCCGAAGCGGTTTCTTACATCATCAACACCGTTCTTTTTGAAGCGGAATGGGCAGAAAAATACTATGATACAAGCATCAGAGAGAATCAAACGTTCACCGCCGCAAACGGTGAAAAGCAGACCGTAACGATGATGGGGTCTGAAGAAAATTATTTTGTCAGAATAGGCAAAACAAAAGGTTTTATCAAAAATTATAAGGACGGCGAATATGCGTTTGTGGGCTTGCTCCCCGATGAGGGCGTGAGCGTTAAGGAAGCGGCGGCTTCGTTCAGCGGTGAGGATTTCCTCAATGCCGTCAATAATGCGGAAGTTAAACCCGTTGATGTGAGTATTCCGAAATTCAGCTTTGACTGCAAGTTTTTACTTAACGATACTCTAAAAGCAATGGGTATGCCTACGGCTTTCAACTCGGCAAATGCTGATTTCACAAACCTCGGCACTTCGCCGATGGGTAATATCTATATCAGCAGAGTGCTTCATAACACCTTTATCCGCTTTGACGAAGCAGGCACAAAGGCAGGCGCCGCAACGGTTGTTGAAATGATGCCCGAAGGCGCAATGCTTGATATGGAATATCTGACCTTTGACAGACCGTTTATCTATGCAATCGTTGATACCTCAACAGGTATGCCGATATTCATCGGTGCGGTTGAAAACTTCAAATAAACCTTGCGTTGAAATAAAAAAAGAGGATGCAGCCTTCGGGTTGCATCCTCTTGGTTTTATTTATTGACTTTTGCCCTGATTTCTTCAATGCTCATTTCTGTGAGCGTACCTTTGTTTGCATAAAAGCATTTCTTACCCAGTTCAAAAATATGAATATCGTTTTTGAGCGAATCCGAATAAACGTTGATAAACTCGGCGTCGGGCAAGGTTTCTGCAAGCCTTATCGGCTTTTGCTTATCCTTGCAGTTGAAGCCGTTGATTCTGCCTGTTTTGGGATTCATCGGGGTTGCGATGAGCGTATGCACGCCGTACTTTTTGCAAATCGGCTTAAGAAAGAATTCGGGCGAAGCGGAGCAGACAACAACGGGTCTGCCGCTTCTGTTTTTTTCTTCAAAGATCGGATAAATGTTTTTTTGTTGCTTCTGCCAGAATTTCTCTGCCATTTTTTCGCCGTTCACAAATCGCAGAAACGAGAAACATCTGCCCTTGAAGCTGTCGCCGAATCCGAGAAAAAAGAGAATCAGATTCAGCAAAAGCCACGGTGCAAGAAGAATCAGATAGGGTCTGTGCAGAATACAGTAAAAGAGAAACACCGTTTCAGAATCAACGGGGTAAACCGTTTTATCAAAATCGTAAAGATCGAATTTCATTTATGCATTAACCGTTTTCTTTGTGCCGTCAAGAGAAACGGTTGTTTCCTTTCCGTCGATTATAACGGTGAAATTGCCCTTGCCTTCAAGGCTGTAGCTTGCAATTTTGCCGTTTTCCCATTCGATGTCAACAATAACGTTGCCCTTGGCAAGCAGACCCTTGATGCTGCCGTTTTTCCACTTTGAGGGAAGTGCAGGCAGAAGATAAATTCTGCCGTCGCGGCTCTGCATAAGCATCTCTGTGATACCGCTTACGAAACCGAAGTTACCGTCAATCTGGAAAGGAGGATGAGCGTCGAAAAGGTTTTCATAAGTGCCGCCGCCTCTTGTGTAGTTGATGCCTACGCTCTTAACGGGGCGAAGCTGCATCTCGATAAGCTTGAGAGCGTGATCGCCGTCAAAGAGTCTTGCCCAGAAGTTGATTTTCCATCCAAGGCTCCAGCCTGTGCCGTTATCGCCTCTGCGTTCGAGTGTTTTGCGGCAAGCCTGTGCAAGTTCGGGTGTGCCGTCAACCGTAATGATGTTTGCGGGGTGAAGGGCGTAGAGGTGAGAAACGTGTCTGTGGTGAATTTCACGTTCGGGATAATCATCGTCAAATTCAAGAAGCTGACCTTCGCTGCCGAGTTTGAAGGGAGCGAGCTTAGCAAGAGTATCCTTGAGCGTTGCGGCAAATTCGCCGTCTTCGCCGAGAATTTCGCAAGCCTTGACGCAGTTTTCGAAAAGCTCTCTTGCAATGGTCATGGACATTGTTGAATATTTGCCAACGGAAGAGGGCTTGCCTTCATAAAAGAAGGTGTTTTCGGGCGATGTGCCGGGTGCAAGCACAAGCTTGCCCTCATATTCAACAAGAATATCGAGATAGAATTCAGCCGCGGATTTCATAAGCGGATATGCTGTGTTTCTGAGATATTCAACGTCATTTGTGTATTCATAATGCTGATAAACGTGCTCGCAGAGCCAACCTGAAGAGCCGTGCCAGAATGCCCATTGAGCATCGCCGTCAACGGGTGTTGACTGTCTCCAAAGGTCAACGTTATGGTGGCTTACCCAACCCTTGGCATCGTACTGACCTTTTGCGGTTTTTGCACCGCTGACGCTCAGGTCTTTAACCATCTCGATGAGAGGAATATTAACCTCAGGCATACGGCACATAAGAACAGGCCAATAGTTCATTTCGGTGTTGATGTTTACGGTGTAATTTGAACGCCAGGGCGGATTGGTTTTATCGTTCCAGATTCCCTGAAGCGTTGAGGGCTGTGAGCCTTCTCTTGAGGATGCGATTGAGAGAAATCTGCCGTAGTTATAAACAAGCTCGATAAGACCGTCGTCGTTCTTCTTTCTCTTGAAACGGCAAAGTCTTTTATCCGTGGGAATATCTTCATCATCGCTTTTAAGGTCAAGTTTTACTCTGTCATAAAGCTCTTTGTAGTCTGCAAGGTGAGCTGCCTTGACTGCTTCGTAGCTGTAATCCTGTTTGAGAACAGCGTCAACAGCAGGTTTATATTCTTTGCCCTCAAGATAGGGGTGCTTATCCCAGCCGTTGAAAGAGCAATCAGCGGCAAAATAAATTTCAGCATATGTTGCTTCCTTAACGATAAGGTGATTATCCATTCTGCGGATTTCACCGTCAGAAACAATCTTCATGCCGCCTCTGTAGCGGATACCTCTCTTTTCGGGTTCGTCGGAATAACCGAAGTTTTCTTCGTATCCTTCAACGTCGGGAACGCCGGGGCATTCGCCGTCAAGATAAACGATGTTATCGGGCTCGTTCACGATGCAGGAGCCGCGGAGCTTTGAGGTGAACTGAGCTTCAAAGGTCATCTTGCCGCCCTTTGCGGTCAGTTTGATAACAATCATTTTTGCAGGGTTGGATGCAAAATATTCTTTCTTATATGTAACGTTGCCGCAGGTGTATTCTGTTGTTGCAACGGCAGTTTCAAGGTCAAGAGAGCGTTTGTAATTTTTTGTTCTGCCCTTTGTCTGCATAATGATTTCCATATTGCCCAGGGGAACGTAAGCGTTTGTGAAAACGCTCTGGAAATTATCCTGAATCTCTTTCTGCGCTTCGTGAAGCTTACCTTCAAGAGCGAGTTTCTGAGCTTTTTTATATGATTCGGGAGCACCCTCACGGATTGTGTTTCTGGGTGTGCCCGTCCAGAGCTGGTCGTGGTTAAGGCAGATAAGATCTTTTTCAACTCCGCCGTAAATCATTGCGCCGAGAATACCGTTGCCGATAGGCAGGCTCTGGGTCCATGCTTTTGCAGGGGAGGTATACCATAAAACTGATGTGTTTGCCATAAAAGTTTCTCCTTGATAAACAGAATTAACTGTATTATACAACAATATATCTGCAAGGTCAATGAAAGATAATGAAATATTTCCTGCATTTTCAACAAATGATGCTTGCAAATTTATACATAATAGTGTAAAATAAACTACATATGAGTCTTCAGAGGTGACTTTATGGCGGAAAACTTTCAAACCAAAATAGAAGCGGTCTATCCGAGCCTTTCAAAGGGACATAAAAAGATAGCCGATTTCATAACGAGTAATTATCAGAAGGCTTCGTTTATGACTGCCGCAAACCTCGGCAAAACAGTCGGAGTGAGCGAATCAACGGTTGTCCGTTTTGCAACAAACATAGGTTTTGACGGCTATCCCGAGCTTCAGAAATATCTGCAGGAAATGGTTAAAAGCCATCTCACGAGCGTTCAGCGTATGGAGGTTGCCGCAAGCAGATATGAGGGCAGCGATTTTATTGATAAAACTTTCTCTGCCGATGCCGAGCTTATCAAATCAACCCGTGAGAGTATCTCAAGAGAAGCTTTTGCAGGCAGCGTTGAAGCTATAAACAAAGCAAAAAAAATCTATATTCTCGGTGTGCGCAGTTCTGCGGCAATTGCAAGTTTCGCCGCGTTTTATTTCAGATTTCTTAATGACGACGTTGTGCTTGTTGATACCTCGTCCTCGAGCGAACTGTTTGAGCAGATGTTCAGAATCAGCAGTGACGACGTGTGCCTTGCAATCAGTTTCCCCAGATATTCCAATCAGACCATCAAAGCTCTTTCGTTCGCTCAGAGCAGGGGCGCAACAATTATTTCGGTAACCGACGGCGAATCATCACCCATCGCTCAGTTTGCAACGCATCTGCTTGTTGCAAAGAGCAGTATGGTTTCGTTTGTTGATTCTCTTGTTGCACCGCTGAGTGTTATCAATGCGCTGATTGCGGCTTGCGCAAAAGAAAAGAAGGATAACGTTTATGCCGACCTCAAGGCGCTTGAAGAAATCTGGGATGAATACAGAGTTTACAGCACAGACAGGGAGGGCAAAAAATGAAAACCTCTTTGTTGGTAATCGGCGGCGGTGCCGCAGGTCTTATGGCGGCAGGTTTTGCGGCGGCTTCGGGAGTTCAAACAACAGTGCTTGAGCGTAATGACCGCCCTGCAAGAAAAGTTATGATAACGGGCAAGGGCAGATGCAACGTTACAAATAATTGCAACTCCCTTGAATCTCTTATTGCAAACGTGCCGCAAAACGGCAGATTCCTTTACGGCGCATTCTCAAGGTTTATGCCTGCCGACGTTATTGAATTTTTTGAAAGCAGGGGAGTTGCCCTCAAAACAGAAAGAGGTAACAGAGTTTTTCCTGTTTCCGATAATGCGGTTGAGATTGTGGATGCATTAACGGATTTTGCGCGAAGAAGAGCGAATATTATTAAAGGCAGAGCAACAAAACTTATTATCGAGGATTCTGCTGTAAAAGGTTGCGAAACCGAAGACGGCGAAACGATTTTTGCCGATAAGGTGATAATCGCAACAGGCGGTCTTTCATATCCCGGCACAGGTTCAACAGGTGACGGTTATGAGCTTGCAAAGCAGGCAGGGCATAAGATAACGGCGCTTCGTCCATCGCTTGTGCCGCTTGAAATTCATGAGGGTTTCTGCAGCGACCTTATGGGTCTTTCGCTTCGCAACATAGCGATAAAAGTTATTGACACAAAGAAAAACAACAAAGAAATTTATTCCGATTTCGGTGAGATGCTTTTCACTCATTTCGGTGTTTCCGGTCCCGTTATCCTCAGCGCAAGTGCACATATGCGTCAGATGGAAAGCGGCAGATATAAAATTTCAATTGACCTCAAGCCTGCGTTGACTGTTGAGCAGCTTGATGCAAGAATTCTGCGTGATTTTTCAGAGAATATCAACAGAAATTTCATCAACGCGCTCAATTCTTTGCTTCCCAAAAAGCTTGTGCCTGTTATAGTCAGGCTCAGCGGTATCGGGCTTTCAACAAAGGTCAATCAGGTCACAAAGGAGCAACGCCGCAATCTTGCGATTCTTCTCAAGAATCTAACCGTAACGGTAACGGATTTCAGACCCGTTGCCGAAGCGATAATCACGTCAGGCGGTGTTGACGTTTCGCAGATTAATCCCAAAACGATGGAGTCAAAGCTTGTGAAGGGTTTGTTTTTTGCAGGCGAAGTGATTGATGCCGATGCATATACGGGCGGCTTCAATCTTCAGATAGCATTTTCAACAGGAAGACTTGCGGGCTTAAGCGCCGCACAGGAGGTATAATATGAATAATTCGGTTATCAACGTTGCAATCGACGGTCCCGGCGGTGCAGGCAAAAGCACTTCGGCCAGAGCCGCGGCAAAGGCTATGGGATATATTTATGTTGATACGGGCGCACTCTACAGAGCAGTCGGTGTTAACGCATTGAGAAAGAATATCGATACTAAAGATAAGGCGGCTGTTGCCGCAAGCCTTGATGGAATCTCTGTTGACCTTGTTTTTGAAAACGGCGAGCAGAAGGTGCTTCTCAACGGCGAAAACGTTTCGTTTGAAATCAGAACTCCTCCTGCATCAATGGCGGCATCCGACGTTTCGGCTGTGCCTGAGGTAAGAGCTTTCCTCTTTGACCTGCAGAGAGATATTGCTTCGCGCAATAACTGCATTATGGACGGCAGAGATATCGGCACTGTTGTTCTTCCCGATGCACAGGTTAAAATTTTTCTTACCGCTTCCGCAGAAGAAAGAGCGCAAAGACGCTATAAGGAGCTTCAGGCAAAGGGTTCAACGGTCAGCTTCCAGTCCGTGCTTGACGAATTGATTGAAAGAGACTATAATGATTCTCATCGCGAGATTGCTCCACTTAAACCTGCTGAAGACAGCGTTTTGCTTGACACAACAGGTGTTTCGCTTGAGAAACAGGTTGAAAAAATTATCAGCATCATAAAGGAGAAGGTTCAATGAAAGGCTTCGATTACGATAGAGAAATAACTCCGAGCAAGCTTTATGAGCGTATGAGAAAATATGCTCCTCTTCTTAATAAAAAAAGATTTAAAGTTGAGTTTGTGGGGCTTGAAAACGTTCCGGCAGAGGGCGGTTTCATTCTTGCTTCCAACCATATAAACGCTCTTGACCCTGCAGTTATTGCAAGCGGAATTGAAAACAGACAGCTCCATTTTATGGGCAAAAAAGAACTTTTTGATAATAAAATCGTAGGTTATCTTTTCAAGAAAGTTAACGGTTTCCCCGTTGCAAGAGGCGCGGTGGACACAAAGGCTCTTGATTATGCCGCAAGAGTTGTTAAAGAAGGTCACGTTCTCGGTATTTTTCCCGAGGGTACGCGTTCAAAGGACCTTAAGCCCAAGAGACCCAAGAGGGGCATTTCCGTTATTGCAAGAGCTGCAAAGGCTGATGTTCTGCCTGTTTCGATTTTTACCGATACCGACACAGAAAAAGGTGCAAAGCTTACGGTAAGAATCGGTAAGCTTATTCCTTTTGAAACTCTCAACATCGGCGGAAACGATTGCACTAAAGAACATCTTACTCAGGCCGCAAACTACATAATGGATGAAATCATCAAGCTCTGGGAGGCAGGATTGCGAATAACCCTTGCCAAAACTGCAGGCTTCTGCTTCGGCGTTGACAGAGCAGTAAATATGGCATATGACCTTGTCTCAAAAGGAAGTAAAGCCGTTGCGCTCGGTCAGCTTATCCATAATCCCACCGTAACCGAAGACCTTGAATCAAAGGGTATGAGGGTTATAGAAAGCCCTTGTGAAGCGTTGGCGGGCGAAACCGTTGTTGTCAGAGCGCACGGCGTTAAAAAAAGCGTTTATTCCGAGCTTGAAGCAATCGGTGCAATCGTTTGCGATGCAACCTGTCCGTTCGTTAAAAAAATTCACGATATCGTTCAGGAAAATTCATCGCAAGACTTGCCTGTTATTATCGGCGGCGACCCTAATCATCCCGAGGTTATCGGTATCTGCGGCTATTGCAAAGGCGATTATTTTATCTTCAGCACCGCTGATGATGCAGAGGAGTTTTTCAAAAGCAATCCTCAAATTTGCGGAAATGGAATTATAGCGGTTTCGCAAACAACTTTTTCGCAAAACGAGTGGAAAAAAATAAAAGAAAAAATAAAAATATACTGTACAAATGCAAAAATATTTGATACAATATGCAGTGCTACCCGTAAAAGACAGGAGGAAGCAGCCGAGCTTTCAAAAAAGAGCGACTGCATGATTGTCATCGGCGGTAAGCACAGTTCAAACACGGTCAAGCTTAAGACCGTATGCAGTGAAAACTGCAAAACATATTTGGTGGAAAGAGCTCACGAGCTCAGGACCATAGATTTTTCCCAATGCACCGAAATCGGTGTGACGGCAGGGGCTTCAACCCCTTCCGCAATAATTAAGGAGGTACTTTTAGAAATGTCCGAAATCGTAAAGGAAACCACAAATCTGCAGGTAGAGGAGGTGCCTTCTGAAGCAATGACAACCGAAGAAATGGACTTTTCAGCAGCTCTTGAGGCATCACTCAGCAGCATGAGCACTGACCAGAAAGTCAAAGGCGTTGTTATGGGTATCACACCCACAGAAATCCAGGTTGACATCGGCAGAAAGCATGCCGGTTACATCCCCATGGATG
>JAFXJO010000012.1 GCA_017532185.1 Clostridia bacterium | reverse complement strand
TGACAGAGAGGATTCATTAATCGAAGAATGGACTGCGGCTGTTGATGAGCTTGCACTCGAAGCAAAAACAGCTATCACCGAATATCTGAAGAATAACGGTTATGACGGCGTTATAATTGAAGAAGACGTTGGAAGTTTTGGCAGAAAAACAAAAACGTACATAGCTTTGGATAACACGCAAGTCAAATCCTCCGACCCTGTCACCTATGACAATAACGGCAACGTTGTTCCTCTGTCAGAACGCTTCAACGAAAAGCAAGAAGATATCAGGTATGCTACAAAAAGGCCATGGCACACAGGTATGCAGGCAGCAGAAGTTATCCGCATAGAAAGAATCGCCAAAAATGAGCTTTTTAAAACCGATAATTATCTTGATAATATCACGAAATGGTTGTATAATGATAGAAACGGAACACCTTATTTTGCATTATACAGCACAGAAGATGAAAATAACCCGACAATACTTTACGCTTCAAAAGATAAGCGAGCAGTTGTGGAGTATGCGTTTGTGTTAGACTACATTAAAGAATTGAGAGTTGTATCGGATGATGACAGAAGACCAAAAACTTTTAACAAGATACTTAATAGACTTAAAAACGCCAACAACTTGCGGTCTGTTCATAGTGGGGTGCCTTCAAACGGACGAATTGGTAATGGAAATGTTTCAGTATATAGCAGACCATCCGGAAGCGGAGTATCCGGAGCTTTACTCAATTGCTTGCAAAATAGCTTTGAGAGAGGGAATTCTGGAGAAGGAATAGAGAAATATTCCACCAAGCGTGATTTCTCAATCTCCGAAGAAGCAAGCGATTATATTCTTGACACAAAAGAGTATCAGGAAGTGCTTGGCGTTCTTGAAAGGCGTTTTAACACTTTAGGCAAGGTCAAGCTTTCGCCAAAGGCTATTGACCGCTACGCAGGCAGACTGCTTCAAAAATCAAAGAGCAACTATAGCAGAGAGCAATTAACCGAAAGGTTGACTGCTCTTTTTGATTTTATAGCAAACAGCCGCGACGTTACCTGGGAAGAAGTTACAGAGCTTGCTGCAAACATTGCCAAGGATATGCTGAGCGAATCGCAGACTCTTGACAGGTCAATGTTAAAATAAAACAGAGCCGTTGTTTGGATCTGTTTGAATAATTATTCAAGTATTTTTAAGACATCGGGGAAAAGCTCAACGCTTCTGCGCAGAATGCCGTTCATATGCGCTATTGCTATGCCGTAATTAACAACGGGTACGCCTGCATCAGCAGCTTTTTTAAGTCTGCTTTGCATTTCTTTTTCATTAAGCATACAACCGCCGCAATGAACAATCATCTTATATTCTTCAGGGTTATCAGGGAATTGCGTTCCGCTTGTGAAGCTGAATTCGGGTTTCGTGTTTGAAAATTTCTCAATCCATTGCGGCATTTTAACGGTACCGATATCGTTGCACTGGCGGTGATGGGTGCAACCCTCGGCAATAAGAATTTTGTCGCCGTCATTGAGCTTTGAGAGCATTGATGCACCCTCAACAAGCTTTTTTAGGTCGCCTTTGTATCTCGCAAAAAGAATTGAAAAAGATGTGAGGGGAATATCCTCGGGCACATCCTTTGAAACTCTGCCGAATGCCTGTGAGTCCGTAATAACAAGCTTCGGCTTTTTTGCGAGAGAAGCAAGAGTTTGCGTGAGCTCTGTGTCGCGGCAACAAATTGCCGTGCAACCCGAATCGAGGATATCTCTTATCGTTTGCTGCTGGGGCAGAATAAGCCTTCCCTTGGGAGCAGATTCATCAATCGGAATAACAAGAACAACCGTATCTCCGATTTCGATAAGGTCGGCAACAATGCGTTTTTCGTTTGTTGTTCCTTTTGCGAGAGAAGCAATTCTTTCTTTTAGTTCGTTGATGTTTTTGCCTGATTTCGCACTTACTGATATTGAATTGCCGTCTGTTTCCAAAGCGGCAATATCAGCTTTATTATAAGCGATTATATAGGGCGTTTTTCTTTCAATGAATTCTTTGATGAGTTCATTATCTTTTTCACAAAGACCGACAGAAGAATCAACAACAAGCACTGCAATATCTGTTTTTGCAAGAGCCTGCTTCGCTTTTTTTATGCGGAGTTCGCCCAGTTCACCTTCATCGTCAATGCCGGGTGTGTCGATTATAACAACAGGTCCGAGGGGGAGAAGCTCCATTGCTTTCTGAACAGGGTCTGTTGTTGTTCCTTTTATATCTGAAACAACGGCAAGTTCCTGACCTGTAACAGCGTTAACAAGGCTGGATTTACCTGCGTTTCTCATGCCGAAAAAGCCGATATGCACTCTTTCGGCAGAAACAGTTTCGTTAAGTCCCATAATTTCACCTTAAAATCTGAAATCTCTGCGGTTTGAATTCTTTATATCGATGATATTCTGCTCCGCAATTCTGCGAACCTTTTCGCCCGGAACTCTTGTGAGTTCTTTAACAATCATCTCGTAGCCGATTTTCTTGGTTTCTTCGGATGCATAGTCAACGAGATATTCGGTAAGGGTCATCAGTGCGTTTGGATGGCAGCAGTTAAGAATCTGACCGCTTTTGCAAAGGCTCATAAATCTGTCGCCCGTTCTGCCTTCTCTGTAGCAGGCGGTGCAGAATGAAGGAATATGACCGTTTTCCATAAGCCAACGAACAACCTCATCGAGAGTTCTCTGGTCAGAAACGTCAAACTGCTCTGTTTCGTGGGGACGGATTTTTTCAGTATAACCGCCGACTGTTGTTCTTGAACCGCCGCTGACCTGTGAAATGCCGAGGCGAAGAAGCTTGCCTCTGACTTCTTCTGATTCTCTTGTGGAGATAATCATGCCTGTATAAGGTACGGCAAGGCGGATGCAGGCAGTGATTTTTGCAAAGGTTTCGTCTGAAATGGAATTATCAAATGCTGTGGGGTCAATATCGTCAGCCTTTTTGATTCTGGGTACGCTGATTGTGTGAGGACCAACGCCGTGAACGGCTTCAAGGTGTTCGGCGTGCATAAGAAGTCCTGCAAATTCATACTTGTAAAGCTCAAGACCGAAAAGCACACCGAGACCAACGTCGTCAATGCCGCCTTCCATCGCTCTGTCCATTGCTTCGGTATGGTAAGCGTAATCGTGCTTGGGGCCTGTGGGATGAAGCTCAAGATAGCTTTCTTTGTGGTATGTTTCCTGGAAAAGGATATATGTGCCGATGCCTGCTTCCTTGAGCTTGCGGTAATTCTCAACCGTTGTTGCGGCAATGTTAACGTTAACTCTGCGGATAGCACCGTTTTTGTGGTTTACGCTGTAAATGGTTTTGATGCATTCGAGAATATATTCAATGGGGTTGTTAACAGGGTCTTCACCTGATTCGATTGCGAGGCGCTTATGACCCATATCCTGGAGTGCTATAACCTCGTTGCGAACCTCTTCCTGAGTCAGTTTCTTTCTGGGGATATGCTTGTTTTTGAGATGATAAGGGCAATAAACACAACCGTTAACGCAGTAGTTTGAGAGATAAAGGGGAGCGAAGATAACAATTCTGTTGCCGTAGAAAGCGAGCTTGATTTCTTCTGCGATTTTATAGATTTCTTCAATCTTTTCGGGAATATCGCAAGCAAGCAGAACGGAAGCTTCTCTGTGAGAAAGACCGTTGCATACACAGCCTGTTGCGGTTTTTTGAGGACGTGCTTTTTCAAGAATGCTGTCAATAAGCTCAATGTTATTTTTATTGGCTTCCGCATATTCAAGAGTAGCAAGAATTTCTTCGTGGTTGATGAATTCTTCTGCTTTGAGTGATTTAGGGTTATAAACTGCCATATTTATTCCTTCTTTCAGGTTAATTTATTTGATAATATCGCCTCTGTCGGTCACAACTTCATAACCGATTGAGCGCATTTTGATTTTAAGATTTTCAAGATTTTGTGCTGATTCGTTGCCGTCTGAAAGCTTGTTGTCATAGAGCATATATTTATTTCTGACGGACTGCGGCGAAAGGTTAGGCATAATTACGTTTGCACCTGATTTGATACCGTTTTCTCTGCCGTCAGCGTTTATTGTGCCGAGTGCTGTTGTTGCAGGAAGGAGAATATTCGGCTTTATTAATCGTATTATTGACAGAAGACAGCAGGTCAGCTCTGCAGAGCCTGCAGGATGATTTGCAAACGGAGTATCCTTATGCGGAATGAACGGGCCTATACCGCACATATCGGGCCGGAATTCTTCAATGAATTTTAAATCTCTTGCTATATCTGAAACGGTCTGGAAAGGGGAACCGACCATAAAACCGCAACCGGTCTGAAAGCCGATATCTTTAAGATTTTTTAGACATTCCATTCGGTTTTCAAAGCTGAGATTATCGGGGTGAAGCTTTTGATAATGCTCCTTTGTTGCTGTTTCGTGGCGGAGCAGATATCTGTCTGCACTCGCATCATAAAGTCTTTGATAACTTTCTTTGCTTCTTTCACCGAGAGAGAGCGTGACTGCACAGTCGGGACATTCAGCTTTTATTTTTCTGATTAAATCAACAAGCATTTCATCTCTGAAATATCCGTCCTCGCCGCCTTGTAAAACAAGGGTGCGGAAACCGAGAGAATATCCCTCTTTGCAACATTCAATAATTTCTTCGATATTCAGGCGGTAGCGGTCACAGCTTTTGTTTGAGCCTCTGATTCCGCAATAATAACAATCGTTTTTGCAGATATTGCTTATCTCAATAAGACCTCTGATAAAAACGGAGTTGCCGTATATATTTTTACGGGTTTCGACGGCTTTTCGCTTAAGGTATTCAGTTGTTTCATCATTTTTGGCAAGTATTAATTTTTCGTATTCCTCAAGAGATAACGAATGCTTGCTTGAAAGCTTATCGATTAACTCAAAAATATCATTCATGGCTGATTACCGATGAAAAAGCGGTTTTGACGCTTACACCGTCAAGTTTGCCGATTTTGCCCGAAAGAGCAGAAATCGTATCTTGAGGGGCATCAATTGCAATGCTGATGATGTTGATATTTCGTTCTTTATAAGGAATACCCATTCTGCCAATGATGAATTCGCCGTAATCGTGAAGATAAGAATTGATTTGAACAACGCTCTCGTTATTTTCAACAATAATGCTCATTACTGCAACTCTTGTTTCCATAGCAACCTCCGAAAATAAAAATGCCGTACCCGAAAGGGTACGGCGACATAAGGGTATATTTATCCCGATGTTTCGTTTGAGCCGTAACCTTTCACTCAGAAAATCTTTGTGTTGGGGAACTGTAATTATTATACCACAAAATATAGATATCAGTCAATGATAATGTTGTTGATTATGGCAGAAATCATAAGGTGATTTTTGTAAAATAAACATAAAAAACGGAGTCCGTTTCCGAACTCCGTTCACTGTTGATTATACGCCTGCGATGAAGTAGATAAGCTTAAGGGGAAGAATATAGGGGAGAAGCTTAACGATTGTGTCGCAGATTGCGGAAACGATGCCGCCGAAATCAAAGAGGATATCAAGTTCTTCTGCTTCCGGTGCGCCTTCATAATCGAGAGTGAAAGCCTGTGTATAGATAACGCCGCCGACACCAACGATTTCTGCTCTCACGTAACTGCCGATTTCATTTGAATAATCGTCAAGGTCAATTGTTGAACCTGATGCGATTTCTTTGCCGTCAGCAATCCAGCGGATAACAACTGCGTTTTCAGTTTCGAGAGTGATAACGTCATTGTTCTCGTCGATTGTTACGCCTGCAAGAACGGGAACAACGGCTTCTTCGCCTGCATAGAACTTTTCACCTGTTGAAAGAGCTGTATCGAGCATCTGAACAAGCGCAGCAGCTTCGGGCGTATCAATTTTTTCTGCGATTGTCTTGTATGCTTCCATTTCCAAGGCATTGCCGATATATTTGCTTGCGGCATAGAATTCGCCGTTTGCCATTGCGTCTTTGAGATTAGCAGAGGTGAGGTCATCCATAAGAATCATTGTGTAGCCTGAGTCAACAATTCCGAGATTATGAGCGTCGGTTGTTGCAATGGCATAAACGTTTCTGCCGTGAGGAACGATTTTTTGAAGAAGGATATCCCAGAGCTTTCTGTCGTAACGTGTTCTGCTGTCGCCCTTACTGTTGATGTCAATGCCGAGACAGGTGTCATATTCAAGCAGAAGACTTGCAAATTTGTTGATTTTGTAATTGTAAACAGGATCTGTTACATCATATGCACTGTCCTGAGTTTCTTCATCTCTTGCGTTGGTATATTCACCGGGATGATTAATAACTGAAAGACCGCCGATTTCGTCAACTGCGGCAATAGGAGTTTCATAGTTGCTTGTGCCGCCGAGAACGCCGTTGCCCCAATCGACAAACCAGCTGTTGACGTGAGCGTTGTTGAATGAGGTGGGATTCTGCTCAATACCGTAGGGTACACGGAACATCGCGTGACCGTCAACGCCGTCTATTGTTTCAATGTAATATTCATCATTGGTTGCGGCGTCTGTATCAACTCTGTAATCAATGCCTTTTGAGTTTTGGCCGCTTTCTGCAAGAACGTCATTATAAACTCCGCCGTTCTTAACCCAGGAAATGAGTTTGAGAGGGTCGTTGAACTGCTGTGACATATAACCTGTGCTGGTTGTGCCGTGGTCGGTAATTGCAAGAATATCAAAACCGAGTTCATAGTGTCTTTCGACCATCGCAGGCAGAGTTTCGTTGCCGTCGCTGAAAGTTGTGTGACTATGAAGATCGGCTTTATACTGGTTGAGTGCAGCGAAATCAAGGTTTTCATAGGGGCTTGTGATTTCATAGTCAATGTCAGCGCTTGCGAATGCCATCGGTGCGCAGGAGAAAAGCATTATCGCGCCGAGAATGACTGCAGTAATTTTTTTTAAGTTGTTCATTATTATCCTCCCTTGGACTTTACTGATGTAAAGTATTATAGCAAAAGTGCAATTTTTTGTAAATTGTAAATAGTTAACAAAATTCCTGCAATAATTTTGTTCGTAAAAATAGATGTTCTGTTTGATATTTCAAAATTATTATGTTATGATTTTTATATTATCAAACAGGAGGATTCTTATGTTTATAATTAGAAAAATATGGTCGGTTTTGACTTTGCCGCTTCTTTTGCTGACTCTTATTACAAGCCCTGTTGCAAAGTCAACACCCGATGCAGAGCTTGTATCAAAGGACGTTTTTGTTTTTGAAAAAGCGCTTCTTATGGGTCAGGGTATCACAACCGACGGAGAATATTACTATACAAGCGGCTCCATAACCGCTCTTAATTTGCAGGCACTTGCAAAGTTTACGTTTGATGATATGAAAATCGTTAAAAGCAGAGTCAATCCTTTACCCGATGTCTGCAAAGACAGAGGCAATGATCATATCGGCGGAATCAGTTATTATGACGGTAAAATCTATGCTTCCGTTGAGGGCGGCGATGAATGCTATGCCTGCATTGTTGTTTTTGACTGCGAAACCTTAAAGCCGACGGGTGAGGTTTACGATTTGCCCAACGAGCTTTATGATGACGGTATTCCGTGGCTTGCCGTTGACAGAGAAACAGGTCTGCTCTATGCCTCAAAGTGGACCGATGCGGAGTATATCCGTGTTTACGATATAAAAGACGGAATGAAGAATGTTGATAACATCGAGCTTTCCGAAAAAATCCACCGCATTCAGGGCGGCGAATTTTATAACGGCACCTTATATCTTTCAAACGATATCGAAGGCTATGAAACATATAAAAGAATTCTTTCCGTTGATGTTTCAACGGGTGAAGTTTCGGTTGCCGCGGTCAGAGATGTTGGCGGCGACAATGTTGAAGCCGAGGGTATAACATTCTGGGAAGATGAAAACGGAGCCGTGATGCACGTTCTTGATTATAACAAACTCATCGGAATTTTTGTTCATCACTACAAAGTTGATTTTTGAGGTGACGTATGAAATTTTGTGATATAAATATCCGCGACCCTTTTGTGCTTGTTGAAAACGGTAAATATTATCTTTACGGCACAAGGGGAGAAACGGCATGGACAAAGGCATATGGACTTGACGTATATGTGAGTGACGATCTTGAAAACTGGAGCGAACCGATTGAATGCTTCACTTTGCCTGATAAATTCTGGGCGAATAAAGAAATCTGGGCTCCTGAAGTTCACAGATATAATGACAGATATTATATGTTTGTAACTTTCAATGCGGAGGATAGATGCAGGGGTACGCAGATATTAAAAAGTGACACTCCCGAAGGACCTTTTCTTCCGTTTACCGATGATGCTGTAACGCCGCGCGATTGGCTTTGCCTTGACGGAACTTTTTACGTTGATAAAAACGGCAAGCCTTATATTGTTTTCTGCCACGAATGGGTGCAGGTTACAGACGGTGAAATTCATGCAATGCCGCTTAAAGAGGACCTCAGCGCTCCTGCGGGTGAGCCGATTCTTCTTTTTAAAGCATCCGAGCCTTATTGGGCTGATAAGGACAGAGACAAATACGTAACCGACGGTCCGTTTATATACCGAACCAAAGGCGGAAAGCTGCTTATGATATGGTCGACTTTCACTGAATCAGGTTATACTCAGGCAGTTGCATATTCCGATAACGGTGAGATTGACGGGAAATGGATTCAAGCTGAACCGTTATTCAAAGAAAACGGCGGTCACGGAATGATTTTTGATGATATGAACGGTAAAAAATATCTTATTCTTCATTCGCCGAATGAGAATCCGCTTGAGCGCCCCGTTCTTATAGAAATTAAAGAAATAAACGATGAGTTGGTTGTTTTATGATGAAAGGAGTTATGAAGATGAAAAAAATTACGGGTATTATTCTTGCGCTTATTATAGTTCTTTCAAGTGTGCTGCCTGTTTATGCTCAGTCAGAGCACAATCCTGAAACTTGTACTGACGTGCCTGTTCTTGTTATCAGAGGTATGGATTTCGGCGGACTTTATACTGATGTCGGAACCGATACTCAGCAGCCTGCAATCAGAGCAGACCTTAAAAACATTGTTGTTAATGCAGTCAAAGGTATTCTTCTCAGTATGATTAACCTGAGTTTTGATCCTTTTGTTGAAAGTGTTGCCGATATTGCTGGCGGTATTTTTGAATATATCAAAATGAATCCCGACGGTACTTCAAAGCATAACACCGGTGCAATTCAGTATCCGCTTGCCGCTATGAACTACGAGGCTTTCGTGAACGGTGTTGACAGCGAATACGGTATGATAAGAGCTATGATTGAAGAGGTCGGTGACCACGCTTATTATTTCAATTATGACTGGCGCATAGACCCCTTTGTTGTTGCAGATGAAATAAACGCAACCGTTGAAAGAATGGTTGCCGAAACAGGTCACGATAAGATTAATATTGCCTGCTGCAGTATGGGCGGTATTATGACACTTGCTTATCTGACAGAATACGGTTATGACAGAGTTAACCGTGTGTGCTTTATGTCTTCAACATTCTGCGGCGCACAGGTATGCTCCGACCTTCTTGCAGGTCAGCTTGAAATTGCTCCCGACACTCTTTATAATATTGCAAACGACGGCACAAAAGATATACCTGTTGTTAATTTTCTTATGAAAGTGCTTAAATATACAGGCGTATTCAAGCTTGCATCGTCTCTTGCAGGCAAAATAACTGATGAATACGTTGATATGGTTAACGATAAGGTTCTTAATTCTGTTTTCGGTGGCACGCTTTCTTTTTGGGGTCTTGTGCAGCCTGAAGACAGACAGGGTGCGATTGACTTTATTATGAAAGGAAAACCTGAAGATTATCCTGACTTATATCCCAAGGTTCAGGCTCTTTGGGCAATGATTGACGGCAGAAATGCGCTCCTTGATGAGATGCTTGAAAACGGAGTTCAGATTGCGGTTGTTGCTCATTATGATACCCCTCTTATTCCTGTTTTTGAGGGTGCTTCAATGAACGGTGACGGTATTCTTGAAACTTATCAGATGTCAGGCTATGCAACCGTTGCACCTTACGGTGAAACTCTCGGTGACGATTACGTTGCTGAAAATCCTGAATATCTTTCACCTGACAGAGTTGTTGACCTCTCAACTGCGATTCTTCCCGAATATACATATATCATCAAGGGTGCAGCTCACGTTGGCGGCAGCTACGGCACCGATTACAGCGATTTCTTCGTATGGCTTATGACTTATGACGGCGAAGATTTTTATGCAGGTGTTAATCCCGATTATCCCAGATTTATGGTTTCTGGTGATGACCTTTCACTCAAAGCGTTTGATTAATAAAAAAGCTTGTATGGGCAGATGCTCATACAAGCTTTTTTCAAATTAAACCGTTTTCTTTTAAATGTGCAGTATCGTTGATGAATGAAAAAACAGTGTCACCGTATTTGTTTGTTCCTGCTTTGTAAAAAGTGATTTTGGTTATACCTGTGTTATCAAAATCAATATCAAAGCACGGAGCTTTTTGGCTGTAACCCATAAGAGTGAAAACTATGTAAGTGATTAAAGCTGCGTGAGAAACAAGCGCAACCTTTTCGCCGCTTTTAAAATGTTCGCGAAGATATTCAAGAAGCTTGTTTGCTCGTTCATAAGTTCCTGCTTCATCATTATCTTTCAGGTTGGAATAAACCATAGGCGAATCGGGGTCAACGTCTGGGGCGAGAACGGCATTCGGGTTAACGGTTCGGATTTCATCCATTGTAACACCTTTGTAATCGGGTGCAAACATCATTTCGCAGGCAAGAGGCAAAACGTTGAGTGTGGCGGTTTTTGTTTGGTATTTCAGAATTTCCGTTGCGGTCTGAACGGCTCTGAGCATTGCGCTTGAGATGACGGCATCAAACTCAACTTCGCGCAGATATCTGCCTGCGTTATCAGCCTGCATAATACCTTTTTCTGTCAGAACAGGATCGTGTATTTCTTTCTCGGTAAGTTCTGTTTTGCCGCCGTAACCTGCGTTGCCCATACTCTGTCCGTGTCGGATTATGTAAAGTTCAAGTTCTTTAACAGGTGTTTGGTTTTCCATATCATCACACTCCGATATTATTATATCAGAGTGACAATACTTGTCAATATTATTGACATTAACGTTACAAAATAGTAAAATATCTCAATAAAACGAAAGGCAAGTGTTTATGGCAGTTTGTTATGTTGTTGGCGCGGGAGAATGCGATTCGCTCCCGATAAAAAAACAGGACGGAGATATGATAATTTCAGCAGACGGCGGTGCAAAGTATCTCAAAAAGTTTGGTCTGACTGCCGATATTTTTATCGGTGATTTTGATTCTCTCGGCTCAATTCCCGAGGGAGATAACGTTATACGCCTTAAGCCGGAAAAAGATGTTACCGATATGTATGCGGCTGTTTGCGAGGGTATTGCCAACGGGTTCAGTGAGTTTGAAATTTTCGGTGCAACAGGCGGAAGACTTGACCATACCGTTGCAAATATTCAGCTTGCCGCATCGCTTGCAGATAAAGGTCTTAAGCATCTGATTCACGGCAACGGCTATTCAATTGTTGCCCTCAAGAACTCATTTATAACTTTTGATGCTTCTTTCAGCGGATATATTTCTGTTTTTTCTCATTCGGATGTGTGTATGGGTGTCAGCATCGAAGGACTTAAATATGAGTTGAGCGATGCAAGATTAACCAATACGTTTACGCTTGGTGTTAGTAATGAATTTATAGGAAAAGAAAGTAAAATCAGCGTTGAAAAAGGTACGCTTGTTATAATTTATACTGACAGAAAAGGAGAATTAAAATGAAAACAAACAGCAAAAGATTCTTAAGTTTATTTCTTGCATTTGCTATGCTTTTCACGGCGGTTATGCCATCGTTTGCGCAGTCAGATGTATCTTCGTGGGCTGAATATTGGTCAAGCGAAGAGGCGCAGGCGGGTATAGTTATGTTCCCCGGTGCAGATGATTCACAGCGCAATTTTTCGTGGTATTCCGAGGATGAATCAACTCCCGAAATCCTTCTTTCGCTTAATGCGGATATGAGCAATGCGGAAAAGTTCACAGGCTATTCCGTTGAAACTTACAGCGGAAATTATGCTAATAAAGTTACCGTTGACTCTCTTGAAAGCGGTAAAAAATATTATTATCAGTGTGTCAGCGGTAATTTTTCATCAGAAATTTACAGCTTTGAAACTGACGCTGATTCATCATTCACCGCTATGTTTGTGACTGACGTTCACGTAAGTTATGACGATAAAAATCCCGATCATCTTCCTGAAACCGCTTATAATTTTGATTTTACGGTTAATAAAGCACTTGAAAAGAACGAAGATATTTCTCTCATTCTTTCGGCAGGTGACCAGGCTAGCGAAGGCTTGCAGTGCGAATATATCGGCTTTGCGGCAACACCTAACCTTAAGAGTATTCCCGTTGCAACAACAATCGGCAATCATGACCGCAAGGGTGTTGATTATAAAACTTTCTCCAATATGCCCAATCAGCAGGAAATGACGGTTTCTTCTTACGTTGGTTCAAACTATTATTTTGTTAAGAACAACGTTCTGTTTCTTGTTATGGACAGCAACAATTCGAGCATGGTTGACCACAGAAAATTCGTTAAGCAGGCGGTTAAGGATAATCCTGACGTTAACTGGAAAGTGATGATGTTCCATCATGACCTTCACGGCGGCAGAATTCCTCGCAGAGAGAGCGAAAACGAGCTTCTTCGCATTCTCTGGGCACCCATCGCTGATGAGTTTGGTATCGACCTTGTTCTTATGGGTCACAGCCATTACTATACCGTTTCCAACGTTCTTTATAACAATAAAACCGTTTCCGAGTTAACTAACGGCGGCAGCGTTACCGACCCTGAGGGTACTGTTTATATGGTTTCGGGTTCAATCAACAGACCCAGAGATGATGCGGATATTTCTCTCGGTGAAAACGTCGGCATTGAATATCTTACTCAGGACAAAATTTTTAACCTTATTGATTTTACCGAGAATACAATTACGGTTAAATCATATGCTATTGAAAGTGACACCTGTTTCAGCTCTTTCACAATTGAAAAAACCGATAAAGACGGCGGCCACAGCTATAAAATGCCTGCATTCTATAATTTTATTATCAGATTTATCGGTATGATCGTTGCAATTTTCAATAATATGGGCGTTTACGGTGACCTTACGGATAAAGGTTATAACGTTAATTTCTTTGAGCATATTTTTGGTTGATACTTAAGGAGTTATAATTATGATTAAACACATTGTTTGTTTCAAACTGAAAGATAACAGCGTTGAAAACTGCGAAAAAGCAAAGGAAGTTCTTCTCTCAATGAAAGGCAACGTTCCTCTTATCCGTGATATTGCGGTGGGCATTGATTTTCTGCATTCAGAGCGTTCTTATGATTTAATTCTCGAGGTAATTCTTGATGATGCAAAGGCTCTTGAGGATTATCAGAACGACCCTTATCATTGCTCGGTTGTTAAAACTCATATGCACGCGGTCAGAGAATCCAGCGTTGCGATTGATTATATTCTTTGAATTATCAGAAAGCTCTGCATTGCGGAGCTTTCTTTTTGTTGACTATAAAATAATATTATGATATATTAATTTTATAGACTAATTAGTGAGGTGACGTTAATGAATATCATTAAAAAGAAAGCCTACAAACTTGTCGGCAAGGTTGTTAATGCCGTCACAAATGCCGCAACAGCCCAGGATATGGGTTCAAAAAAGAATAACGGCTATCAGCCTGATGAAAAAATCATTTCGCTCTGCCGTCAAATCGGTGCGGAAGGCATTGTTATGCTCAAAAATAATAACAACACTTTGCCTCTTGATAAATCTCGTACCGTTTCTGTTTTCGGCAGAGTTCAGCGTGACTTTTTCTACGTTGGCTACGGTTCGGGCGGTGACGTTAACGCGCCTTATAAAGTCAGCCTGATTGAAGGTTTAAGAGCAAATAAAAATATAAACGTCAATGAAAATCTTGCCGCTGTTTATGAAAATTGGTGCAAGGAAAATCCCGTTGACGACGGATTCTGGGGACATTGGCCGATGTGCTATGACGAAATGCCTGTTTCAAATGCTCTTGCGGCTGAAGCTGCGCAGGAATCCGACACCGCGATTGTAGTTATCGGCAGAGCAGCGGGTGAGGACAGAGAAAACACTCTCACAAAGGGCAGCTATTATCTGACCGATGAAGAACACGCAATGCTTGACGCGGTTACTCTTTCATTCAAAAAGGTTATTCTTCTGCTTAACTGCGGAAGTATTATGGATATGTGTGCCATCAATGCATTCGGCGACAGAATTTCTGCAATTCTTTATGTGTGGCAAAGCGGTATGGAAAGCGGCAATGCCATTGCCGACGTGCTTTCGGGTGACGTTTCGCCCAGCGGAAAATTGACTGATACCATTGCAACAAGCTATAAACGCTATCCCGGCTGCAATGATTTCGGTGATAAAAAGTTCAACTGTTATACCGAGGATATCTATGTCGGATACCGTTACTTTGAAACCTTTAAAAAGCACAGAGTGCTTTATCCTTTCGGTTTCGGTCTGAGCTATACTCAGTTTGCATATGAAAACGTCGATTTCAAGGTTGACAACGGAAAAATATTTGTTGCAGCCGACATTAAGAATATCGGTAAATATTCAGGCAAAGAGGTTGTGCAGGTTTATTTTGAAGCTCCCTGCGGCAGACTCGGCAAGCCAGCCCGTTCGCTTGTTTCGTTTGCTAAAACGGGTCTGCTTGCCCCCGATGAGAGCGAAAAGGTTGAACTTTGCTTTAATATCGCTGATATGGCATCGTATGATGACGTAAAAGAATTTTCATACATCCTTGAAAAAGGTGACTATAATATCTATATCGGTGCAGACGTACGCTCCGCTGAACTTTGCGGTACATATTCACAGATTGAGGATGAGATTACCCTCAAACTTTCGCAAACCGCCGCACCCGTTGTTCCTTTTGACAGAATGAAGGCAACTGCCGACGGCATTACATATGAAACCGTTACTCTTGCCGATTATGATTTAAAGCAGATTATTCTTGATAATATTCCTGACGTAATTCCCAGATATACAAAGCTTTGCACTCTTGCCGATGTTAAAAACGGTAAGGTTACGATGTCGCAGTTTGTTTCAACTCTTTCTGCCGATGAGCTTGAAGCCCTCAGCAGAGGTGACTACACAATGAACAGTCCTCTTGGTGCAAAGGGTAATGCCGCGGTTTATGGCGGCGTTCTTGAATCAATGCGTCAGAAGGGTATTCCTCCCGTAACAACAACCGACGGACCTTCAGGTATCCGCCTGAGTTCCTGTGCTTCACTTATGCCCATAGGAACGGAGATTGCCTGCTCATGGAATACTGCATTGGCTAAAGAGCTTTACGCCGAGGTGGGTAAGGAAATGAAAATCCTCGGTTCCGACGTTCTTCTTGCGCCGGGTATCAACATTCACAGAAATCCGCTTTGCGGCAGAAACTTTGAATATTATTCGGAAGATCCGTATCTCACGGGAAAGATGGCTGCAGCCGTTGTCAGCGGTATGCAGAGCAGCGGTGTTTCCGCTTGCCCGAAGCATTTCGCCTGTAATAATCAGGAAACAAACCGAATTTATAACGATTCAAGAGTTTCCGAAAGAGCACTTCGTGAGATTTATCTTAAAGGATTTGAAATATGCGTTAAAGAGGCTAAGCCCCTTAACCTGATGACTTCTTATAATAAAATCAACGGTGTTTGGGGTCATTACCATTATGAACTCTGTACCCGAATTCTTCGTGGCGAGTGGGGTTATGAGGGTTGCATTATGACTGACTGGTGGATGCGCTCATCCAAATCACCTGAATTCCCCGCAATGTGCGACCAGGCTTACAGGGTACGTGCAGGCGTTAACGTGCTTATGCCGGGCGGCGGCAGAGTAAGCAATAAAAAGCCAGACGGTACTTTGCTAAAGACTCTCGGTCAGTATAACGGAATAACGATGGGTGAGCTTCAGCGCAATGCGGCGCAAATACTCGGTTTTGTTATGCAAAGCAGCGCAATGAAAGGGGATTACCTCAAATGAGTTTTGAGATAATCGCGGCAACAGAAAAAGATTGCGGCGAAATTCTTCGTTTTATCAATGAGCTTGCAGAATATGAAAAAATGAGCGATGAGGTTGTTGCAACCGAAGAGCTGCTCAGAGAATGGATATTTGAAAAGCAAAAAGCGGAGGTTATTTTTGCCGTTGAAGACGGCAGAAAGGTTGGCTTTGCTCTTTACTTTCATAACTTTTCAACTTTTCTCGGAAGAGCTGGGATTTACCTTGAAGATTTATATGTTATGCCTGAATTCAGAGGTAAGGGTTACGGCAAAGCGCTCCTTAAAGAGCTTGCTCGCATAGCTCTCAACCGCGGTTGCGGCAGACTTGAATGGGCTTGCTTGGATTGGAATAAGCCGAGCATAGATTTTTATCTCTCTCTTGGTGCAAAACCGATGGATATATGGACAACGTACCGTCTGACGGGCGAAACGCTTGTAAAGATGGCAGAATAAAAATCAACCGCCTTGTGGATTATACACAGGGCGGTATTTTTTATGCAGGAATATATTCCATTTTAAAGCAGTGCGAGCGAATGGCATACTGAGTAACGTTGCCTCTGAAATGGTTGCCTTTAATTTCTTTGTTGCCTATTTTCATTTTTTCAACGTAGCCGATTGAAGATGAATAAGCAGCATCGTGAGAAATGATTTTCAGCCATTGTGAAGGGTTCTCTTCAAGAATTATTGTGCCATCATATGCAAGAATCATTGCTTTCATTTCTTCGGCGGTGAATTCAGCGGTTGCAATTTCAATTTTTTCAGGGCTTTGGTTACCTCCGCAAAGATACGGATAATTACCGCCCCAGGTTGAAGCGGCTGCAGTGGTTTTTCCTGCACAGGAATCGAAATAGCAGGTGAAAGCGGCTGAACCTTTGTAGTCAACGTATTTTGCCGACGGTACAGATAATTCGTTTTGCATATCAAGCACATCGAGGCAAGCTTTATGAAGGTTTGTGCCCTCATAGTTATACGTTGAATCGTAAGCGTGACGCGATGCGTCAACGTCAAAACTATACCATTTAGCAAAGGTGTAAATTGCAACAATCTGTGCTTTGAGCGCTTCTGTAGGAGCGCTCGGACCGATTTCTCTTTTTGCTGTTCTGCAAAGATATTCAACAATCGGAATTCTCTTGCCGCCGTATTTTATATGGGTGGGCGTTGCAGAATCAGTTTTTATAGTTGTGTCAGTATAATAATTGAGAAGAATTTCTTCATAATTTTTTCCGTCATTTGCCATCTGAATTGCTCCGTCCTGGCTCATTCCGACTCCGTGACCCCAACCGTATGTTGTGAAAATAAACTTGCCTTCGGAATCGACGTCGGTTGCAGGCGGTGTTACGATTGAAGTTGGCGGTTCTTCGGTGGTGGGTGGCGGTACGGGAGTTTCTCCGCCACCGCCGAGAAGCGACGAGAAAAGTTCAAGCAGGAGCAATATGATTGAAAAGAATGACGTCAGAATTTTACCTATACTCATATTTATCCCTCAATAAGACCGTAGTATCTGCCGAACCAATAGGGGAGAAGATAGCAGCTCGGTGAGCAGGTGCTTGAGTTGTTGCCCCAATCGGTTCCGTAGGGGTTGGTGTCATAGTTATAGCAAATCTTTTCATCATAATCGAGAGGAATGAGAAGTTGAGGCTCTTCACCCCAACGTCCTTGCTCTGTGTCATAAACAAGGTTTCTTCGCTTGCTGTTAAGCATTCTTTTTCCTGTGAAATCAAGAGGCATATCGCGCAACGCTTTGATGGCGGTATCAATATCGCACATTTCGTCAGTGAACGCGCCGTAAATGAGATTGAATAACGGTGATCTCTCGTTTCTTTCGTATTCCCAATGATGCTTCATACCCATAAGAAGATATTTTCTTATTGCCGCATCTTTTTCTATGCGAAGGATTGTTGCGGTGCAAAGGAATCCGAGGTTATCGTCGATATGAGTGATTCTTGCATCGTCTTTTTTGTGCTGTGCGGCATTGATGAGATAATGTTCATCAATTGCAAGACGGAGAAATTCTTTTCTGTATCTTTCGTTGCCGCTTATATGATAAGCAACGTCTAGGAAAGTGAGAATTTCAAGAGAATTAATGCATTTTTCCCACATCCACATACTGTTGTTATTGAGTTCTGAGGGAGTCCATATTGCCCATGTTGTGGGCTTGCCGTCAACGTCACAAAGACGGTAATCATGCTCGATAATGTGGTCAACAATATCGCAGATTACTTCTTTGATAAGAGCTTTTTCTTCGTTGTTTGCACAGAAATCATAGTAAAGTGAGAAGCCGAAGAAATGACCTGTCATCTCGTCACTTGATGTTTCGCCGAGCCATTCGCATTCGCCATCGGGTGCAACGTGCCATTCTGCCCAGTCTTGACCTTCAACGATTGTGCCGTAGCCTTCTTCGCCCTCATAGCGCAGTGCTCTTGCGGTGAAGCCTTTAAGACCTGAAACTTTTGTGAGCTTGACCATTGCATACATACATTTTCTTGCAGCCTCAAGAACTTTTTCGTTTTTGGTAACGGCATAGCAATAACAAAGAGAACCGAGATAAGTGTGAGTCCATAATCCGTCGTTATCGGTAATGTTCGGTGTACCTGTTGATATATCGCCGTTTATTATGTTGTAAAGACCGGTAACGTAACCGTCAGTTCTTTTGAAATATTTCTCTGTAAGGTCGAAGCAATAGTCAGCTTTTTCTTCAAGAGTCATCATCTTCTCGCTGATTTTTGTAACGCCTTCATCTGTAGCGGTCCATATATCATTTCCGACTGCGATTGCATCATTAACTTTTTCGCAGCAGGTCCATCTTGTTGCAGGCAGATATTTTGCCGCGCCGTTGTTGATTATTATAAGACCTGCATCGGATGAAAGGATAACTCTGCCGTCATCGGTGAGATTGATTGAAAAAATTTCTTCTTCAGGAAGGCAGTTGATTTGGTTATGACCGTACCAACCGTTTCTGCCGTCATAAATGAATGCACCTTTATCAGTTCCGAGCCAGATGAAGCCGAGCGTTTTATCAAATGCAACGCAGTTGATTTTGAATTCGGGCATTGTTGAATGCTCAGGGAAAATGCACATCCAATGCTTTCTTTTGCCTGCAAAAATGCAAAGTGATCTGCCTGAGAAAGAAATAAGCTTGCCGTTTGAGATTTCAAGACCTTCGCAGGGGAGGTCTGTTCCGTAATATTCAACAAATTCGCCGTCTGTGAAGTGGTAAAGGCAATTGTTTGTTATAAGCATTGTTTCTTTTTCGCCGCTTATGCCTTTGATTTCTTCTTCAAAGCTTTGAATTTCGTTTATTTTGCCTTCGCTGAAAAGATAAACGGTTTTGCCTGCAGCGAACCACACTTTTTTGCCCTGAGCATAAATAACGTTTACGCTGTTACAAGCAAATGATCCGAATGCGCCGTCAGCTTTTGTGAAATTCAGACCGCTGTCTGTGCCGATATAAACAGTGCCGTCAGCATCGGCGGCAAGGCAGAGCGCCTTATCTGAAAGCAGACCGTTTGATGCATAAAAATAATCGCATACTCTCTGGGGGAATGAATTGCTTTTGTAACTTCCTTTTCGCATTTTAAATCTCCTTAATTTATTTTAATCGATGTTTGAATATATTTTTCGCCGTTTGATTCTTTGATTATTACTTTTCTGTAACCGCTTTCACAGTTATCGGTGTCAAAAGTCCATGAAATAAAACCGTTTGAGTCTGCGTTTTTTGCTTTTAGAGAATCCGAAGCAAGCTTGTCAGTGTTGTTTCTGTAAACCTCAATGGTATATTCTTTTCCTGTTTCACCGCTGACTGTAATTGTTGCATCGTTGCCTCTGCTGACAACATCAGTTTTAAACAACAGACTGAGTCCGTTTGTGATTTCTTGAATTGTCACAGGTTGGGTTTCAGTTGCGTTTTGAACTTTTGTAGCCGAAACGGTTGCGGAAGGAGTTGCATTGTTTTGAACCGCATCAGCTTTTGTTGTGCCTTGATTGTGCGGCAGAGTTTCGGTTTTATATGCAGGCGTCTGTGCGCGTGAAGGTACCGGCGGAACAGTTTCTTTTTCGGTTTCGGGAACAACTATCGAAACAACGTGGTAACCGCTTTCGTCAACGTATGTGACCGTTTGGGTTTCCGCATTCGTTCGTTCTGCTGTTTCGGTAACGTAAGACGTCGTTTCAGATTCATTTGCGGTTACTGATGGGACAGTCTCATTTTTGTTGCAGGCGCAGAGAAGAACGCTTAGAGTAAGAATTGCGCCGGAAATTATATACAGTTTGTTTTTCATTTTTACCTCACAGAATAATTGAGATTTCACCCGATGACAATGTTTTTGTTTCGCCGTCAGCGGTGGTTACAATCAGATTGCAAAATTCATTGATATCATTTACGGTGGCATAACGGCAAATGTTGTTTTCAAAAAACGATATCTGTTTACCGATAACAAAAAGACGGTTTCTGTATTCGTTAATTATTGATTCGTTATCAGGCTTTTCGGAATAATCAAGAATAATTTTGCTGATTTCTGATGCAAGCTCATTTCTGTTGCAATCATTACCGATTGAGCCTGCTTGCGGTAAGCTTTCGGGAAAGTCAACTGTAGTGAGATTGACTCCGATGCCGACTGCTATCAACCGCCTGCCGTTGTTGATAATGCATTCTGATAGAATTCCGCAGATTTTTTTGTCATTAAAAAAGATATCGTTAACCCATTTTATTTTTGTCTCAATGCCGAAAAATTTTTTCAGAGCTTTGCTGACGGCAACTGCTGCGGCAGGGGTTATGAGTGTCAGTTCGTTCTTTGCTTCAAAAAGAAGTGTCATGTAAAGACCTGTACCGTTTGGTGAATAGAATGAATTACCGCGTCTGCCTCTGCCTGCGGTTTGGCAATCGGCAATAACCAAGGACGGTAAAGGAAGCGTATCGGCGTTTTGACGAACAAAGGTGCTTGTTGAATCAAGCTTTTCAAAATTGATAATATTCATTCTGCACCTCATTTCGCCAATATATATTAATCATACCATAACCTCATGTTTATTTCAATCCTCTATTTTTTAGTAATAATAAATATTTTTATTGACTTATAAAATAAAAAGAGTTAGACTTAAAATAAATTATTATGGGGAGGTTTAGACTTTGCTGGTGCTCAATAAGGGCTTTAACTATTCGCAGGACGGACCGGGAAACCGATTGGTTTACCATCTTCAAGGTTGTAATTTTGCGTGCAAATGGTGTTCAAATGCAGACAGTATTCCTGTTGATAACTCTAAAGCAAAGCAAATCTCCGTTTCACAGATGCTTGATGAAATTCTGCGAAGCAAAATGATGTTTTTTGATGGCGGCGGTGTTACTTTCACAGGCGGTGAAGCCACTTTGCAGGCGGCTGAATTGCTTGAGCTGTTAAAGCTTCTTAAGGCAAACTCAATCAGCACTTGTATTGAAACAAACGCATCATCCCCACGGCTTTCGGATTTATCGGAATTTATTGATTATCTGATTGTTGATATAAAGCATTTTGATGAAGATGAGCATAAGAAATGGACAGGTGCATCTCTTGCTAACGTTAAAAAGAATATTGAAGCGCTTCTTGATTCAGGAAGACAGCTTCATATCAGAATTCCCGTAATAAACGGTGTTAACGTTAATCCGGAAGCTTTTGCATTATATTTTTCAAAACTGAAAACCGAAAATGCAGTTTTTGAATTTCTTGCTTATCATGAATACGGCAAGGATAAGTGGTTAGGTAAATATCAGATTGAAAACGGCTTTGTAGGAAATGACGTAATAAATGACTTTATGCAAACATTCAACAGATACGGATTAAAAACCGTGTCAACGTAAGGAGAAAATAATATGTTTAACAATCTTGATGCAAAAAAAATAACAGAAATGGCTAAGGCTCTTTTCGCAGAAAAAAGAGCAGGCAACCGTCTTGACGGTTGGTTTATTGCAAAAGAAAAAGAACTTGAACTTAGCAAGGTTTATGAAAATGAAAACGAAGAGGTTAAAAAGGCTCTCATTCTTCGCGATATTATTAAAACAATTCCGCTTTATCTGAGCGATTATCAGCTTTTTGCAGGTACGCAGGATGATGCTTTTGCAAGAAGTTATGCGCTGATTAACCCTACTTTCAAGGTTGAGGAATTCAGCGGTTATTGCGACCCTGCAGCAGTTTTTGGCGATATTGAGCCTAACGATGAATTTAACGCAGAGAGAATTGCGAAAGCAAGGGCAGAATTTGCAAAAACCGAATATGCAGTTAAGCTCGGTGAGGTTTACGGCGCAAACGAATGTTATACCAAAGAAGTTATCTTTTTCTTTGAGCAGGTAACAGGTCATCTTATTCCCGATATCCGCTTTGCAATCAAATACGGTGTTAAAGAGATGCTCAAAAAGATTGAAGGCAAAGAAGGTAACGGCTATAAAGCTTTTGCAATCGCTCTTGAAAGTGCAATTATTCTTGCAAACAGATATGCGGATATTGCCGCTGAACAGGCAAAAACCGCTTCGCCCGAAAGAAAAGCACAGCTTGAGATTATTGAAAAAACTCTTCGCAAGGTTCCTGAAAACGGTGCGGAAAATCTCTGCGAAGCCATTCAGTCGTTCGTTCTTATGTGGCAGGTTATGTGCCTTGAACAAACTCCCAATCCTTTTGCTTTCTCAGTCGGTAATGCTGACAGGATTTTTGAGCCTTACAGAAACGGTCTTGACCGAGACACAACTGCGGCACTGCTGAAACATTTTCTTGTTTTCTTCAACGTTGCAGACAGAAGCTGGGCAATTTCTCAAAATATCATTGTCAGCGGCAGAGATGAGAACGGCAACGACCTTACAAATGACACTACATATGCTCTTATGGATGCATATTACGATATGAATCTGCCTCAGCCCATTCTTTCAGTTAAGCTTCATAAGAACACTCCCGAAAAGCTTTATGCCGAAATGGGCAGATTTCTTTTCACAGCAGGTGCATTAACTCCTTCGTTCTTTAATGACGATTCGCTCTTTACCGTGCTTGCTTCAAAGGGCGTTGATTCTTCTGACTTGCCCGATATTTCGGTTGCTGGTTGTCAGGAACCTTTAATTATGGGCAAGGATAACGCAAACACAACCAACAGCTGGCTCAATCTTCCCAAGATTCTTGAAATGACTCTTACAGGCGGTGTATCTGCTATTACAGGCGAAAAGCTTGTTGAGTGTGATGCCTGCTCGCTTGAAAACGTGAGAGAAGAATTCTATAAAAACGTTCAGCGCTTTGTTGATGCAATGGCGGATGCTGCTAACGGCGCTTCAAAAGCACTTTCAACCCAGAGAGTACCGTTCCTTTCTTGCCTTATGGGCGGACTTGAAAACGGTATTGATGCAAGAGATATTAACCGTCAGGGAACAAAATATAACGGAAGCGGTTGCCTTATTCACGGCGTTTCGGTTATTGCTGACAGTTTCAGTGCAATTAATAAGCTTCTTGCCGAAAGACCTGAAGATAAAGACAAACTCGTTGATGCTCTTAAGGCTGATTTCAAGGGTTATGAAGACCTGCGTGAATTTCTGCTTTCTGCTGATAAATTCGGCAATAACATCGAAAAAGTTGATATTGAAGCCGGTGAAGTCGCATCAAAGGTTGCAGATATCGTTGCAAACGCAAAGAACTATCTTGGCAATCCTTTCAGACCTGATTTCAGCTCACCCTCAACCCATCTGCTTTACGGTTATTGGGTTGGTGCAACTCCTGACGGCAGACGCTCAAGAGATATGCTTGGCTATGGTGTTGACCCTCTTTACGGCAGTGCCGAAAACGGTCTCGGCTTCAGAATGCTTTCCAATATGAAGATGCCTTTTGAAAAGATGAACGGCGGTTATGCATCTCATCTTGGCATTGACCCCAAATATTTCAAGGGAGAATCAACAGAAGAAAAAGGCATTGAATTCAGAGACAAGGTTATTAATCCTCTTTTCTTCAATCCTCTCAACGAAGGGGTTTCGCCTTTCTATCTTTATGTTAACGTTACAACCGCTGAGATTCTTCGCAAGGTGCTTGCAGATCCCAAAAAGTATGCTCCCAGCGGAGTTTATATTATGAGAATTCACGGCACTTTTGTTAATTTCCTTGACCTTTCACCTGCAATCCAGCAGGATATCATTACACGCCTTGACCCCAATTCAACGTCACTTTGCTAAATTGAACGTGGAGGATTCTTTGTGAAAGTTATTGGAATTGATATCGGCACAACGGGTATTTGCGGTGTTTGTGCCGATTCCGAAAGCGGAGAAATTTTAAAATCCGTTTCTCTGCCTAATGAATCTTTTGTAAAAACCGAAGTTGAATTCGAACGCATTCAGGATACTGCGGTTATAATGAATACCGTTAGTTGCATTCTTGATTCTCTTGATGCTGTGAATGCGTCTGCTATCGGTTTTTCGGGTCAGATGCACGGTATAGTTTATACTGATTCTGACGGTAACGCTGTCAGCCCTCTCTATACGTGGCAGGACGCGAGGGCGAATGCAGAATATAAAGACGGCAAAAGTTATGCTCAGACGCTCGGTTGTTTTGCAGGCTACGGACTTGCAACGGATTTTTATAATGATGAAAACGGTCTTATTTCTGAAAACGCTGCTTATCTTTGCACAATAGCGGATTATGCGGTTATGCAGCTTTGCGGAAATAAAAAGCCTGTATGCCATATCACTAACGCGGCAAGTCTCGGTTGCTTTGACATTTTAAATAACCGTTTTACCGTTAACAATCCGAGATTGCCTGAGGTTACGTCAGAATTTAAATGCTGCGGATATTATAACGGTGTACCTGTTTGCGTTGCTATCGGAGATAACCAGGCAAGCTTTATCGGCTCGGTCAGCGATACAGAGAATGCATTACTTAACGTTGGCACAGGTGCACAGATTTCTTGGCTTTCAGAAACACCTGTAACGGCTGAGTCGGTTGAAACACGCCCGTTTGACGGCGCGCGTTATCTTGCGGCAGGATGTTCTCTTTGCGGCGGCAGAGCTTACGCAATGTTTGAAAAATTCTGCAGAGAAATTGCAAATGCAGCAGGTGCGCAGACAGATTCATTTTATCCTGTTCTCAACAAAATGCTTGAAAATAAAACAAGCTCTGAAATTACGGGTGACTGCCGTTTCTGCGGTACGCGTAACAATCCCGATTTAAGAGGTTCATACAGCGGTATATCAGAAAACAGTTTTACTCCTGCCGATTTTGCTTTTGCAACTCTTGACGGTATGGTGCAGGAACTTCATGATATGTTTTCTGCGGCTGATAAAAAAGCAAGCGGTCTTGTTTGTTCAGGCAACGGAATACGTAAGAATTCCGTACTTCGCAGAATCGTTGCTGAGAAATTCGGCTGTGAAATCAAAATTCCCTTCTACGAAGAGGAAGCTGCTTGCGGCGCGGCATTTTCGGCTCTCGTTGCAGGCGGTGTTTGCAAAACAATAGATGAAGCTTGCACTAAAATCAGATATAAGGATTGATTGATATGTTTTATAATAAACCCGTTTTTTTTGAAAAAAACAGAGTTTTCAGAGTTTATACAGGCGGTAAGCTTTTTGCCGATTTCTTCGGTGATGATTCAACTGACGGCTTTTATCCCGAGGAATGGGTTGCTTCAAGCGTGCGTGCGCTCAATGAAGGCAGTACGGACGAATATGAGGGCGTTTCCAAAATTGCGGGAACGGATTTATATCTCAGCGAAGCCGTTGATAAATACAGAAAAGAACTTCTCGGAGAGCGAGAAGATATCGGTATTCTCACAAAAATTCTTGACAGTGCAATCAGGTTGCCTGTGCAGGCTCATCCCGATAAAGCTTTTTCAGAAAAGTATTTTAATTCGAAATACGGCAAGGAAGAAAGCTGGATTATTCTTGCAACAAGACCCGGTGCAAAGATTTTTTACGGCTTCAAAGACGGCACAAGTATGAGCGATTTTATTGCCGCAATCGAAGCAAGCGAAAACGGCGGCGATGCAATGGAAAAGCTTCTTTGCTCAATTGACGTCAAAGCAGGCGACGTTATTTATATCCCTGCAAAAATGGTGCACGCAATCGGCTACGGCTGTTTGCTTCTTGAGGTGCAGGAGCCTACGGATTTCACAATTCAGCCTGAACGCTGGTGCGGCGACTATAAGCTTTCTGACAAAGAAATGTATCTCGGTCTTTCCAGAGAATGCGCGCTCGAATGCTTTGATATGGATAAAAAATATCCTGCTCCGCTTGCTCCCAAGGTTATCTGCAATGAAGACGGTGTGCTTTATGAATCGATGATAGATGAAAGCATCACAACCAGTTTTTCTGTCAGAATGGTAACTCTCAGCGGCGGCAATTTCAGCCTTGACAGGGGAGCAGCAATTTACGTTGTTCTTGACGGTGAGGGTAAAATTACAGGTGAATGTTATGAGAAAGAAATCGCAAAGGGTGATTATTTCCTTCTTCCTGAAAATGCAAAAGAAAAATTCAGCATCAGCGGCAACATCAAATTTGCCGAATGCTTCGCTTGAGGTGTTCTATGAATAAATTATTCAAAATTTTTGCTTTGGTTTTAGCTGTTATGTTTGTCTTTGCGGGCTGTTCAGATGATAGCAAAGATAAGTCAAATGATTCTAATTCAAGTAATGATAGTGTAACTTCTGATTCTCAGAATGAAATCGAGGCTACTGAGCAGGCAACAATTCCTGTTCCCACAAAACCTGCTGTGCCTGAAAAACTTGAAATAACCGAGTTTATCGTACCCGAAGGATATGAGCGCGAAGAAGTTACAATAGATGAAAACGCTGACCGCGACAGAGTTAAATTTACAATGGAAAACGGCGCATATTTTATTGTCGAACTTTATCCTGAATATGCTCCCGTTACTTGTAAAAACTTTCTTAAACTTGTTAACGAGGGTTATTATGACGGTCTGACCTTCCACAGAGTTCTTCCCGGATTTATGGCACAGGGCGGTGACCCCACACGTTCGGGCAGAGAAGATAAAGCCGATGAAATTTACGGCGAATTCTATATCAACGGTCATATTAAGAACACTATTTCTCATCAGAGAGGTGTTATCTCCATGGCTCGAACAGGTGTTTATGATTCGGCTTCTTCACAGTTTTTTATCTGTTATGATGACTGCTCATACAGCCTTGACGGTGCATATGCCGCTTTCGGTATTGTTACCGAGGGTATGGAGGTTGTTGACAGTTTCCTTGAAGTAAAAAGAGTTCTCGGATATGATAACGCAATTTCAGAGCCGGTTACTCCTATTGTTATTGCGAAGGCGGAGGTAATCTGATGAGTAACGTTTCTTTCAAAAGCTTCAGAGCTACCGAAATCGAGTTTGTCAATAAGCACGATAACGGCACAAGAATTGAATTTGAAAACAAATATACCTATAACGTAAAATATAATAACAATAACCTCTGTATGGGCGAATTCACCGTTGAGGTTTTTGATAAAAACAATAAAGATAAGTTCCGCATCAAAGCGGTTATGTGCGGCATTTTCAGCTTTAAGCCCGACGTTAAGAAAGAGGTTCTTCACGTTGAAACTTTCAAGGAACTCTTTCCTTATGCCAGAACAATGATTTCTTCGCTGACGGTTAACGCAGGTTTGCCGCCCGTTATCATTCCCACTTTTGATATTGAATCACAGAGTATTTATAAATTCGGCAAAAACTGCTGATATCGGAGTTGTATAATATGCTCACTGCAATTTATTCTGCGGTTATTCTTGTTGCAACAACTCTCGGCGCGTTTGTTGGATTGGGTGGCGGCGTAATAATTAAACCCGTACTTGATTTTATTGGCAAAGAACCGAGGATGCAGGTCGATTTTTTGTCTGCGGCAGCGGTTTTTACCATGTCTGTTGTTTCAACGGGTAAATGCATAAAACGCAGGCAAAAATTTGATATCGGAATCATAATATTTATAGCGGCAGGTTCAATAGCGGGCGGTTGGCTCGGTTCTGCGGTTATGGATTATATCGGAACTTTGATTGTTCAGCAAACAATACGCTGCATACAGGCGTTTGTGCTGGCCGCTTTGCTGACAGCGGTTAGTATTTATGTAAGCAAGTGCAGTTTTTCTTTTGAAATAAAGAACAAGTTTGCAATTCTGCTTGTCGGTCTTATGCTTGGCTTTTTTGCCTCCTTTCTCGGAATAGGCGGCGGTCCGATAAACGTTGCCGTTTTAACCTTGTTTTTTTCAATGAACGTCAAAGATTCCGCAGTTTATTCGGTTGCAATAATCTTTTTCTCTCAGCTTTCCAAGTTGATAACTATCTTTGCAACTGCGGGGCTTGAACCGTATGCACATCAATGGAAAACACTTCTTTTCATTCTTCCTGCTGCGGTTATCGGCGGTTTTGTCGGCTCATCGTTTAACCGAAAATATGATGATAAAATCATCAGAAAAGTTTTTGTTGCCGTTATGGTGATTTTGATTGCATTAAATATTTATAACGGCTTTAACGCTATTATTTATTAACCGAAGAGGTTGGTTATTATGGATAAAAATATTGATAAACTTCATTATTACCGCAGTTATGCCAGGGTTAACCTTGCTTGCATACGAAATAATTTTGATGAATTGAAAAAACTTCTTGCGCCTGAAACTAAAACTATGGCGGTTGTTAAAGCTGACGGTTACGGCCACGGCTCTGTTGCCGTTGCAAAAACGCTTGAGGGCAGGGCAGATTATTTTGCGGTTGCAGATATAGCTGAAGCGGTTGAACTCAGAAAAAACGGAATAAAAACTCCAATTCTTATTCTTTCATATACAAGTCCTTATCAGTATGAGCAGATGATTGACTTGGGCATCACTGCAACGGTTTATTCCTTATCCGATGCAAAAACTATCTCCGAAACTGCAAAAAAACTCGGCAAAACTGCGCTTATCCATGTTGCGGTTGATACCGGTATGAGCAGGGTAGGGTTTAAAGATTGTTACGAAAGTGCTGAAATAATTAAAGAAATCAGTGAGCTTGATAACATCTTTATTGAAGGTCTTTTCAGCCATTATGCCTGTGCAGATAGTGCTGATAAAACTTCTGCAACAGAACAGAAAAACAGATTTGATGCTTTTATTGCCATGCTTGAGGAATTCGGTGTTGATATTCCGATTAAACATATCTGTAACAGTGCAGGTATAATTGACCTTGATGACCATTACGATATGGTGAGACTGGGTATTTCGCTTTACGGTCTCTATCCTTCGGATGAGGTGAGCAGAGACGGTCTTTCACTTAATCCCGCAATGGAAGTTATGAGTCATATCATTCATATCAAAGAAATTGACAAAGGTACACCTGTTGGCTACGGTCATACTTACGTTGCCCCATCTAAACGCAAGGTTGCAACTGTTTGCATCGGTTATGCTGACGGTTATCAGCGCGCACTTTCAAATAAAGGCGTTGTTCTTATCAGAGGCAAACGCGCTCCCGTTATCGGCAGAGTATGTATGGACCAGATTATGATTGATATAACGGGTATTGATGGTGTTAACGTTGGTGACTACGTAGTTATTATGGGTAAAAACGGTGATGAATTCCTTTCCGCCGAAGAGCTTGGAGAGCTTGCGGGAAGCTTTAATTATGAAATTATCTGTACCCTTATGCCCAGAGTTATCCGCACTTATTTTGATAGTGAAAACAATGAATAATACCAAGCCGTTTGCCTGTTGCGGCAGACGGCTTTTTATCAGGTGATATTATGCTTGAATATCCTGTTTCTTCTTGGCAAAAAATTAAAAACAGCGGTAAAGGCGTGCTTATTTACGGTATGGGTAACGGTGCCGATAAAGTTATTGACGAACTTATTCGGCTTGAAATACCTATCATTGGTGTAACGGCGAGCGACGATTTTGTCAGAGGTCAGCAATTCAGAGGGTTTACGGTTAAAAAGCTTTCTGAATTTGAGGGAGATTTTATTATTGCAGTTTCATTTGCAAGCTGTATTCCCGAGGTTATGAATCACATTGTATCTTTAGCTGATAAATATGAACTGCTTGTGCCTTGCGTACCTGTTTTCGGTGATGAAATTTTTAATGAAGTTTTTATTGATAAATATAAAAACAAGTTTAAAGCTGCGTATGAACTTTTTGATGATGAATCTAAAAAGATTTTTGAAGGTTGCTTGAAGTTTATTGTCGGTGGCGAAATTTCTGATCTTATGGCTGTTACAACCCCGAAATCTGAAGCTTTTGAAGAGATTCTCAAACTTTCATCTTGCGAGCATTATCTTGATTTGGGTGCTTACAGGGGCGATACTGTTGATGAACTTCTTCATTATTCAGGCGGCAGTTATGCAAGCGTAATTGCGCTTGAGCCCGACAGGCGTACATTTAAAAAGCTTTGTGAACACGTTGAGGGTATGCCTAATGTTACCGCACTTCAAAAGGCGATTTATTCTTTCAGCGGAACAGCTTCCTTCAATTCTGTTGCGGGCAGGCAATCTTCAATTGCGGTATCAGGAACAGAGATTGAAACCGTTACTGTCGACGAACTTTGTAACGGAAAAGAAATAACGTATATTAAGATGGATGTTGAGGGCGCGGAGAAAGATGCTTTGTTAGGTGCGCAAAAAACACTTGCGGAGAAAAAACCGAAACTGAACATCGCTCTTTATCACAGGTTTACTGATATTTTTGAACTGCCGCTTATGATAAAATCAGTGAATCCCGAATATAAGTTTTATCTTCGCCGTCATCCTTATATTCCTTGCTGGGATTTGAATTTATATTGTGTTTGAGGTTAAATTATGAGAAATGACGACGTTTTTCTTCAGCTTTATCTTATTAGGCACGCTGAAAGTATGGGGAATATTGAAACTGATAAAATTTTTGATGCCGTTAACCCTCCACTCACTTATCACGGAGAAATTCAAGCCCAGGCACTTGCCGAAAGGATGTCTTCCGTTAAGCTTGATGCGGTTTATTCAAGTCCGCTTGAAAGGGCAATCAGCACCGCAATGCCAACGGTTAACGCTTGTAATTCTAAAGTGTTTTTTGAACCGTTACTTTGTGAAAAAGATGTTTGCGTAACGGAGAAGGGTTTCGGGATTTATAACGAATCTGATTCAGAATGCGAAGCAAGAGCGAATCGCTTTCTGAATATGCTTTTTGAAAGGCACTCAAACTGTGCGGTAGCGGCAGTTTCCCACGGCGAATTCACGCAGTTTCTTATCAGAGCAGCGTTGAATATAAATGATATAAAGTTTTGCGTTTATAACACGTCCGTTACAAAAATTAATTTCAGAAAAAGCAAGCCGCATAAGCTTGCATTTCAGAATGATATTTCTCATTTGATTTCTGTTGACGGAGATAAAACGGATTGGATGTAAAAAGATAACCCGACAGTTTGCCGATTTGCAGACTGTCGGGTTTCTTGAACTTATATTATAGAGGAAAAGATGAGTGTTTTATTTTGAACAGTTATAATTGGAACTGCAGCAGGAGCTTGCGTTGCTGCACTTTGAGCATCCTGAACAGCCGCCTTTTTTTCTGTTTTTAACCGATGAAAATATTATAAGTCCGATTATAATTGCAAGTATTAAAATAACGATAATATCTCCCATATTTTTCTCCTTGTGGTTTAATTATTCGCGTCTTGCTTTTGCGGCAAGTGTTTTGCTGTCTTCAGGGCGGTAACCTTTTCTGAAAAAGAGATATGTAAGAAGAATGAGAACAGCAATAGCTGCTACTGTTAAAATTCCGAATGTTGCTTCGCCTGTGAAAAGTCCGCCGATCTGATAAACAATCATTGAAATTGCATAGGCAAAAGCACACATATATGCAATTGAAGCGGCAGTCCATTTGGCGTTGCCCATTTCACGTTTGATTGCACCCATAGCGGCAAAACAGGGAGCGCAGAGAAGATTGAATATCATAAAACTGTAAGCTCTTACGGGTCCGAAATCGTTTGCGATGTATTTCCAGATTTCATCGCCTGCTTCGCTCAGCTCACCGCCGAAGTTATAAAGTGTACCGAAGGTCATAACAACCTCTTCTTTTGCAATCAGACCTGTTGCAGTTGCAACTGTAGCCTTCCATGCCATGTCTCCCATCCAACCGAGAGGATAGAATATCCACGCAAGTGTTTTTCCGAGAGAAGAAAGAAGTGATGCGTTGTTATTATCAACAGCGCCGAAACTTCCGTTTGTAAAACCGTAGCTCTGCAGGAACCAGAGAACAATTGAACTGAGAAGAATAATCGTGAATGCTCGTTTAACAAAGTCCCATCCTCTTTCAAGCGTTGAACGGAATACGTTTCTGGGTGAAGGAAGATGATATGAAGGAAGTTCCATAACAAACGGTGCAGGTTTGCCGGCAAGTGATTTGAATTTCTTGAGAATAACACCGGAAATGACAACAGCAGTAACACCAATAAAGAAGGCTGAAACCGCAACGAGAGGGGAGTTGCCGAAAACAGCGCCGGCAAACAAGCCTATAATCGGCATTTTTGCACCGCAAGGGATGAATCCTGTTGTCATAATTGTAATCTTACGGTCTCGTTCCTGCTCGATTGTTCTTGAAGCAAGAATACCCGGAACGCCACAACCTGTTGCAACAAGCATCGGAATTATGCTTTTGCCTGAAAGACCGAATTTGCGAAGAATTCTGTCCATAATAAATGCAACTCGTGACATATAACCAACATCTTCAAGGATTGCAAGCAGGAAGCAAAGAACAAGAATCTGAGGAACGAATCCGAGAACCGCGCCTACACCTGCGAGTATACCGTTGACAATAAGATCGTACAGCCAATCGCTGACGTTAAGCCAGGTCAGCAGTTTATCGAACAAGTTGGGAATCCATTCGCCAAAGAGAACGTCGTTAGCCCAATCTGTTCCCATTGTGCCGATTGAAATAGGCAGACTGCCCATTGCTATAGCATACATCAAGAACATGATTCCTGCAAAAATCGGGAGCGCAAAAATTCTGTGAGTAATGATTCTGTCAATCTTGTCTGAAAGAGACATGCTGTATTTTGCTCTTTTCTTTTTGACTGCCTTATCAACTGCTTTGCCGATATATGTATATCTCTGGTCGGCTATAATGCTTTCTGCATCGTCGTCAAGTTCAGCCTCGCAGTCAGAAATATGTTTTTCAATATGTGACATTAAGTCTTTGTCGAGATTCAGCTCTTTGCGAACCATTTCATCTCTTTCAAACATTTTTATTGCATACCATCTGAGATAGTTTTCAGAAACAGAACCTTCAATAGATTCCTCAATGTGTGCAAGAGCGTGCTCAACGCCGCCGTCGAAAACGTGGGGCATATCGGTGTGTTTATGATTACGTGCGTGCTCAACTGCTTTTCTTGCTGCCTCAAAACAACCTTCTCCTTTGAGCGCACTTATTTCAATAACTTCGCATTTGAGGATCTTTCCAAGCATTTCGGTGTCGATTTTGTCGCCGTTTTTGCGAACAAGATCCATCATATTTATTGCAATAACAACAGGGTGACCGAGGTCGATAAGCTGGGTTGTGAGATAGAGATTTCTCTCGATATTTGTGCCGTCAATAATATTAAGGATAGCGTCCGGATGTTCGTTGACGAGATAATTCCTTGTAACAACCTCTTCAGGTGTGTAGGGTGAAAGCGAATAAATGCCGGGTAAGTCCTGAAGAATAACGTCAGTTTCCCCCTTAAGCTTACCTTCTTTTTTTTCAACTGTAACACCTGGCCAGTTTCCGACATATTGATTCGAACCGGTCAATACGTTAAATAATAATGTTTTACCGCAATTAGGGTTGCCTGCAAGCGCAATTTTGATTCCCATATGTAATCCTTTCATGTGAGTTAGTTGACACTAACTCAAAAATGTTTAAAAAAGCGGATAACCGCTTAATTGATTTCAATCATTTCAGCATCGGATTTTCTTAATGAAAGTTCATAACCTCTGACGGTAACCTCGAGAGGATCTCCGAGAGGGGCAACTTTTCGTATAAAGATTTCAACACCTTTTGTGATTCCCATATCAAGTATACGTCTTTTAAGAGCACCTTCACCGTGAAGTTTGGCAACTGTAACGGTGCTTCCGATTTTAGCGTCTTTGAGTGTTTTCATAAATTCACCTCATTGTGCGTTAGTTTAAACTAACCCGAAGATAAATAAATAAGTTAGTCGCAACTAACTGGATTAATATTACAACAAATAAATCATTTTGTCAATACTTTTTTAATGATTTATTTGTATAATAATATGAAATAAGCTATATTAAATTATTATTTATAATTAATTACATTAATTTAATTTCGGTGCTTTGTTAGAGCAAGAAAGCTAAACACACGGAACGGTTG
>JAFXJO010000062.1 GCA_017532185.1 Clostridia bacterium | reverse complement strand
AGCTGGGGTACGGCCGTGAAAATTCTGTAAGAAAACCTCGCTGCAAGCACAAGCAGTAGCTGGAAGCTTGCACCCCAGAGGTAATAAGAAATCGGCATTCTCTGGTAGATAAGCGTTATGAGAACCGTATGAATAACAGAAACTGCGATGCTTCCGATGGCGGCACGCATAAGCTCTCTTATGCTTACATATTCCCATACACTGTGATACATTCTGCCGAGATAAAAAACAACAAGAGTTATAAGCGTATAAATGGGAATAAAGTGAACGTAAGGGTCGATATATTTTTCGGGTATTGACGAAAAGACGCCGTCAAACCTTATCCATAGAGCCCAAAAATACGATACGTTGATAACCATAACGTCATAAGCCATAAGGAATATCGCTTTTATCTGCCAGGTTTCAAAATGAAATTTTCTTTTGGTGTGTGTTTTCTTGGGTGACTTCAATCAAACCAAATCCTTTACTTCTTTATTTAGGAATGTTTTGAATTTCTGTGGCTCTTTTTCTTTTTTCCTTTGCGGCTGTCGCCGTAGCTTCCGTAACCGTAATGACCGTAGCCATAGCCATATCTTCCGTAACCGTAACCGTATCTGCCGTAGCCGTAGCCATAACCGTAGCCATAGCCGTAGCCGTAGCCCGAGAAGCCGCTTACCGCACCATTAAGCACACATCCGAGAATGCGGATGTCTGTTGACATAAGGCTGTCCAGCGTTGTTTTGACTCGGTTGATTCTTACTGCATCCTGATATGTGATGAAGATTGCGGCATCTGCGTGCTGGGCGATAAACAAAGCGTCAGAAATAAGTCCGCAAGGCGGAGTGTCAACGATAATATAATCGTAATCATCTCTCAACTCTTCAAACATCTTTTTGATATTGCCTGAGTTGAAATATCCTGCCTCTTCGCCTTTTCCTGCCGTGGGAATGAGGATACGGAGCTTATATTTATCAAGATAAGCGATTTTATAAAGGTCTGTAACCGTTTCGTATTCAATTGAATCAAGGTCAATATCCAACAGAGGAGCAACGCTGGGGTGGCGGATATCGCCGTCAATAAGCAGAATTTTTTTGCTGTGGTCTGCAAGTGAAATTGCAAGGTTGGTTGCAAGCGTTGTTTTGCCTTCGCCGGGTACGGAGCTTGTTGCCATAATGATCTTTTCGCCTTCGTTAAGCGATGAGGTGAAGAGATTTCTCAGCACACGGAAGGATTCGGGGAAACCGCTGCCGATATCGGGATTGGTGAAAAGCAGGGTTTTGTCGCCGGGCATCGCTCTTTTTCTGAAAGAAACCTGAGGGATAACTGCGAGAGGCTCGAGCGTGAGATTGTTTTTGATATCGTGTTTTGTTTTAACGGTTTTTCGCTGAATGATATAAATAAAGATGAACAGCAGGCCGAAGAAAACGCCGACTATTGCGCCCTTAATTGCTTCGCTCGGATAATCAACCGCGTTGCAGGGTGACGTTGCAACCGTAGCCTGCTTAAGAATTTCAAATGAAATGTTACCAACAACGTATTTTGCAACGTCGGGGTAATTCTCAAGTGCAGATTGCAAAACCGCATATGCCAATTCAGGGTGAGTTCCCGTTGCCGTGAGGGTGAACATATTTGTACCGGGTACCGCCGATGCCTCAAGCGTTGCGGGCAAATTTGATGTGCCGAGGTCTTCGCAAATAGCATCCTGCAGAAGATTACAGTTAAGAATATGCGGGAACGTTGAAGAAAGCAGGGAAGCGGTTGTTGAATCGTAATAGAACGAATAAACCGAAACGCCGTTTATTGCAGGGCTTGCATTCTGGGTGTTTACCGTGAGGGTAACGGAGGATTGATAAAGCGGACGGTAATTGAGCTTCTGGGAGATTACGCTGTAGCTGCCGAAAAGAATTGCCGCAGCAACGCAGACCCACCAGAATCTTTGCAAGCCTTTGATTATATCGTTGAGATAGACCGAAACAAAAATATCTTTTTTGTTTTCGCCTGTCTGATTGTTTTTTGAGTTATGACTCATTTCAAATCAAATCTTTCTTTTTATATTTTAGTCCAAGGCCTCTGCTTCGGAGATTTCGTTATCGGAAATCTCGGGCAATCTCTGGGCATCGTCATTAAAATTAGGCATATTGCTGTGATGCTTGCCGTAGGCTCCGTAATGACCGTAGCGGTAATTCTTGCCGTATTTGTAGCCACCGTAGCGTGTGCTCTGGTCATTGCCTGTGAAGCTGAAGGGCAGAACGTTCATATGCAGGTCGTTGAGAATACAGCCTGCGAGGTTCGAACTGATTTTGCTTACCGTGGTGATTGCATCGTTGATTGCGCTGACCTTAACCGTATCTGTTCTTACGATAAGAAGGGTTTTATCAACCATACCTATAATATCGGTAACCGATGCGTCAAGCGAAAGAGGAGCAGTGTCGATGATGATGAAATCATACAGCTTTTTGAGGTTATCGATAAGCTTCACGATGCTGCCGCTTTCAATATAGTTACGGTAAGATGAGTCCGCCTTTGTGTTGATTGCGAGATAGAGAGAAGTCTTTTTGAACTGTCTTATTGCAAAATCATCAAAGCTGATTTTTTCGCTGAGCAAATCAGAAATTTCACCGTTCTCTTTTACTGTTTCGCTGAAAATCTTATACAGAGCAGGCTTCTTGAAGTCGAGGTCAAGAAGGATAACCTTGTTTCCTCTGTCTGCAAGTGAAACCGCAATGTTTGCAGCGCAGGTTGATTTGCCTTCGTTTTCAGCGACGCTTGTGATAGCAAAAACCTTTTCGTTCGTCTGGTTTTTCTTATGTTCAAGCTTCGCGGCAATTTTATGGAAGTTTTCCGTAAAGCGAAGGCTGATGAAGGCGTTGCTGTGGATAAGCAGACCCTTTTTCTTTTTTTGTCTCATATCGCGAAGCGTCATTCTCTTATCTTCATGGGTGATTGTTGCGATGAGCTTTGATTCAACCTTATCATTGAAATCGCTTTCTTTTTTAACGGTGTTTCTCATAAGAGAGAGCGCGATTATAAGCGCCAGCGAAAGCGTTGCACAGGCAGCAACAACGAGACTGAGGTCTTTGTTTGAAATATAGTTGGAAGGTGAGATTGGAACCGTTGGCATACTGATAACCGTTACGCCTGCGTTTCTGAAAATCTTATCCGAAACCTTGTGGTGTGATTTGATGATGGCGTTGAGAAGTCTGTAAGATTTTTCGGGGTGGTTTGAGGTTACCTGAAGCTCAATGAAATTTGTCTGGTCAAGCACGCGAGCTGAAACCGTGCCGTCAAAGCTGTCAATTTCAAGATATTCGGCGGCAGCCTCTTTGATTGTGGGTTCAGTGAAAACGTTAACAAGAACATTTGCTTTTTCGGTTGAAATGGTATAGGTTGCGTATGAAGCGGTGACCGAGCCGCTGTTAAGAACAGAGAGGGTTGCGGTTGAGGTATACATCGGTTTATATGAAGCGTGGTTAATGAGGTAATAGCCGAGCGCACCGATAAGAGAGCAGAGAATAACAACCCAGAAATTTTTGGTTATGTCCTTAAGCAGGCTGTGCAATTCAATTGTAATTTTATTCTTTTTCATAGCTTATCATTCTCCAACAACAACGGTCATAACGCTGTGACCTCTGAGTGCATTTGCATCTGTAACATAATAGTGAACATTGTATGTGCCGGGGGTGTTGAAATCAACCATATTCGCTTCAACCGTAACGTTGTTTTTAAGGCTTTGTTCGTTCAGGTCAAGGGCATCAACAATATAAGATCTGAAATCAACCTTCTGCCCCTTATCAACGTAGATGAGATATTCGCTCAGCTCAATCGTGGGTACGGAAAGGGGTCTGTCTTCAACAATAATGGGGAGCTTGACCGATGCGCTGTCACCCTTTGAGTTCGTGACCGTTGCATCGATTGAGAAAGCGCCTGTAATTGATGATGAGAAGTTATCCGAAGTTACGATGATGTTGCTTGTAATCGGACCCTCAAGGCTGTCAACGGCAGATATCATACCCGTGATGTCGATATATTCATAAAGAGAGAAGCAAAGGTTGCCCGAAACTTTGAATTTGGGTGATTCATAGCCAACGAATCTTATCAGTCTGGTCGCCTTTGAAACGTTGTTGTCGCTGTCGCAAACGGTATAGATAACCTTGCTAACGCCTTTTTCAATGAATCTTGAGATTGATTCGATAATGATTTTATCCGTGAGGTCCTTGTCTTTTTCGTCATAAGCCGTAACACCGGCAAGGAGCTCTTCGTCGGTTGCTTTGAGGCTCACGTCAATTATATCGCCCTCAACTTTAATAACGGGTATTGTTTTGTCTGTGTTTACCTTTTCGCTGATGAATACGGTTACCGAAGCGATTGATACAAACACAAATGCAATTAAAACAACAAATCTCAGAAGTTTCATTATTTTCACCTTAACATCGTATTGATTTTTTCATTTCTGATAATTTTCTCGGGGTTGGTTTTGAGAAGCAGTTCCGCATATCTTGAGGAGCGTATTTCGCTGATGATTTCGTATGCGTCTGCAAGGTAGGGGGTTCTTATATAAGGGCTGTGAGCATCGCTTGCAACAAAATCGGCATATTCGCGTTCAATGAGAGAGTTGGCAATTGCATAGGCGGTTCTGCCGAATTTCTTTTTGAGATTGCCTTTGTTGAGCTGGAGCAGGCATCCCATTTTTTTGAGCCTTAACGGAGCTGCAGGGTCAGCGGCGATGAAAGCGTATCTTTCGGGGTGAGCGATAATCGGGGTGAGACCTTCTGCAGTGATGCGTCCCAGCTTTTCATAGATAGATTCCGAACGCTCGTTATGGGCAAACTCAATCAGCGGATAGTCGGAATTGCAGAGCGTAAGGAGCCTCTTTTTGTTTATAAGTTCGATAAAATTATTTGCGGCAAAAACCTCGTGACCCGGCAGAAGCTTAAGCGGAATTTTTTCTTCTTTCAGTCTGGCGTCAAGAGCTTTAAACGTCTCAACGTACTCCTTGCCGAAATAATTATCGTATTTATCGGGAACGTTGCTGTGGGGGGTGGCAATGATGGCTGTTGTGCCGCCGTCAACAGCAAGGCGAGCCATTCTGACAGACTCTTCTATGTTATCTGACCCGTCATCAAATCCGGGCAGAATATGGCAATGGATATCAATCATGGCGCACCTCCACTAATACATAATTACACATTATGTATTTTACTATATAATGATACTTTAAGTCAACATATTATTATATAATTTTATTATTTTCTTTATTATATGACAGAAGCGTTCTGCAAAACAGGCAAAAGAAAAAGACCTGCACGGTTGATTCCGTGCAGGTCTTGAAGTTAATTTGGTTTATGACCAGAAAATCTGTGCAGCGCCGAGTTCGGTTGAAGTGAACTTGCAATACATATCGAGAGGAATCTGTATCAGGCATTGTTCACCCATACCAAAAGTATCGTTTGCGTCGGCGCCGCCGATAATGCTCTGAATAAGATTCATATCGGCAGACATTGAGCAAGATGATACGCTTGATTTTGCACCTGATTCAGCAACAAGCTTAATGGAGGGCTTGATATAATTATTCATTTTTTTACCTCCTTAACCAATTTGAACGGTGCTTATAATAAGCACGATTACTTTTTTGATAATTTCGATAATCTTGTTGATAAAGTTGATTACGAACTCAATGAATTTGTTAACGGTTTTGCCTTCGTCACCGTTTGAATTATCGTCAGAGGGCACGTAATCGGGGATTGAACCGGCGGGGTCGATATTGGGGTCATCTGCAGGAGCATTGACAAACGTGGGATTTTCAGCGCGCTGTTCAAAGGGATTAATTTCAACAGCCTGAGTTGAAAGAAGCTCGTCAAGCTCTGCGAGACTTATACCGCTAAAGGGAACAAGCGTTGCATTTACAAGCTTAATATTATCAACTGCAAGCAGACCGCTGCCTGTGTTTGTAACGGTCAGGATGAAGCTGCCGTCAGAACCTGTGCCGAGAGCGCTGTCGGTGATGTCGTAGTAAGTTTCGGAACCGCTGAGAACACCTGTTTCATATGCGTGGTTGGGATCTGCGGTGCTTGCAAATTTTGCTTTAGGTGCGCCTGAAGCGGCACGAACGCTTACCATTGCTCTGGGATAATTGTTCTTGAAATCGGTTGCCTTGAAGCGGAAAGCGATTGAATTGCCGGGCTTGAGATATACTTCGTATTTGGGACCGCCGCTTGTGAGGTAATCGCCAAAGACTGTACCGTCTGTGCCGCCTTCGAGGTAGCCTGCGAAGGAGTCACCGCCCATACCGCCTGCACTGATTGCTTCAATAACGCTGTAGAAGGTTGCGTTCTGTTCGCTTAAAATATATTCGCTGTTATAGTCAACGGGGTTATAGATACGGAAGCCGTCAAGATAGTTGTAAAGTTCAACGCCTTCACCTGCCTGAGTTGAGAGGGTTGCGCCTTCAACACCCTTGCCGCCGTTGAAGATTGAATTATCATCCATCCAGATGAATTCAACTTTCTGGCCGATGAGCTCGTCAAGACCAACCTCTGCAAACATTGCGTCGCTGATTGCGGTTTCGGCAGTACCTGTTGTTGCAATAATATCTGTGCCTTCAACTTCGTTTTCGCTCTGCGTTTTGAGAGCACCTGCGAAGGTGAAGTATGCGGCAGTTGTTTCAACGGTGTAGGTGCCGTAATCGCCCTTGAACTGAACAACGGGAACCTGATAAATTGTTTTATAGGCAGCATCGTTAAAGAAAGTATCAACCATAAACACTTTAACTATCTTCATTGAACCGTCAGCCTGATGCTGCTTAACCGTAACGGTCTGAATGCCTGTGTTTGCACCGCAGGCAGAGATAAGGTCAAAGCCGGTGCCTGTGAAGGTAAAGGTCTGAGTGTCGCTTCGTTTGCTCTCGGATGTAACGATTACGTTTTTGTTGGTGCCGAGTGAGAACTGGTCTTTGCTGTTATAATAAGTTTCATCACTGCCGAAAACGTCGTTTTTGCTTGAAAGTGACTGGAATTTGTTTTCGTAAGAGCCGTATTCTGACCACTCTGTGAAGTTTTGTGTGCCGTCAAGTGTTTCTGTTTTATTCTCTTCGTAATAAACGGTTGAAGCAGGAACAATGTTAAGACGGAACCAGTCATATGAGCCGTCATCACGCTTGATAAGAACGTAGCCCTTAGAGAGTTTTTCTGTAAGACCTGCCTGGCTGTTAAGGGTATAAATCATATCCTGATTATCGTTCATAAACTTGATACCCATGTTACCTGTGCTCAGCTCTGTTTTGTAGTTTGACTGTTTCTGAAGGGTTGAGTCAACAGAGCAGAGCGTGCCGTTAATGTCGTTATCATACATGGGAATATCGTAGTCCATGTAGTAGGTATATTCGGGAATTGAGAAGTGGTAGGTCGGGAATCTCTTAACAGGCTTATCGTTTGCGAGATTATCGCTCATATAGCTTCTGCTCTGGTAAAGAGCTGTTTTTGACGTGTCGTTGATTGAGGTGTTGAGAAGCTCTGCATCAGCGTCGGCGATAACGCCTGTGATTTCGATAATCAGCTTTGCGCCGCTGCCGTTCTTTGAGTTATACTCTGAAACGTTCTTTGCCGAATAGTCAAAGCCCGTAACCTCGATGTTGTTGGTATTCTTATCGATTGTTGCGGTAACGCCGCTTGTTGTTTTCGGAGCATCAAAGTAAAGTCTGCCGATACCGTCGTAACGGCTTGTTGCAGTCTTATAGGTGATTGTTGCGTTTGTAAGGTCAAAAGCGTCAGTCAGATGCTCGCGGAGAATAGCGTTTGAGTTAAGCGATGCAATAGCATTGTTTGCGTTTGCAACAACTCCGTTAAGAATGCTGTTTGTGAGCGTATCAATATTGAAGCTTGAACCGACGGGAACGTTGATATAATAGTTGTTTTCCTTTGTGTTGAGGGGACCGGGGTTGGTCATGCTGGTTGAGCCGGTGTATTTTGAAGAAAGGTACTTCATGAAGTCTGTTTCTTCAAAGCCCGAAACGTAGTCCTGGCTACCAATCTGAACGGAGAAGATATAAGCGCCGTTCTTCTTGAGGTTCAGACCGCCGTTGCCGATAGCATCGTTTGCGCAGTTGGTGGCGTTGGTGGCGTTGTTAAAATCGCTGTTGTCGCCGCCTGCCGCGCCGTCAGAAATAACAATAACAACACAGCTTCTGTTACCGTTAACGTCATATGTTGTGCCTGCTGATTTCTGCGCATTGATGATGTTACTTGCAAGGGTCAGACCCTGGTTGATGGGTGAGTGACCGTAGCAGGGCAACTGATTGGTGATATAGTTTCTGATTGTGGAGATGTTGCTTGCGTTTTTAGCGCTGAAGAACACCGACTGATAGTCTGCGGTTGAAAGTGAAGTTCCGCCTGTGTAGTTCTTCCAGGTGCCGCTGTTTGTGAGAATACCTGTGTTTGCCCAGGGACGTCCGTCCGAAACGTAAGTGCCGTCAGAACCCGAGGTTACGATTGCGATACGGTGGTCAAGACCTGAAATGGTTGCTTCGTTTTGAATCTTAACGGCAAGCTTATCCATCGCCTGCTTAACGCCGAGAATTCTCTGGCATGCGCCTTGAGTGTAATATGAAGCTGTAACACCTGCATCTGAATAGTGGTGATGCATAAGTTCATATGTTCGTCTTGCTGAGGTAGAGTTTCTGTTGCTATGGTAGTCTGTTCTGTTTATATCCGCTTTAACGTCTGCTATAACATCCGCTTCGTTTACCCAGCCGAGACTGTCCTTGTTTGCAAGAAAATCTGCGTCCGTGATTCGTGCTGCGGTGTCCTGATCCCAGTCGGCACCGCCTGAAAAGTCACCCTTTGTCATAAAACCAAATTTTGAAAGACGGTAGCATCTCTTGTTTATAGGATGCTCTGCCCAGAGCCAAATGTCTCTGTGATAACCTGAACTGCCTTTTCTGTTAAAGGCAACGTGAATCTGTCCGAATTCACCATCCGGGAATCTGTACCAATAGTTACCTGAATAAGCGGTGTTATAGTGGTCTCCGTCCTTGAAGAAACTATCACCTTGGTCGCCGCAAGCCTGACCCATAAGAAGTGGATCCCAACCGGAATCTGTGTTATAACCCTGTGCGTCCGGCTGGTCCATTGAACCTGAAACGTCAACAACGAAAACGAAGTCGGTGGGTCTCTGGTCAACTCGCTGATACTGCAGAGCGTTGGTTGCATATGTTTCGAGGGTGATGTTATATGTGCCGTCAGCAGTAAGTTCTGCCTGAAGGTCTGTGTAAACCTGTGTTTCGTAAGATGAAGCATAGGGGTCAGAAATACGCTTATAGATGCGCAGAGACTGCTGCTCGTTGGTGGGCAGTGCAGGCTGACCGTTGTTGGTTATGTGGAAAGTGCCGGGAATTTCTTCAAGGTTATGGTAGTTAGGAGCGAAACCGCTCTGGCTGTGGTTTGAATAGAAGTTTGTGTATGCGGTTACTGATGCGGGAACGGAGCCGTCGTTACACCAGATGGAGTAGTTTTCACCGTTACCGTAGATTGTGAAAGAGCCGTTGCCCCATTCCTTGATTTTCATTGTGGTGCTTGCGGCTGTTGTCATCGCAAACAAAGAGTCGCCTACGTAGAGATAGGGGTTCTTTGCAAAGTAAAGCTCTCTGCTCTTAAGACGGAGAGAATTTGATGCGCCTGATTCAAACTGCCAGTGGAGCGATTTGTTTGCGTCATCCTCTGCATTAAGAATGAGCTTTGTGCCGTCAACGGAATAATCTCTGATTTCGTAGCCGACAATACCTCTTGTGTCACCTGTGTTGGCTGCTGTTATGCCGCTTGCGCTTGCCTTCTTGGGAAGCTTGGTATCGCCGTAGCCGCCGTTTGCATCAAGCAGATAAAGGATGTTTCTCTGCGTAATGGGGTCTTTGATGGCTGATTCGTAAAGAACAATGTATTCATCATAGCCGTTGAGTTCGCTCAACGAATTAACTCTCTGATATTCAACGGACGCAACGTCTTCGTGAGGTCTTGTGAGACCCTGAATTGCATACTGGTCAATCTTCCAGATAACGTCGATAGGCTCTGTGCACTTATTATCTTCTTTTCCGTTATAAGTCCAGCCTGCGCCTTCACCGAACATATAGAGGTAGTCGTTGATAACGCAGAGAGCCTCGCCCATGTAAAGCATTTTGCTCAGATCATGGCTGGAATTGCTCTTGTCACCGCCGAAATGCATACAGTCAGCATATTTAACAATATGAACGGGTCTGTTTCTGCCGTTGATTGCTCTGTTTTCGTTACCGGGCATTGTGAGGTCGATATCGCCGATAACAAGGTCTCTTGAGTGACCTGATGATTCTGTACGGCTCCATGAACGGCTGATATAGATTTTTCCCTTATCAACCATAGCATACTGAATCTTATCCATATTCAGAAGAATAACGTAAGTGGGGTTGCCCTGGCAGCCGATACCCTCATACTTTGAATCGGGAGTGAAGCCCTGAGGCTCAACGTATTCTGAAATGGAGAAATCAGTGATGTTGAATGAGCGTCCGCCTGCAGGAACGTTGTCCTGGTCAAAACGGATTGTGTAGGTACCTGTGTATGTTCCGCTTGTTGACTGGGTTGTGGGCCATAAGGAGTCAGCTCCTGCAGGCTTAAGACCTGCGGTGAATATCATCTGGTAATGATATTTGCCGTTGCCGAGGTTAGTGACTTTTGAGTTTTGTGACTGTTTAACGTTACAGTGACCGCCACCGTTGGGCGCAAACATATACATATCGCTCAGGTTGTTATCGGCAATGAACTCAATCTTATATTTCTTGCCTTCTGTAAGCGAAACTGAAGCGAAGGTGGGTGTGATTTCGCCGAGAGCTGTACTTGTTGTGATAGTGCCGCGGATTTCAGCATTGGCACCGTCAACGTTATAGCTTCTGTAAGTTGTTACGCCTTCGGTAATGTTATTTGTGGAGCTGTCGGAGTTAAGCTTAACAAGATTATAGCCGTTCTTAAGATAATACCATTCTTCGGCAGAGCTGTCACCTGCAAGCTTATAACCCATCAGGGTCTGCTTATAATCGCTTGTAAACTCTTTATTATATCTGTCATCGCTGGAGATATAGAAGTTACCAGTCCAGAGAACGCCTTCGTCGTAGCAGCAATAAGATGTTGCAACGCCGTTAAGCTCTTTGTTGAGGTCGATGCTGTCCCTAAGCTTAATGGTCTTTGATGTGCCGGGAGCAACGTCCATCTCTGAAAGGGGGAAATAACTGATTTTTGAGCCTGAATCGGCATAATAGAAGTTATATTCCGATGCCGCGATACCGCCGCCGTGGCTTGTGTTGGTTGAACCGTCGGCGTTCTGGATTTTGAAAACGGCAACCATTTCGGTTGAAACAACGTCAAGCGCATAGATAACGGAGGGGTCTGAACCGCCTGCGTCATAAGCTGAAATGAGAATCCACTCTTTTGCCTTCCAATAGGTCATACCCTGGGGCGTATAGTCATCGCCTGAGCCGAGACCGGGAATAACAAAGTCTGTGGGCCAGTTTGTTTCTTCACCTTTGAAAAAACGCTTCTGGTAGCTTCTGTAGAGAGATTCATAGTTTGAAATAACTCTCTGCTGTGTGATTCCGCCGATTGTGATGGGAAGATTAGCGGCAGCTTCTGCTTCAGGCTCGGGTGTAATGATGATGAGACCGAAGAAGGTTGAAGCAACCATCACAAGCGAAAGCACGAAAGAAAGAATTCTTTTCGATAATTTCATGTTTTTACCTCCATTTATATACAGAAATTGCTTATATGATAAAACTCCAAACCGAGTGATTTGGAAAATTATTGCCGTGAGATAAACTCTTCACATATCCGTGAAAATTCGTGAGCTTTTTTGCATGCATATGGCGGCACCGCATCGCTTCTGCCTGTTTCGGCAAGCGAAACCGCCGCGCACATATCACATTTTTTGCGGAGAGAACAGGTTGAGCACTCGGCAGGCAGAAAGATTTTTTCTCTTTCTTCGCAAACAGTTTGCCAGGCGGTGTTGAAATCTGTTATCGGGATATTAGGTCCCGCCATCATTCCGCAGGGTGTCATTTCGCCTTTCCAGGTTACCCAGAAGGTTGAGAGCCCAGCTCGGCAGTTGATTTTTTGGCTGCAGGCAATATCGTTGGCTTCAGGAGTTGAATCCGATTTCATAAGCCTTATCAGCTCTTTGTCACCGAACATATTTCTTTGCCAATCAAGCTTTGCTTTTGCCGCTTCTTGGGGTGAAAGACGGTATTCTTTGCCGCTGATTCGCACAGGCGAAAACATATAACTTGCCGCTTTGACGGGAACATCAAGCTCCTTTGCAAATGCCGTTGCGGCAGGAATATCATGCACGTTATCAGGCGTTATGCTGTAATTAAGTTTAAGGTTGATTTTTGCTTCCTTGAGTTTTCGGATTGACTCGGTGACTTTTTCGTATGCCGATTCATTGCCGCAGAGCTTGCCGTAGGTTTCGGGCGACGCTCCGTAAAGCGTAACGCTGATTTTATGGGGAGGATATTCTTTGAAAAGACGGATTTTATCTTCGTCAACCAACGTTGCATTAGTGTTTAATGAAACAAGCAGACCGAGCTTTTTGCAGGCAATGTAAATCTCATCAAAATCCTTTCTGAGCAGAGGCTCGCCGCCTGTAAGCAAAAGGATAAGCATACCTGCATTTTTGGCTTCGGTTGCAAGGTTGATCCAAAACCGAGCGTCTTTTTCTTGGGTAATTGCCTCCTTGTCGCAACTGTGACAGTGGACATAGCACATCTTGCAATTGAGAGTGCATCTGGACGTGAGTTCAAAAGAGCCTGCAAGAGGGATTTTATTGATATCTGCTTTTACAAACAGAAAATCCGTTAATTGGTTACTGGTAATTTCCGTTTCAAATCACCCCTTCGGATTCAAACGTTTTTTCAAGAGCAATAACCGCATCTTCGTCAGGTGTGCAAGCCAATGAATAAACAGGCACAACAGAGAGCAGTTCTATCAGCAAATCAAAAATTCTTCTTTGTTCATCGGGTGCGAGCAGGTCAAGATGAATATTCCGCAAAACAGCCTGCAAGGCTTCAAGTCCCGTTAATCGCCTAACGCTGTTTGATTCAGCTTGCGAGAGCAGAACGATTGCACCCAGAGGCATAACGCGGTTTTGGCAGATGCCGCTTGTTCCGCAAAACGGAACGCCGCAGGCATAAACGCCGTTCTCAACAAGAACGCCTGCCTTATCGCCGTTTATTATCTCTGCGCCGCGGTGCTTTTGCCAGAGCGACGCCTGAGTGCTTTTGCCTGTTCCGCTTGCTGCCGAAAACAAAATCGCTTTGCCGCCAACCTCGATAAAAGAGGAATGCAGAAAAAACGCATTTTTTGCAACGATAAGCTGAGCCAGTGAAACGGAGCTCCACATATAGCGGCTGTCCATCAATATAGGAAAGCTTCTTTCGGTGAAAAATGTTTCGCTGCGCGAGGTATCGTCAAAGCGGTATTTTGTGAGTGCGCCGTTGAATTTGCCCATTGCGAACGAACGGTAAACCGTATCGCCGTCAACGCGAACTTCAAAGTCGCCTGCTCTGCCGCGATGTTCGCCGCAAAGCTCGGGAAAAGGTTCGCAAACCTTGCACTCAATGCTGATATCCGCTTCGCATTTATCGGTCTCAAACAACTCCCAGACGGAGTTGTTGCCGGGAAAGCTCTCAGCCTCAATGCATATCGTTTTTT
>JAFXJO010000011.1 GCA_017532185.1 Clostridia bacterium | reverse complement strand
TCGGGGTCGCAGTTGAGCTGGAAGGTCATACAGCCAAGACGCTGGAACACCTCGTAGATAAAGAGGCCTGCGCCGCCGTTTGATGCGTCAAGAGCAACGCGGAGCTTCTTGGGGCCCATATTGATCCTTGAGCAGATATCGTCGATATAAGCATCTCTTACGTTGACCTCCTCGTACTTGCCCGGCTCGCAGGGCTCGCATTCTGCGTCGAGGAAGGAGTAGACCTCCTCGATGTCGGCAGGCTCGAGAGTCTTGGAATAGCCGTTTGCAAGCTTGAAGCCCGACCAGCCGTCGGGGTTGTGGCTTGCGGTGATCATAACCGCGCCCTCGCACTTAAGATGATGCTGCGCGAAATACGCAAGAGGAGAAAGTGCAAGACCGATATAATATACGTCAATGCCGTTCTCGATAAGGGCCTTTATGGCAGCATCGGCAAATGACGGAGAGCACTGACGGTTGTCGTAGCCGACAACGGCACGAGTGATCTTTCTGACCTTCAAATACTTCGAGTATGCGCTGACGATCTTATGAACGTTCTCGGGGCAAAGCTCTTCATCCGAAACTCTGCCTCTGATGTCGTACTCGCGAAACATACTGTTGAACGCTACGGAATACTTGTTGCTTTTCTCCATTTTTCAATCACCCTTCTGTTTTATTTTGGATCCTTGTTTGATTTATGCCGCAAGATCAGTTTTCGTCCCAGTTGTGGTATACGTTTACGATGTCGTCGTCTTCCTCGAAGTAGTCGAGCATCTTTGTCATCTTCTCGGCATCCTCGGGGGAGAGAGAAACGTACGTTGCGGGAACCTTTGCCTTTTCCGCGCTTTCAAACTTGTAGCCCTTTTCCGTGAGCGCGTCGCAAACGGCCGAAAGATCGTCGGGCTCTGTGTATATTGTGAAAATGTTGTCTTCCTCAAGGAAGTCGGAAGCGCCGCACTCGAGCGCGTCCTCCATAAGCTTGTCGCTGTCTACAACCACGTCGCCGTACTCGTCAACGCCCGACACGATAATAACGCCTTTCTCGGAGAAAAGGAAGCCTACGCATCCGCTCTGACCGAGATTTCCGCCAAATTTATCGAAGCCGTGGCGAACGTTGCCTGCCGTGCGGTTCTTGCTGTCCGTAGCCGCCTCAACAATAACGGCAACGCCCGAGGGGCCGTAGCCCTCGTAGGAAAGCTCCTCGTATGCAACAGCCTCTGCGCCCGACGCCTTCTTGATGATTCTTTCGATATTATCGTTGGGAACGTTGTTTGCCTTTGCTTTTGCAATAACGTCCTTGAGCTTTGAGTTTGATGCGGGGTCGGGACCGCCTTCACGAACAACAACCGCAATCTCTCTGCCTATCTTTGTGAAAACCTTGGCACGCTGATTATCGGTTTTTTCTTTTTTACGTTTAATGGTGCTCCATTTTGAATGGCCTGACATTTAAAAAACCTCACTTTGAAAAGATTTAATTTCAACCTTAATATTATATAACAACAGAAACGGAATTGTCAAGTTATCTTGCTTCAAATCCGTGGTCCAGATAAAATTTTGCGCCGTCTGTGACTGTTGATTCCTTAACAAAAGTATCGGAGGGCAATGAAGCGGCGGCATCATAGAAGAGGGCTCCGTCTTTGATGTTAAAAACGTATTCGCAACCGTTTTTGTCAATATTGGTGTGAAGAACATCACCTTCGACAGTGTATTTGCCTGATTCGGTTATTGTTTTGGATTTATACTGAATTGCGATTTTATTGCCGTCTCTTATCTGAATCTGAACGGCACGGCTCTCATCGTTAACCAAATAGTAAACGCCTGAAGATAAAGTTCCGTTGTTAACCTCCGCTTTGCTGTGTGTTACATCGGCAGGTTTTTCTTTTGAGCAGGCAGTGAACATAAGAACAGGAACGAGAATTGCAAGAATAACGCTGAATAACTTTTTCATAATTTTAACCGTCCTTTTATAATGAATGTTTAAATCCTTCGCCGAGAATTTCGTTTGCTTCGCTGACTATGATAAAGGTTTTATCATCAACGGACTTAACTGTTTTCATAATTCCCGAGATTTCGGCTTTTCTGGCAACGCAGATAAGAATACCCTTATCCTTGCCTGTATAAGCACCTTTTGCAGGCACAACCGAAACGCCTCTGCGAGAAGAAGAAACAATCGCTTTTGAAACTTCTTCAGGCTTCTCGGTAACAATCATAAGCATTTTGCCGTTGCCTGTACCGTAAATGAGCGAATCGATAACTCTTGTGCTTACGAAAATCATAATAATTGCATACAGACCGCTGTTGATACTGCCCAGGAGTATCATATTCGCCGCAACAATCGCAGCGTCCGAGAGCATAACGACGCTGCCGACTGTGATGTGCGGAAAAGCCTTGTGCACAAGCCTTGCAACGATGTCTGTGCCGCCGCTGGTTGCCCCCGTTATCATTATGATTCCGAGACCTGAACCCTGAAGCAAACCGCAGAAAAGAGATGCAAGGATTTTATCGCCCGAATAATCGGGCATAAAAGCAAACGCATCAAGTGCAATGGAAAGAAGTGCCGTTACCCAGAGTGTTCTTGCAACAAGCTTTTTGCCGAGGAAAAGCCACATAAGAATGAGCAGCGGAACGTTGAGCACAAAGTTTGTAACGCCAACGGGCACGTGGAAAAGATGGTTGAAGAAAACCGCAAGACCCGTAACGCCGCTTTGCGCGATGTCGTTAGGCACAACAAAACTGTTAACTGCGATTGCATAAAGCGAACAGCCGACAATCCATATGCCGTTGTTTTTGAGCGTTTCAAGAAGATTATCTTTTTCAAAAAATGATTTGAGTTTTGCTTTATCCATCAACTTTTACCTCCGATGAAGAAATTGCGGAATAAAGCTCGTTTATGCGTTCGGTTCTGCCTTTGAGATAGAGCCAGCCGAAAAGGCATTCAAGCCCTGTTGCATAGTGGTAATCAGCGCTTGATTGGTTCTTGGGAATACCGCCCGTGCGAGCGTTTCTGCCTCTTTTGAAAACGGCAAGTTCATCCTCTGAAAGCATTGGCATTATTGCGTTTATCGCCTTTGCCTGTGCGCTTGCGCAGACCTTTGAGCTGGCTGATTTGTGAAGCATATTTACGGGTCTGTTTGCTTCGCACACAAGTTCACTGCGAACGAGCAAATCAAAAACCGTGTCGCCTATAAACGCAAGATTCAACGGGCTGAGCGATGCAACGTCGGCTTTTTTATCGAGTAAAGAATTCAGAAGTTTTCACTCCAATCAGTTAACAAAATCAAACTCAAGGTCATAAATCGAAACGGTATCGCCTTCGTTTATGCCTTTTTCTCTTAAAGCTTCAATTATGCCGCTTGAGATAAGTATTCTCTGAAAATATTGCAGCGATTCATAATCGTCAAGGTCGGTGCGCTGAAGAATTTTGAGAAGCCATTTTGCCTCAACAAAATAAACGTCATCAACAACTCTGATTGTGAAGCCTTTATCATCCTGCTTTTCAAACATTTCAAGCGGAATATTTTCGGTATCGTATCTCTTGATAGGGGGCAGGGTATGAAGCTTGTTCCACACCGCGTTGATAAGCTCTGTTGTGCCCTCTGCTATGGGCGCACAGATTGTGCGGTATTCATAGCCTCTGCTTTCAAAATAATCGCGCAGTCTTTCAAGCTGTTCATCGTCGGCAAGGTCAATTTTGTTTGCCGCAACAATCTGGGGACGCTTTGCAAGCTCAGGGTCAAACTTTTCGAGTTCCTTATTGATGATTTCAAAATCCTCAATCGGGTCTCTGCCTTCGCTGCCTGCGGCGTCAACGATGTGAACAAGCAGTCTGCAACGGTCAACGTGGCGCAGAAATTCGTGACCCAGACCAACGCCGTCGCCCGCACCTTCAATCAGACCGGGGATATCCGCCATAACGAACGAACTGCCTTCGCCCATTGAAACAACGCCTAAAACGGGAGTGATTGTTGTAAAATGATAGTTTGCAATGATGGGCTTTGCCTGGCTTACAACGGAAACGAGGGTCGATTTACCAACGTTCGGAAAACCGAGAAGCCCAACGTCAGCGAGAAGCTTGAGTTCGAGACTTACTTCCCATTCTTCACCGGGAGTGCCATCTTTTGCAAAACGGGGAACCTGCCTTGTGGGCGTTGCAAAATGGGGGTTACCCCAGCCGCCTCTGCCGCCTTTTGCGGCAATGAACGGTTCGTCGCTGCTCATATCAGCCATAACGGCACCGCTTTCAACTTCTCTTATTATTGTGCCTCTGGGCACTTTGATTATGAGGTCTTCGCCTCTGCGTCCGCTTTTTCTGCCGCTTGCGCCGTTTTCGCCGTTGGGCGCAACGTATTTTCGTTTATAACGGAAATCGGCAAGGGTTGAGAGGTTATCGTCAACCTGAAAAACAATGTTTCCGCCTCTGCCGCCGTCGCCGCCGTCGGGACCGCCTGCGGCAACGTATTTTTCTCTGCGGAAACTGACGGCACCGTTGCCGCCGTTGCCTGCTTTAATTTTTATTTTCGCAATATCAACAAACATTTATAAAAACCTGTTCTTTCATAGATTTTCAAAAAGTAACCATAGATTTACATTATACATTATATCCCACGGAAAAGCGATTTACAATATGCAAATCGTCTAACTTTCTTTTATAAAATAAATATATAATTTACAAATATTTAACTATCTTTTTCAAAATATATGTGTTATAATATTTTAAATATAAAATAGGGAAGTATCGGCAGGTGACGTGATGGCAGTCAGAATAACCGCAGTGCAGGACGGAAGTCTTGCTCAGAAAAAGAGAATATCGGCAGGCGACTGCCTTGTTTCTGTTAACGGAAACGCAGTCAGAGACGTGCTCGATTACCGTTTTTATCTTAACGATGAAAAGCTTCGCCTTGTGCTTAAGAGCGCAGACGGCAAGAGCAGAGTTGTTACGGTAATCAAAGACGAGTTTGAGGATATCGGGCTTGAATTTGAAACTTATCTTATGGATAAGCAGCAGCATTGCAAAAACAAATGCATATTCTGCTTCATTGATCAGCTTCCGAAAGGGCTTCGTGAAAGTCTTTATTTCAAGGACGACGATTCCAGACTTTCGTTCCTTTTCGGCAACTATATTACCCTCACCAATATGAGTGACGAAGATATTGACCGCATAATCAAAATGCACATCAGTCCCGTCAATATTTCGGTACAGACGATGAATCCCGATTTGCGTGTTAAAATGATGCTCAACCCTCACGCGGGCGAATCGCTCCGTTTTATCGATAAGCTTGCAAAGGGCGGAATACTTCTCAACACACAGCTTGTTCTTTGCCCCGGCATTAACGACGGCAAGGAGCTTGAATTCAGCCTGCAGAAGCTCGGCGAGCTTTATCCCGAGGTGCAGAGCATTGCGGCGGTGCCTGTTGGTCTTTCGGACCACAGAGAAGGACTTTATCCGCTTGAAGCTTATACGCCCGAAACTGCAGGTGAGGTTATTGATATTATTGACCGTTTCAATGCGGAGTTTGAGAAAAAACACGGTGAAATAATTGCGTATGCCGCTGATGAGTTTTATCTCAAAGCAGGCAGAAAAATTCCCGATGCAGATTATTATAACGGATTCCCTCAGCTTGAAAACGGCGTGGGAATGTGGGCGCTTCTTGAAAGTGAATTTATTCAGGCACTCGATGAATGTGAAACAAAAGAAAAAAATCGCAGAGTAACGGTTGTTACGGGTCAGGCGGCATATCCTCTCATCCGCAGTCTTGCTGATAAGGCTGAAGATAAGATAAACGGACTTGACGTTAACGTTGTTGAAGCAAAAAACAAGCTTCTCGGCAAAATGATAACCGTTTCGGGTCTGCTCTGCGGCAAAGATATAGCCGATGCGCTTGAAGGGGTTGACCTTGGCGAAGAATTGCTTATTCCGCCAAACTGCCTGCGGAGCGAAGGCGATATGTTTCTTGATGATATGACTGTTGAAGAGCTTTCGCAAAAGCTCGGAGTTAAAGTTTCGGCAAACGGCACAGGCGGAGACGACTTGCTGTTTGCAATGTTAGGAGGTACAGATTAATGAACAACGTTGTTGCAATTGTCGGCAGACCGAACGTCGGCAAATCAACTCTTTTTAATAAGCTGGTAGGTGCAAGGCTTTCCATCGTTGATGATACACCCGGTGTTACCAGAGACAGAATTTACGGCGACTGCGAATGGCTTGACAGGCATTTTATGCTTATCGATACAGGCGGTATTGAGCCGTATTCGGACGATATTATTCTCAAACAGATGCGCAGACAGGCTCAGCTTGCCATCGACAGCGCAGACGTTATTATTCTTGTAACCGATTTGCGCTCAGGCGTTGTTGCAACCGACACAGAGGTTGCCGCAATGCTTCAGAAAAGCGGCAAGCCCGTTATTCTTTGTGTAAACAAGTGCGATACTGTTGGCGAACTGCCTGCGGATTTCTATGAATTTTATAATCTCGGTCTCGGCGATCCTATTGCCGTTTCTTCCGTTCACGGTCACGGCACAGGCGACCTTCTTGATGAAGTTCTCAAATATCTTCCGGGCAAAGAAGAAGAGGAAGAGATGGAAGAGGCAATCAAGGTTGCTGTTATCGGTAAACCCAACGTAGGCAAATCCTCTCTTGTTAATGCCGTTCTGGGCGAAGACAGAATCATTGTTTCAAACATCGCGGGCACAACCCGTGACGCTACAGACTCAATCGTTGAGAATGAACACGGTAAGTTTGTTTTCATCGATACCGCAGGTCTTCGCAGAAAGAGCAAGGTCTATGACCAGATTGAAAAATATTCCGTTATCAGAGCCAAGATGGCGGTTGAAAGAGCAACCGTCTGCGTTATAATGATTGACGCGCAGGAAGGCTTCACAGAGCAGGATTCCAAGGTTGCCGGTATTGCTCATGAAATGGGTAAGGGCTGCATCATCGCGGTCAACAAGTGGGACGCCGTTGAAAAAGACGGAAAAACAATGGACAGCTACCGCAAAAAGCTGATGAAGGATTTTTCGTTTATGTCCTATGCTCCCATCATCTTCATTTCCGCAAAAGAAAAAATCAGACTTGACCGTCTGTTTGAACTTATAAAATTTGTTGATACTCAGAATGCAATGCGTATTTCAACAGGTAAGCTTAACGACGTTCTTGCCGACGCAACTGCAAGAGTTCAGCCGCCCACAGATAAGGGTAAGCGCCTGAAGATTTATTATATGACTCAGGCTTCAACAAGACCGCCAACATTCGTTTGCTTTGTCAATAATGCAGAGCTTTTCCACTACAGCTATCAGCGTTATCTCGATAACCAGATAAGAGAAATCTTCGGTCTTGAGGGCACACCGACCAAAATGATAATCCGCGAAAGAGAGTCGGGCAAGAAATGATAGTTTTAGGCATAGACCCCGGCTATGCGATAGTCGGTTGCGGTGTTGTTGAATATAAAAACAACCATTTCAGAGTTATAACTTACGGGGCGATAACAACTGAAGCGCATACGCCGTTCAATATAAGAATAGAAAAAATTTTTGATGAGGCTAACGAGCTGATTCAAAAGTGCAGACCCGATGCAATGGCGATTGAAAAGCTGTTTTTCAACACAAACCAAAAAACCGCCATCGACGTTGCTCAGGCAAGAGGTGCGCTTGTGCTTGCGGCACAGAAAAACAACGTTCCCATTTTTGAATATACGCCCTTGCAGGTCAAGCAGAGCGTTGTCGGTTACGGCAGAGCAGAGAAAAAGCAGGTGCAGGAAATGACCCGTGTTATGCTCAATCTCGAAAAAATCCCGAAGCCCGATGACGCCGCCGATGCTCTTGCAATGGCAATCTGCCACTGCCACGCGGCAGGCTCGCTGATAGGTCAGCTCGGCAGAAGATAACTTTATAACGGGTGTGGGCAACGCCCACCCTTAACTCTTCACTATTAATTATTCACTTTCCAAGGAGTGCATCTTATGTTTTACAGCATAACAGGTACGGTGGTTTTCACCGATGAAAGCAGCGTTGCGCTTGATTGCAACGGTGTGGCTTTCAGGCTTTTCTCAACTCTCAATACGCTCAAAAAATGCGCTCCCATAGGAGAAGTGCAGACGCTTTACACATATCTAAACGTGCGCGAGGATGCGCTTGACCTTTTCGGCTTTGCCGATAAAAGCGAGCTTGACTGCTTCAAAATGCTTATCGGTGTTTCCGGCGTAGGTCCCAAAGCAGGTCTTGCCGTGCTTTCGCAGCTCACTCCCGACAGGCTTGCAGTCTGCGTTGCAGGCGGAGACGTTAAGTCTATCACCGCCGCACAGGGTGTTGGTGCAAAGATTGCGCAGAGAATTGTTCTTGAGCTCAAAGGCAAGCTTGATTCGTTTGCAGGCTCATCTGCGGCTCTCGGAGACATTGCCGCCGCACAGAAAGCAACGGTCAGCTATGCAGGCGAAGATGCCGTTAATGCCCTTGTGATGCTCGGCTACAGCCGTTCCGAGGCAAGCATAGCCGTCGGCAAGCTTGACGGCAACCTTTCAACGGAAGATATGATTAAGCAGGCTCTCAAGCAGCTTGCAAAGAATTTATAATGAGGAGGAATTACGGTGGATTTTGAAAACAGAATCGTTGCACCCGAGTTTTCATCCTCGGAAGATAACGATATCGAAATTTCTCTCAGACCCAAAACCATAAATGAATATATCGGTCAGGAAAAGGTTAAAGAAAACCTTTCCGTTTATATCGAAGCCGCACGCCGCAGAGGCGATACGCTTGACCACGTTTTGCTCTACGGACCTCCCGGACTCGGCAAAACAACGCTCGCAGGTATTATCGCAAACGAAATGGGCGTAAACTTCAGGGTAACAAGCGGCCCTGCAATTGAAAAACCCGGTGACCTTGCCGCCTTGCTCACCAATCTCAATGAGGGTGACGTGCTTTTCATTGACGAAATTCACCGCCTTTCAAGAGCTGTTGAAGAAGTGCTTTACCCTGCAATGGAAGATAACGTGCTCGATATCATCATCGGCAAAGGTCCTTCCGCAAGGTCAATCAGACTTGATTTGCATAAGTTTACCCTTGTCGGCGCAACAACAAGGGCAGGTCAGCTCAGCGCTCCTCTTCGTGACCGCTTCGGCGTTATTCTTCGTCTTGAACTCTATACGCCCGAACAGCTTTCTGAAATTGTTGACAGAAGCGCAGGAATTCTGGGTATCGACATCGACCCCAAGGGCGCTCTTGAAATTGCATCGCGCTCAAGAGGTACTCCCAGAATTGCGAACAGACTGCTTAAGCGTGCAAGAGATTTTGCGCAGGTTATGTGCGAGGGCAAGATAACAAGAGAAGCTTCTTCACTTGCACTTGACAGAATGGAAATCGATGAACTTGGTCTTGATTCGATTGACAGACTGATTTTGAAAACGATGATTAAGAATTATAACGGCGGACCTGTTGGTCTTGAAACGATTGCCGCGGCAATCGGTGAAGAAGCCGTTACCATAGAAGACGTTTATGAACCTTATCTGATGCAGGTCGGCTTTTTGAGCCGTACTCCCAGAGGCAGGCAGGTTACGCCTGCGGGCTATGCTCATCTCGGCATTCCGATGCCCGGTCAGCAGAGAATGGACGTTTAATTAATTGTGATTTGAATGGAGAAAAAATATGAGAGCCGCAGAAAACTGGAAAGATTATGAGCTTATCGATTGCTCTGACGGTGAAAGACTCGAAAGATGGGGCGATATTATTCTTGTGCGTCCCGATCCGCAGGTAATCTGGAAAACTCCCAAAGAAAATCCGCTGTGGTTTAATCCGCACGCGATTTATAACCGTTCAAATACGGGCGGCGGTAACTGGCAGGTTTGCAAAAAAATGCCCGACGTTTGGCAGATTGGCTTTGAGGAGCTTAAATTCAACATTAAAACAATGGGCTTCAAGCATACGGGTCTTTTTCCCGAGCAGGCTGTCAACTGGCAGATGACTGCGGATATCATCAAAAACGCAGGCAGACCCGTCAGAGTGCTTAACCTTTTTGCTTATACAGGCGGTGCAACCGTTGCCGCGCTCAATGCAGGCGCAAGCGTCACCCACGTTGATGCTTCAAAGGGTATGACTCTCTGGGCAAAAGAAAACGCTGCCGCAAGCAAGGTCGCCGACGCTCCCGTGCGCTGGCTTGTTGATGACTGCATCAAGTTTGTTCAGCGCGAAATCAGAAGAGGCAACAAATATGATATCATCATTATGGATCCGCCTTCATACGGCAGAGGTCCGGGCGGTGAGGTCTGGAAGCTTGAAAACGAAGTGCACGGCTTTGTTGAAATGTGTATGGAAGTGCTTTCCGACGATGCTCTGATGGTGCTTATCAATTCTTACACAACGGGTCTTTCTCCCAGTGTTATGGAATATATTCTCGGCGAAACCGTTCAGCGCAAATTCGGCGGAACGGTAACGAGCGATGAAATCGGTATTCCCGTTTCATCAAAACCGGGCAGAGTGCTTCCTTGCGGAGCAAGTGCAATCTGGCTTGGCAAATAATTCAATCCGATAAGAGGATTTACAATGAGCGAAAAATTAATTGAATTTAATAACGTGACAATGTTTTATAATGACCCCGACGAAGCGGAAGCAAACGAAAATATTGTTCCTGCTCTGCTCAATGTTGATTTTTCTGTCAACAAGGGTGAGTTTGTTGCCGTTCTCGGTCATAACGGCTCAGGCAAAAGCACGCTTGCAAAGCTTTGCAACGCTATCTATGAACCGAGTTCGGGTACGGTAAAGGTCAAGGGCATTGTTGCGGATAATGACGATAAAGCCGATGAGATCAGGCGCATCGTGGGTATGGTTTTTCAGAATCCCGATAACCAGATTGTTGCAACCATCGTTGAAGACGACGTTGCTTTCGGCCCTGAAAATCTCGGCATTGAACCCAAAGAAATCCGCCGCAGAGTTGACGATGCTCTCAAAGCGGTCAATATGTATGATTTCCGCCACAGAGAGCCGCATAAGCTTTCGGGCGGTCAGAAGCAGAGAGTTGCCATTGCAGGTGTGCTTGCAATGCAGACCGAATGCATCGTGCTCGATGAGCCTACCGCAATGCTTGACCCTATGGGCAGGCAGGAGGTTATGCAGACCGTTCACAGAATGAACAAAGAAATGGGCATAACTATTGTACTCATCACTCATTTTATGGACGAAGCGGTCAAGGCGGACAGGGTTGTTGTTATGGACGGCGGCAGAATTGTTATGCAAGGCAAACCGAGAGAGATTTTTTCTCAGGTTGAAGAGCTTCGTTCTCACGGTCTTGACGTGCCGCAGTCAACGGAACTTTGTAACGCACTCGGTCTTGAAAAAAGCGTTCTGAACGTTGATGAATGCGTTGAAGAAATAGCAAAAATGCTTGGAGGTGCCCGATGAATTACGCGCTTGAAACAATCGGGCTGACTCACTATTATTCCAAAGGCACACCTCAGCAGGTGGCGGCGATAAGTGACGTCAACCTCAAAATAGAAAAAGGCGAACTTGTTGGCATTATCGGTCATACAGGTTCGGGCAAAAGCACTCTGATTTCACATTTCAACGGACTTTTAAAGCCCGACAGCGGTAAGGTGCTCGTAAACGGAGTTGATATCCACAAGGATAAAGAAACGCTCCGTAACACAAGATTCAAGGTCGGCCTTTGCTTTCAGTATCCCGAATACCAGCTTTTTGAAGAAACGGTTTATAAGGATATCGCATTCGGTCCGAAGAATATGAAGCTTTCCGATGAAGAAATAAAAGAGAGGGTTTTCAAAGCGGCGGCGTTTGTGGGTGTTAAAAAAGAACACCTTAATCAGTCTCCGTTTGACCTTTCGGGCGGCGAAAAGAGAAGAGTTGCCATTGCGGGCGTTATGTCAATGGAACCCGAAATTCTCATTTTTGATGAACCTGCCGCAGGTCTTGACCCCAGAGGCAGAAAAGACCTTATTGAGCTTATAAAAGAATACAGAAAGCAAACAGGATCAACGGTTATCGTTGTTTCCCACAGTATGGAGGATATCGCCTGTATGGCAGACAGAGTTGTTGTTATCAACAATTCAACCGTTGCAATGCAGGGCAGTGTTGATGAGGTTTTCTCAAGAAGCGAAGAGCTTCGTTCAATGGGTCTTAACGTACCCGAAATCACAGAGATTTTTGCAAAACTGCGCGCAAAAGGAATTGACGTACCTGCCAACGTTTATACGGTTGAGCAGGGTGCCGAAATTCTTCGCAGGCTTGCTTCGGGGAGGTGCGCGGAATGATTCGTGATATAACCATCGGTCAGTATTATCCCGGCAAATCGCTTCTCCATAAAATGGACCCCAGAATGAAGCTGATTCTGACTTTTGCAATTATAATTGTAATTTTCCTTTGCAAAAACTTCTTTTCGCTGGGCATCATTGCCGTAACTGCAGTGTTGGCGGCAATTCTTTCAAGAGTGCCTCTCAAAATGATTCTAAAGAGCTTAAAGCCGATTGTGATTATTCTTATTTTTACGGCAGTGCTGAATATTTTCTACACTCAAGGCGGCGATACCTGGTTTGAATGGAAGTTTATAAAGCTTACCGAAAAAGGCGTTTTCACCGCAATTTTCACAATGGTGAGAATAGTGTCTCTTGTAACAATCAGCTCATTGCTGACTTACACAACAACGCCCACCATGCTCACCGATGCAATCGAAAGGGTGCTTTCGCCCCTCAAGATATTCAAAATCAAGGTTCATACCCTTGCTATGATGATGACTCTTGCGCTCAGATTCATTCCTACCCTGATTGAAGAGATTGACAGAATTATGAATGCGCAGAAGGCGAGAGGTGCAGACCTTGAAACGGGCGGAATAATTCAGCGCGCGAAAGCGCTTGTCCCCATATTCATTCCGCTTATGGTTTCTTCATTCAGAAGAGCTTATGAGCTTGCTTTTGCAATGACCTGCCGCTGTTATACAGGCGGCGAGGGCAGAACAAGAATGAAGCAGATGAAACTCAAAATCATTGATTTCTTTGCTCTTGTTGCGTGCATCGCGATAACGGCAGGTATAATAGTCCTCAACCATTTCTTTGAGGCGGTAATTTAAAAGCAATATTAAGAAGGTTAATTTATGCGAAACTTGCTTTTGACAATTTCATTTGACGGCACTGCATACCACGGTTGGCAGGTGCAGGATAACGCAATAACGGTTCAGCAGACTCTGCAGGATGCGTTTGAAAAAATCTGTTCCAGCCGCGATAACGTTGTCGGATGCTCGCGTACCGATGCAGGCGTTCACGCGAATATGTATTGCTGTAACATCAGAACCGAAAATACCATTACCTGCGAAAAGCTTGTTGGTGCGCTCAATGCACTTATGCCGCGAGATATAGCGGCTCTTGACTGCAAAGAGGTTGATTATGATTTCCACGCAAGGTATGACTGCAAGTCAAAGGAATATATCTATAAAATCTGGAATTCACCCAATAAAAATCCGTTTCTTTATGATCATTCCCTTCACTATAAGCACAGGCTTGACGAGGAGTTTCTCTCAAAGCAGGCGGCAGATTTTATCGGCACTCACGATTTTGCTTCATTCTGCGCCGCAGGCAGCAGCGTTGAAGATACCGTGCGCACGGTTATGAATGCAACCGTTGAGCGTGAGGGAGATATGGTTATTTTCAGAGTTGAAGCTGACGGCTTCCTTTATAATATGGTTCGCATAATGACAGGAACGCTGATTGATATTTCAAGAGGTAAAATACCTGCGGATTCAATCAAACAGATTATTGCGGCAAAGAACCGTTTTGCGGCCGGCTATACTGCCCCCGCAAGAGGTCTTTACCTTAATAAAATACATTATTAAATAAGAGAGGACTGATATATGAAAGAAGAAAAAATAATTGACCTTAGTAAAAGGCGAAGAAAACTGAATTATAAAAAAATTCTGTCTGCCTTAAAAATTCCGATTGTAATTCTTGCTGTTGTTGCGGCTCTTATTCTCAGCGCAAGGCTTGTTGGCAAGGTTGCAATGTCAAATATAACGGACTCGTTGAGACAGATAAAAACAATATTTTCCAAGGGAGAAGGATTCCCTTATGAGATTGCCGATGAAGACGTGCTTAAAATTGAGGCTATCGGCAACCGAATTCTTATATTGAGCGAAGACAGCAGCCTTGTTCTTGACAGCAAAGCAGGCGAGCTCTTAAGGTTTCAGCTTTCAAATGCAAAGTCAAAGGTGACAACATTTAACGGCAGAGCTCTTATCTACAGTAACGGCTCGCAGGATGTTATTATGCAGAGCAAAACCGAGCAACTCGGCTCAATCAAAGAAGACGGCGCCGTTATAACGGCAGCCATCTCAAAAAACGGTTGGTTTGCAACCGTGTATGCTTCCGAGGGTAAGCATAGTGTGCTGACGGTTTATAACAACAAATTTGAAAAAGAATTTATCTGGCAATGTGCAAACGAGCGCATAAACGCCGTTGCTCTCAGCCCCGACGGAAAAAGCGTTGCGGTTTCGGCAATGAGTGTTGAAAACGCCGAGATATATTCAAGATTTATGATTTTCAACACAAAGGAAACTGAGCCTGTTTATGATTCAAAAGTCAGCTCAACGCTTTTCCTCAAGCTTTATTATCCGTCAAAAGATACCGTTGTTGCCGTTGGTGATAACAAAACGCTGGTAATCGGCAAAGACGGCGAAAAGAAAAACGAGCTTCTCTATGCGGAAAACAGTTTTTCTTTATCCGCATCCGATGAGAAAGGTAACGTTGCGGTTTGTTGTTCTGAATTCGGCGGAACGAGGTCTGTGATTACCGTTTTCAAAAAAGACGGTTCAACTGCTTGCTCAATCACTGTTCAGGGAGAGATATCGGGTCTCGATATCGGTTCAAACAAGGTTGCGGTAACAGTTGGCGGCGAGCTTGTTGTTTATAATCTTAAAGGTGAAGAAAAAGAGCGTTTTCAGACTTCTGCAAATGCAGAGCAGGTTATGATTTGCTCGGGCAAATTCTTTACCGTTGAAGACGGAAAAATATGCAAATACAAATAATCTCCCCAAAAGGAGGCGAAACGAATGGATATTCTGCCGTTGGTTGTTGACGGGATAATAATTCTGATTTTTGTTGCCTGCATTCTTGACGGCTACAGGCGCGGATTTGTTAAAATGCTGCTGTCGGTTGTTGCCATCATAATCAGCGCAACGCTTGCAAGTGCTCTTGCGGCTCCTGTTGCTCAATGGGCTAACGAAGAATATGTGAGCGATATCACGTCGGAATATATTGACAGCTATTTTGACGGCGCACTTGAAAACGTCGGCTTATCTGAAGATGAGTTTGCGGGCGATAAATTTGATGGCGCAGAAGAAGAAATTGCTGAAGCGATTCCTGAAGAAATAACTCAGCTTCTCGAACAGTGTGATATTTCCGTTGAAGAAATATTGAGCGATATTTCTCCCGAAGATACTCTTGAAGAAGTAAACGAAAAAATAAAAGAGAATATTGAGAAGGCGGTTGTTCTGCCTGTGCTTGAACTGGCGGCTTTTCTGGTTATTTACATAATCTGCTCAATTATTCTTTCGATTATAATAGGTGTTGTTTGCACCGCGTTCAGGCTTCCCGTTATCAACGGAATCAACAAATCTCTCGGTGCGGTTTTAGGCGTGTTCAAGGGACTTTTCGTTATAGCGGTTGTGAGCGTTTTTGCCGTGTTTGCGGCAGGCTTCTTCAGCGGCAACGAGTTAGCTGATGCCGTTTCGGAAGCGATGCTCACAAATACAATCAGCGAAATTGCATTCCAACTTATAGGATAAGGAGATTTAGAAAATGAAATCAAACATCAAAGAACTTTTCTCGGGTTGTCTCACAATCCCCAATCTGCTTTCGGTTATCCGAATAGCTCTTATTCCCGTTTTCGGTGTGCTCTATTATAACGGCAACATTCTTTGGGCTGTTGTTATTCTTTTCCTTTCGGGTCTTACCGATTTCTTTGACGGCAAGATTGCAAGAAAATTCAACCAGATAAGCGCGCTCGGCAAGGTGCTTGACCCCGTTGCCGATAAGATGACACAGATAACAATAGCTATCGTGCTTTATCTTCAGTTCAGAGGCAGCAGTGACGAAACAATCAAGGCTTTCAGTTGGGTTTTCCTTATCTTCCTTGCTAAAGAGGCTCTTATGGTTATCGGCGGCGGTCTTATGATTGCTTTCGGACTCAGACCCGGCGCCGCAGAAATGCCCGGCAAGGTTGCAACATTTGTTTTCTATGCGGTTATGATAATAATAATCGCTTTCGGCCCCGATATCGGAGTTTTCAAGGCTTTCATTCTTCCCAACTGGGCAATGATGATTCTTGTGGGTGTGAGCGCTGTTCTCACAATCATTGCTTTCTGCAGCTATCTGCCCGATGTTTTCAGACAGGTTAAAGAGAGAAAAGCCAACAAATAATTCAGCAATTTTAATTTCAGAGGATATATAAATGAAACAGGTATTATGTGCAAAATGCAAAAAACGCCCCGCAATGTTCTTTGTTACAAAGGTTGAGGGCGAAAAAACAACTCAGGAAGGTCTTTGCATCAAATGCGCCATGGAAATGAACATCGGCCCTGTTAAGCAGATTATGCAGAGTATGGGTATCTCAGAGGATGAGATTGACGATGTGAGCGAGCAGTTTGAAGCAATGTTCGGCGAAGACGGCGGCTTTGAGCCCGGCGGCGCAGGAACAATGCCTTTTCTCCAGAATTTTCAGAATTTCGGTGCCGTCAGCGGCAGCGAAGATAACAGCACAACTTCAGAGGGTACTGCTGAAAAAGCGGAAAAGAAAAAAAGATGGGGCAAAAAGAATAAAGAGGAAAAGGACGATAAAAAGCGTAAGTTCCTCGGTCTTTACTGCACCGACCTTACCGCAAAAGCAAAGGCAGGCAAAATAGACCGCATCATCGGCAGAGAAAACGAGATTTACAGAGCCGTTCAGATTCTTTGCAGAAGAACTAAAAATAATCCCTGCCTTATCGGTGAACCCGGCGTCGGCAAAACAGCTATTGCAGAGGGTCTTGCCCTGAGAATTGCAGAGGGTAACGTACCTGCAAAGCTTAGGGATAAAGAGATTCACCTTCTTGACCTCACAGCTCTTGTGGCAGGAACGCAGTTCAGAGGTCAGTTTGAGAGCCGTATTAAGGGGCTTGTTGATGAGGTGAAGAGTGAAGGCAACATCATTCTTTTCATTGATGAGGTTCATTCGCTTGTCGGTACGGGTGATGCGGAGGGTTCGATGAACGCCGCAAATATTCTCAAGCCCTCACTTTCAAGAGGCGAAATTCAGATTATCGGTGCAACAACCTTCACCGAATACAGAAAATATATCGAAAAGGATGCTGCTCTTGAACGCAGACTTCAGCCTATCAGAGTTGAAGAGCCTTCTATCGACCAGACCTGTGAAATGCTCAAGGGTGTTAAGGATTATTATGAGAATTTCCACAGGGTCAAAGTCAGCGACACCCTTATTGAAAAAGCGGTTGTTCTTTCTGAGAGATATATAAACGACAGATTTCTGCCTGATAAGGCAATCGATTTGCTTGACGAAGCCTGCACCTGCACCAATCTTCGCAACAAGGCTATAAGCGATTACGAAACCGCGCTCGATAAGCTTAAAGAGCTTGAAGACCACGAAGCGGAGCTTATGGAAACCGACGGTGAAAAAGAAGCTGATTACGAAGAAATTGCAAAGGTCAAGGCTGAACTCATTCAGGTGCGCGCGGAGGTTGAAAAACTTGAAGCGCTTGCTTCCGACTGCCACGTTACCGAAGACGACCTTGCAAAGGTTATTCAGCTCTGGACAGGTATTCCTGCAAGCAAGGTTATTGAAAGCGACCTTCGCCGCCTTGCAAGTCTTGAAGAGAATCTCAAGGCAAATCTTATCGGTCAGGACGAAGCAATCAAGCTTGTGGGTGCCGCTGTACGCAGAGGCAGAGTGCAGATTAGCCCCAGAAGACGGCCTGCATCGTTTATCTTTGTAGGACCTACAGGCGTTGGTAAAACCGAGCTTGTAAAGCTTCTTGCAAAAGAACTTTTTGATACTCCCGAAACTCTTATCCGCCTTGATATGAGCGAGTTTATGGAGAAGCATTCCGTTTCAAGAATCATCGGTTCGCCTCCGGGATACGTTGGCTATGATGAGGCAGGTCAGCTCACCGAAAAGGTGCGCCGCAAGCCTTATTCAGTTGTTCTTTTTGATGAAATCGAAAAGGCTCATCCCGACGTTATGAATATTCTGCTCCAGATTCTTGATGAAGGCAAAATCACCGATGCTCAGGGCAGAAACGTAAGCTTTGAGAACACCGTTATCATAATGACCTCAAACGCAGGCAGCAACAGAGGAAGTGGAGCTCTCGGCTTTGCGAAAACAAAGAACGAGGCTTCAAAAGAGAGAGCGCTTAAGGCTCTTTCGGAATTCCTTCGCCCCGAATTTATCGGCAGAGTTGACGAGGTTGTTGTTTTCAACGATCTCACACAGGCTGATTATGAAAACATTGCGCGTCTTATGCTTTCGGAGCTCGTTGACCCCATTGCCGATAAAGGTATTTCTTTCACATGGGACGATGCGGCGATTGAAGCAATTGCTCGTCTTTCGGTTGACGGTACAAGAGGTGCGAGAGATTTGCGCAACGTTATCCGCAGAAACGTTGAAGACGTTATAACAACAAAGATTGTTGAAAGCGGCGATGCGCCGATTAAATCCGTTTCCCTCACCGCTGAAGGTGATGAAATTATCTGCAATTTTAATTAAGAAAAAAGCTCCGCACTCAGCCGAGTGCGGAGCTTTTAATATAATTACATAAAGATTTTTGAAGCGATGGTGATGAACATATTGAAATAAAGCATAACTTTTTCAAAGAAGTTCATAATTTTATCTGCAACGTTGGGAAGAACGTCAATCTCAACGCCATAGCCTTCAAACTCGCCGTTGTTATCGTTTACGCCGTCGCTGTCATAAGCAAACTCATAAAGAATGGGTGATGCAATTGCAAGCAGAAGGTATTCGCCGACTGTTACGGGGCCGAGCGTTGCCGTTAACTTTTTGGTGATTTCTTTCATTATGGGGCCTGTGCCGAGATATGCAAGAATGTTGTTTGCCGCTTTAAGGAAGATTTCATCGCCGACGGTTGAAAGGTCATCAAAGAGAATCAGCGCAACAGTGCGAAGAAGAATTGCAACCTCTGTGCCGTAAATATCAAAGGATTCTTCACCTTCGTAGTGGGCGGCAACAAGTTCAGTTGCAAGGTCCCAGCCTGTTTTGAATTCGCTGTCGGGAATAACGATGTTATATTCTTTTGCAAGCTCCTGAACACTGCCTTCGCCGTAGAGAGGCATTTCAAGAATGCTTGTGAGACCGTTGATTGCAGTGAAAACGAGGTCTGCATAGAAAGCATCTTCGTCAATGCCGAGCTTTTCGGGGGTCATACCGAGCCAGAGTCTGTACTGAACACCTGTTTTCAGGAAGCCTTTGGCGTAATCGTTGAGACCTGCGTTCATAAGGTCGATATGTTCCTGTGTATATCCGCTTACGGTTGCGGTGAGAGCATCTGTGTCAATCTTATCAACGGTTTTTGCTTCATAAGAAATCTTATCTTCTGTATAGGTAACGGTTCTGTACTGCAGGGGATACATTGTGAGCGAGGTTGTTGCAAAGTCATAAATCTTGTTGCCCTTGAAGCTTGTGTAAGTTGCAACGTCGCTGCAATGCTCGTGACCTGTGAAAACGGTTTTGATGCCGTGGTTTGCAAATTTTTCAGCAACGGAAAGATGGTTGCCGATGATGAAATCTTTGCTGAAAATGCTCTGGACGGGCATATGGTCGAGCAGGTTGTGGTGCATCATAAGAATGGGGTATCTGCCGTCGGCATATGCTTTGTCTGCCTGTGCGCATACCCATTCAATTTCTTCTTTTGAAACGCCGTCGCCTGTTGACCTGTTGGGATCGTTTGAGTCAAAGGCGATGAGTCTGTATTTTTCACCGAGATTTGCGATGTAAGAACCTGTGCCTTCGACCTTTTCAAGAGCTTCGTTATAACCGAACTCTGCATAGGTTTCAACGAAATCGTTGATTTTGAAATCATTTTCGCCTGCGCCGAAATCGTGGTTGCCGGGAACAACATAAACGGGCTTGCCGCTTTCTTCTTCAAACTTTTTGAGCTTTGCGGCAACGGCGATATGTTCTTCGCGGATTGTTCTGCCGTTATCAACAAGGTCGCCTGAGATAAGAAGATATTCGCAGTTATCATCTTCTGCAACCTGGCGGAGCATTTCGTCAATGATGAATCCGCTTTCGTCTTCCATAGCGGCTCTTCTGTTTGCATACCAATAAATATCGTGGTCGATATCGTGTTCAAGCTCTTCACGGGGTATGTTATAGTGAAGGTCGGAAGCAACCGCAATTTTCAGTTCTTCTTCTGCCGCCGAAACGGTGAAACCGATTGCAAGGGCGGAGATAAGAATTGCGGCGGATAAGAGAATTGAAATAATCTTTTTCATATATTTTTCTCCTTAAAATTAATAATGATTAATTATAACATATTGAAAAATAAAAGTACAGAGAAAAATTGACATTATTGAAATTAAGCATTATAATTTATCCGAGGAGGCGAAGAAATGATATTTGCAAATCACGCTCACGTTTTTTCGAAAGAGATAAGACCTGAGGGTACCGTTGAGAAGCTGATTGAGCTTATGAATGAATGCGGTATTGATATGGCGGTGTGCTATCCGCCGTTTCACGACAGGTACAGAGAGGCAGGCTTTACCGACGACCCGAATGAATGGCTTGCTGAAGAAATCAAGGATAACAAAAGGCTCATCGGTTTCGGCAACATAGACTTTGAAAGAGGAAATCTTAAACAGCAGGTTTACAGGATTGCGGCACTCGGTTTCAAGGGCATCAAGATGCACCCGCCGTATCAGGAGTTTGTTATCGACGGTCCTGAAGCTTTTGAGGTCTATGAAGCGGCACAGGAAAAAGGTCTTTTTATTTCTTTCCATTCGGGTATGCATTGGCACAGACTCAGAGATAACAGAGTTATCCTTTTCGATGAAGTTGCCTGGAACTTTCCGAAACTGAAATTCAGTATGGAGCATATCGGCGGTTATCATTTTTACAGAGAAGCGCTTGCCGTTATGTGCAACAATTCAAGAAACGGTAATAACGTTTATGCCGGCTGGACAAGCGTTGGTCTGCATAAGGGCAAAGACAGCGTGTGGGCGCTGACAGACGAAGAGCTTGAGAGAGTTATTCATCAGACAGGAGAGGACAGAAGCGTTTTCGGTCTTGATTTTCCTTATAATAACGCCGATGTTATTAAGGCGGATATTGCGCGAATAAAAAGCCTTGATATCAGCGAAGAATGCAAAGAAAAGATTCTCGGTCTTAATCTTATGAATGCATTGAATATTGAATAATGATAAAATACAAGCGCCTCTGCTTCAACCGAAGCAGAGGCGCTTGTCAATATGGAGGATTTGAGCAGGCAAAGCAAACTTTGCCTGAGACGTATTCTTATTTTCTGTTTATGATTTTTGCGCGGATTCCTCTGGTTGCCTTTGCGGCTTTCTGGGCGGCGTTAACAGCGGCAAAACCCAGCTTGTTGATGATAAGGTCAGCTTCGCCCATAAGCTCCATGTATTCGTTGGTGAAGCCTATCTTGAATTTGAAAATGCCGTGAAGGGGATTATCTTCGTCGGGATAACCGCCTCTGAAATCATAGCAGGAGCATTTTTCTTCAATTGCCCATTTAATCATTTCCCATTGAACAAGATAGTTGGGCATAACGTTTCTGTATTCGTTGGAGCTTGCGCCGTAAACATACCAAATCTTGTCTCCGCAATGCACATCGAGAGCACCTGCAATTGTTTTGCCTTCGAATTTTGCAAGGTAGATTCTTGCATCGTCGCCGAAAGCGTCCATTATGCGTTTGAAATATGATGTGTCACGGGTTGCAAAGTTATCTCTCTCTCCCGTAACGAGCATAAGATCGTGGAATTCTTCGCAGGCTTCTGCGCCTTTGATTTCAACCGTAACGCCTTTTCTGCTTGCAAGACGGGTGTTGTAGCGAGTTTTGGGATGGAAAGATGCCATAACCTCTTCTTCGGTTTTATCCTTAACGTCAAGACGAAGGATGTATCTTGCCTGAACGGTATCAAAGCTTGCATTGTGGTCTTTGAAGGTAAAACCGATTTCTTTAAGAAGGTTAACGTATTCTTCGTTTGAGGCAAGAGTATCGGTATCAATTTTGAGGGTTACGGCTTTGTTTTTAACGCCGTATTCTTTTGCGGCAAGAAGAAGCTCTTTAACTGTTTCTTTGTCGGCAAGGTCACAAACGGGGCCCCTGGGAGCATACATCATTTTATAAGGCATCATCGGTATGCTGCGCAGCAAAACTGCGCAGGTGCCGATAATATTACCTGCAGTATCTCTTTTGATAAAACCGACCCATTCCCATTCTTTTTTTACCTTTCCCCAAGCAGATGTCTGCATCATATGCCCCTTGGAGTGTGAGCGTACAAACGTATCAAATTCCTGTGCGTTTTCTATTCTTACAATTTCCATAGCTTCTCCTTTCAACTGCCGTGAACTGTTTTGTTTATCTCTTCAGCTCTTTTTAAAAGAGTGTCTTTTTTGTTTTCGAGTTTATCGTCCATAACTTCGTCAAGCAGGGTTTCAAGAATTTTGCCCATTCGCGGTGATGGTGATATACCTGCTTTCGCAAGGTCATTGCCGCTTACGGCAAGGTCGCTTATTTTGAAGCAGGAGCTTTCGTTTTTTATTTCCTCAAGAATTTTCAGCCCGATTTCATTTGCGCCAAGTCCTTCTTCAAGAAAAACGGGGTTTTGGGCTCTGATATCAGCTTCTCTTGTTGCAAAAAGCTCTTCAACCGTATCAAATCCGAGCTTGGCGATATATTTTTTATAGGTTTTTTTGCTGATTTTATCGGGCAGAAAATCGTGAAATTCCGTTAAATCACAAACCTTTTTTCTGAAACTGTTTGAGGTTTTCAGGTTGTGCAGTATACTGTCTGCAATTTCACGGCTTTTTTTGGCGTGTTTATAAAAATGGTCTGTTCCGTTTTCGTCGGTTGTTTTGACGTGCGGCTTTCCGCTGTCGTGCAAAAGCATGGCAAAGCGCAGATGCGGTTCGCTTTTAATCGCGTCAACCGCCGCAACGGTATGTCCCCATACGTTATAGATATGGCGTTCGTGAGCCTGGTTACAGTTGTTCATCGGTTCAAGTTCGGGAAAAATAAAGAAAACAACGTCGCTGTAGTCGGTCAGTATTCTTTTTATATCCTTGCCGCAGAGCATTTTTGACGTTTCAACAAATATTCTTTCGGCGGAAATATTTGCAAGAAGATGCTTGTTGCAGTGGATTGATTCTGATGTTTCGTTATCGATTTCAAAACCGAGAACCGAAGAAAAACGCAGAGCTCGCAATATACGAAGAGCATCTTCACAGAAACGCTTATCGGGGTTGCCGACGCAGCGGATTATCCTTTTTTCAATATCTTCCTTGCCGCCGTAAGGGTCAACAAAGCCTGACAGGGGGGAATACGCAATAGCGTTGACCGTGAAATCACGGCGCGAGAGATCCTCTTCTATTTTGCTTGTGAAATCAACCCTGTCGGGGTGACGGTTATCCGAATATCCCGATTCAATGCGGAATGTTGTTATCTCAACCGTCATTCCGTCAACGATTACGGTTACCGTACCGTGAGCAATGCCCGTTTCGATAACTTTGAAATCTGCAAAAACGCTTTTTGTTTCATGCGGCAAAGCACTTGTTGCAACGTCCCAGTCGCTTGCGGATTTGCCCATAAGCATATCTCTGCAAGCGCCGCCGACCACGTAAGCGTCAAAGCCGTGAGAATGCAGAATTTCAATAACTCTATTGACTTGAGACGGAATATTTATTACCATATTGTTACACCATTACGGAGGTTTATTATGAATATACAGATTTTCGGAACAAATAAATGCTTTGACACAAAGAAGGCTCAACGCTATTTCAAGGAAAGAGGAATCAAATTCCAATTCATCGACCTTTCACAGAAAAATTTCAGCAAAGGTGAATATAACAGCGTTAAAACAGCGGTTGGTTCAATGGAAGCTTTGATTGATGAAAAATCAAAGGCGTATGAAAAGCATTTTATCAAATACCTTGCAAGCAAAGAGGCGGTTGAAGAAAAGTTGCTCGAGCACGGCGAGCTTTTTAAAACTCCGATTGTCAGAAACGGCAAGCAGGCAACTGTCGGCTATTGTCCCGAAATCTGGAAAACCTGGGATTAATATGCCTCAAATTTTGAGATTGTTGCAAAGCAACGTGCTTTTTCAATAACAAGCTTGAAATAACGCACTCTGATTTCTTTGAAGCGGCAGATGCGCTTATAACCGATAACGGTTTCTTTTGCAATGCGTTTCCATTTGCCGTCAAGCTGTGCATAAAGAGAGAATTTCTCAATCTGCTGACCTGTTCTGATGTGTTCGCCGAGAACGATTTTGTCGATATCATATTCATCACCGAGGTCGAGAATCAGTTCTGCACCGTCGGGGTCATCGCCTGAATGCCAGTATTCCTCCGGGTCAGAACTGAGAGCCATCTGACCGCAATGCTCCTCATCAAGGTGCTTGTTATCGGTGATGATTGAGCCTTCGGCAAGATTTTCGTTGAAATCAATTTCAAGCTGTGCGCCCATTGAAAGCAAAGTTTCAACGTCTTTATCGTTGATTTTACCATCGGGCATCGGAGGAATGTTGAGAAGGAAACAGGCGTTTGCACCAACGCTGTTATAATAAATATCCATCAGCTTTGAAAGAGGCTTTACGGAGTAATCTTCAGATGCGTGATAGAACCAGCCTTTTCTGATTGAAACGTCAACTTCGGCGGGGTACCATATGAGTTTGTTACATTTTTTAATAGCTTTCCTGCTGCCCAAATCAAGGTCAGTGGGATTTATTTTTTTTGGCGGCTTTGAAACGTTCTGCTGGCTTGCTGATGCAATAAGTTCAGCGTTTGAATGATAATACGGAACAACGCTCCATTCGCTCTTGCGGCAGATACCTGCTTCGTTACCGCACCAACGTACGTCGGGACCGCTGATGTTGATTGTTGCGTTAGGCTGAAGCTCGCGAATAAGCTTATAATAGCCTTCCCAATCATATACCTGCTTCTTACCGTTTGCGCCCTCGCCGCAGGCACCGTCAAACCAAACGCAGAAAAGTTCACCGTATGCGGTCAGCAATTCGCGAAGCTGGTTTTTGAAATACTTATTGTATGCATCGCCTGTGCCGTAAGTTTCTTCGTGTCTGTCCCAGGGAGAGAGATAAACACCGAATTTAAGTCCGAATTCTCGGCAGGCTTCGGCGCATTCAGCAACAACGTCGCCATTACCGTCTTTCCATTTGGAAGAGCGAACGCTGTAATCGGTGTATGCGGAAGGCCAGAGGCAAAAGCCGTCGTGATGTTTAGCGGTCAGAATAAGACCTTTCATACCTGCAAGCTTGCATAGCTTTGCCCATTGACGGCAATCCAGCTTTTCGGGATAGAAAAGCTCGGGGTCTTCGTTTCCGTTACCCCATTCGGAGTCGGTATAAGTATTAATACCGTAATGTATGAAGGCATAGAACTCGGTTTCCTGCCATTTTATCTGACGCTCGCTCGGAACAATTGAAGCGGCGTATTTAACAAATTCGGGAGTTTTAGCCATGGTTATCTACCTTTCTCTTGGAAAATATATCGCTCAATGCGGAATCCCAATAATCCATGGGAATGTTGTTGTTAACGGCGTAATTGATGAGCCCGATGATGGCGGGGCAATCGAAAACGTAACGGAACATTTCGGGCGGAAGCATACCTCGGTCAGCATAGGCTAGGAACCTGAATTTTTCGGCAGCATCGCTTTTTAAACCGAGAATGTCGATTAGCTTAAAAATAGCGTCGTCATCGGGAGGGGAGTTGTTTTTGCCTTTTTCGATGTTACTGATATATTGTGCGGTTTTACCAAGTCCCGAGGCAAGGTCAAACTGTGAGAGTTTCGCACTTTCACGAGTTTCTTTGAGCATAACTCCGAACGGAGACGGAGAAAACATCAGGTACCCTCCTTTCTGACTAAATAAAGTGAAAACAAAGTTATCAGCGCGACTCGTATTTATTGCATAAATAAACAAATTTGTTTATTGAATAAATAGATTGTAGCATACGAAAATCAACTTGTCAATATATAAATGTATAAATTTGACATTACTGCTTCCTTGTGTTAATATGAAACCAAACAGGTTGCGATTATTGCGACGAATAAATGAAGGTGTTTATATGAAAAAGATATTAGCTCTTGTTCTTTCTCTTGCTATGTTGCTGAGCTTTGTGGCTTGCGATAAAAGTGGTGATTCGCTTCAAGACAATATTTTAGTTGCTGATTCCGACAGCGTTACATCTGATATACCTGTCGCCGTCATCAAAGCGATTGATGCTTATTTTGATGAGGATTTAAAGGCTGAAAAAGGTTCTTTGAAAGCTGAGTATAATTTTACTGCGCACGGTGCTTATTACTATGTTGTCAGTTGCGAGATTAAAAGCTCTGAAGATGAAAACAGCAAAGAATATGAAGGCGGTTTCTTTTTTGGCTTTGCATACGGATATGGCGAAACGGCGCGATTTGTCCCGACAGGCAAAGCTTACAAAAAAGGTGAAGAACAACTTTTTGATGAAGCGTTGAAAACGTTTATTAATGAAATAAACAAAGAAGAACTCAAGAACAATCTTAAATATGTTGCGGATGAAGCTAAAGACAGCATGGATTAATCTTCGTTGAATTTACATTTTAGAAGAGCCGATTTTGTCGGCTCTTTTTCTTTTAAAATTATATTTGTATTACCGCTCAATATGTGCTATACTCTATATTCAGCGGCATATCATCGGTTGCAAAATTTTTTTAAAATTTTTTCAAAAGTTTGTGACCTTTCGGTATTCTGAAACGTTTTATTGTCAGGAGGGCAGCAAAGTGAGCAATCAGCCAAAGCAAAAAGAAGCACTTGCATCGGCGTATGATAAACATTCCGATATGCTTTTCAGACTTGCGCTTGCACAGCTCGGCAACTCTGAAGATGCTATGGATGCCGTTCACGATGTTTTCCTCAGATTTTTTGATACTCAGCCCGATTTTAAGGATTCGGAGCACGAGCGTGCTTGGTTCATCCGCGCAACGGTTAACCGTTGTCACGATATTCAGCGTCATAAAAAGATACGCGCCCATCCGTCGCTTGACGAAATAGGTGACGTTGCGGCAAACGATGACGGCGAAGCAACAAAACAGCTTTACAGAGCACTTTCGGCTTTGCCCGAAAAATACAGCTCGGTTATAACGCTCCATTATCTCGAAGGCTTTTCGGTTGAAGAAATCGCTTCAATGCTTCGCATAACGCAATCGGGTATCAAAATGAGACTTTCAAGAGGAAGAGAAGCTCTTAAAAAGTTAATAGAAACGGAGGAAGAATAATTGTTTACGGATAAGCAAAGGCAAGCCTGGTCGGCGGCCAAAGC
>JAFXJO010000061.1 GCA_017532185.1 Clostridia bacterium | reverse complement strand
TTTTGCCGTCTGTAACAACGGTTTCATCAAATTTGGGAGCTTCGGTTGTTGTTTCGGTGGGCTGTGTTGTTTCGGGATTTTCGTTACCGCCGCAGGCAGCAAATGAAAGAAGCATTGCAAGAGCCATAAGAATTGCTAAAAACTTTTTCATATTATTATCTCCTCAATATTTTTTAAGTAAAATCAGTGCTTTGCGCCACAGAATTCGCAAATTGTATTTTTGCCGAAAAGCTTCTGGAAGAAGAGAACTATCTTATAGAAGAAGCCTGCTATGCCGCCCTGATGGCACTTGCAGGGGCAATCCTCATAAATCGCTTCGGCTGTTACGTCGGATGTGCCGACTGTTACGGTTGTTTCTTTTGCGTTCTTATCAGCAACAGCTGCACCGCTGATTTCCCAATGGCTGAACACCTTGCCGTCAATCTGATTTGCGGTAAATGTTATGCTGTCACCCATAACTGCAGTTGAAGCTGATGCTTTGCCGTTCGTTACGGTTACTTTATAAACAACATTTTTATAGGTTGCCTCTGCGGTAACATTATTTTCGGGCATAGTGAAAGTTGTGGTTGCCTTTGATGTATCGGCTACGGTTGCACCTGTTATAACCCACTTATCAAACACCTTGCCTGCAGGAGCTGCATTGGCTGTGAGAGTTACGGTTGTGCCTGCAACAGCCTTTGAAACTGAAGCTGTACCGTTTGCAACTGCAACATTATATGTTTTATCTTTATATGTTGCCTCTGCGGTAACATCATTTTTGGGCATTGCAAAAGTTGTGGTTGCACTTGATGAATCTGCAACAGTTGCACCTGTTACTACCCATTTGTCAAATACCTTGCCTGTAGGTGCGGCATCGGCTGTGAGAGTTATGGTTGTGCCTGCAACAGCCTTTGAAGCCGAAGCTGTGCCGTTTGTGACGCTGATGTCATATTCGGGAACGGGAAGCTGAGCGAATCCAAGGTCAAAGATTTTTGCTCCCGTATTTGAATTTGATAAGCGAAGGTCTGCGGCTTTACCGTTGATCGTAGCTGTTACATCATCCGCAAAAACATATCCGCTTTCGGGTGTGAATATAACCTGCACATGATAAGTGTTGCCGCCTTCAAACTCGGTAATGGTTCCCATCAGATCCTTTAAGTGATACCAATCATACAAGGCAACGGTGTAGCCCGTTCCCGTTGTTGCAACAACGTCTGAGGGTGTTTCACCCGCAACGGGTTCAACAACTGTTGCGTTGATTTCGGTTATCTTGGTCTTTTCGGGTATTGCAGGGAATGTGTAGCTCATTTTAAGCTCGTTCTTTCCGCTGCCGATTTTAACCGCATCCGCCATATCGTGGCTGAGATAAATGTTTTTATCAAAGGTAAAACCTTCTGCGGTTTCAAGAGCAAGCTGGAACGTATACTGTGTTCCCTCAACAAAAACGGGATCTTCGGGGAACCATTCAATGCCGATAATGATTACACCCATATTATCTGCAGTTACCTGCGAAAGGTCTGCAGGAACGGCACCTGCAACAGGTGCGGGAACGTGGAAATCAATCGCCTTGAGGTTTTTCATCGGGTCGCCGACATACAGCTCAACTTCAAGTGAAATATAAGAAATAGTACCTGAACCCGTGCTTTTTTCCTGAACCATTGCGGCATATTTACTGCCGTTCACCTCAACCTCTGCAAATGATCCCGCAGCGGGCAACGCATAATAAGGTGCTTCGGTAAGCTTAACAGTAAAAATATAATAATTGCCGCCTTCAAATTCGGAATCATAGCTTTCAGTTGTTTTGTTGAAGGCTTCAACAGCAGGGCCGTTTGATTCCTCAAAAATTACACCTTCAGTTCCGATAGTAACGTAATCTGCATAGCTGTCAACCGATTTGCCGCCAAGGTCGTCAGTTTCAATTGTTACGGCTATTGTTCCGATTGCATCCGCCGCAGACGCAAAAGGAACTGCAAACGGCATTATCATAAGCATTGCGAGTAAAATTGAAATAATTTTTTTCATAAAAATCACCTTAACTTTTAGGTTTTCCGCATTCCGTGCAGAACTTGCCTTTGTTTCTGTTTCCGCAGGAACAAACCCAATCTTCAGGCTTTTTGGTTCCGCATTCCGTGCAGAACTTTCCCGAATTGTTATTGCCGCAGACACATTGCCAGACGGCGTTACCCTGCGGTGCAGGTGCGGTTGCGGAAATGGGAGCTGAATTTATTGCCGCAGCCGTCGAAAG
>JAFXJO010000060.1 GCA_017532185.1 Clostridia bacterium | reverse complement strand
TGATGACCCTGCATATATGCTCCGTGTTACGGGCGAACAGCTCAGACGGATGATAAAGTTTATGCTTCGTGACGAGGTATGGGAAGGTTCGCATTGCGAATTTTATCAGTTCTCAAAGGGAACAAGAGTTCTTTATGACCGCAACATTCACGAATTCAAAAAGTTCACCCTTAACGGCGAACCGCTTGATGATGAAAAGATTTATAAAATCGGTCTTCAGCACTTCCATTTTAAAAATCTTGAAAATTTCTTCAATGTTGCATATGACGAGGTTGCAAAAAACGGCAAGCCCAGAATGGTTTCAACCTCGTGCAGAGAAATCCTTGACGAATATCTTTCAGTTCATCCGACTCTTGACCGCGAAATAAGCGGCAGACTTATCGTTGAATGATTATGAAGAAGAACAGACCAAAGGGCAACGGATTCTTTTCGGCGTTGCTGATAAACCTCATATTCGACCTTGAATGGACAATTCCTGCATGGCTTTTGCTTGCGGCATATTTCATTTTCAAAATATCAATATGGTGGTTTGTGGGGGCACTCGCCGTATGGATTATCGGCGTTGCAATAAAAACATCGGTTTTCTCGTGGCTTATTCACGTGGGCAATATTCCCGACCTACCCAAAGAAAACAAAAATCCCTATTCCTCAAAAGAATATAAACCGAATAAATAAGGAGGTAATGCCAATGAAAAAAATAACAGCCGTTTTGCTTGCTCTGATTATGCTTCTCTCATTTGCGGCTTGCAGCGGCAAGGATAAGGTTGAAACAACAACCGATGCCCCTTCGCAGACCGAAGAAGCGAACACAAAGGGCAACGGTTTCGCAAACGATAAAGGCGATAACAAAGAGGATGACGGCGGAAACCTGCTCATAACTCTTTATAATGCCGATTCAGACGAATATCACGCTCTGAAGGGCAAAATCGAATCCATTGATACAGGCATTGGCAGCGAATACGGTATGACGGGTTTCAGATTTGTTTCACCCAAAAACGGTGTTAAGGTCAGACTTGAAGCGATAATGTGGTCACCGATTGTTGATGCATTTGAGGTAACCGAAACAATATTCGAAATCTCAACAGAAAAAGACAAAATTTATGAATTTGACTGCTATGTAACCGAAACAATTCCCGATTACAGACTCGTTGCCGAGTTTGGAGATATGAAAGCCAAGTATTATCTGGCTATGGACGGCTATGAGGTTGTCACAAAACTGCTTATGGTTGATGAGGGCAACACACCCGAAGAAATAACAGAAGATTCAGCTTTCTATAATCTCTGCGTTGCCCGTGCAATATCGGATGTTTTTTATAATGACAGATTTATAAAATATGAACCTCCTGTTGTGTGGGATACCCTTGCTTGTGCAGTAACGCTCAATGAATTCAAATTGAACGGCACGGAAGACTATGTGAATATGATAGGTCTTTCCGAATGGGAGGCTGATGCTTATTTCAGCACCCTTTATCCCACACTTATCGAAAGTGATACGGAGCTTACCGAAAACGGCAACGTTGTGGCGGCTCATTTCAGCACAGGCGAAAAATATCTCGTTATGCCGTATCTGTTTGAAAAATTCAGCACAAACGAATTCTACGGCGTTGAGGATAACGGCGACGGAACGTATTCCGTTAAAATCCGCATTGACGATTACCGATTTGAAGGCTATGCAGAATACGGCCTTGCGGTAATCGTTGAACCCGATGCAAACAGTCCTTTCGGCTACGTAATCAAAGAAGTTGATTATTGCGAATTACCGAGAGGATAAGAATAAATTTAAAAAATTATAAACTGATTTTTTGAAAGGAGAAATTTATTATGGGACTTATTAAAGCAGGTTTAGGGGCACTCGGCGGAGTAATGGCAGACCAGTGGAAAGAATTTTTCTACTGCGAATCACTTGAAAACGACGTGCTTATGGTCAAAGGCTCAAAGAGAGTCGGCGGCAGAAGTTCAAACACAAAAGGCAGTGACAACGTTATCTCCAACGGTTCGGGTATTGCTGTTGCAGACGGTCAGTGCATGATTATCGTTGAGCAGGGCAAAATCGTTGAAGTTTGCGCAGAGCCCGGTGAATTCAC
>JAFXJO010000002.1 GCA_017532185.1 Clostridia bacterium | reverse complement strand
TTTTCTCAACAACAAATATCGCTACCGACCATAATCAGCTCATAATGGAAATTATGCAGAAGGTTGCAAAGAAGCACGATATGGTTTGCCTTCTTCATGAAAAACCCTTCAAGGGTGTCAGCGGCAGCGGTAAGCACAATAACTGGTCAATCTCTACAAAAGACGGAATGAATCTCCTTGAGCCCGGCGAAACACCCTATGACAACGCACAGTTCCTTCTTTTCCTTTGTGCGGTTATCAAGGCAGTTGACAACTATCAGGATTTGCTTCGCATTTCCGTTGCAAGTGCGGGCAATGACCACCGTCTCGGTGCAGGTGAAGCTCCTCCTGCTATCGTTTCGATGTTCCTCGGAGATGAGCTTAACGCAATTCTCGAATCAATCGAAAACGATACCGCTTACGATGCAAAAGAAGCGGTTCAGATGAAAGTCGGCGTTCACGTTCTTCCCAGATTCCCCAAGGATACAACCGACAGAAACAGAACTTCTCCTTTTGCATTCACAGGTAATAAGTTCGAGTTCAGAATGCTCGGTTCGGCAAGTTCAATTTCGAGTGCAAACATTGCTCTTAACACAGCCGTAGCCGAGTCGCTCAAATCATATGCGGACAGACTTGAAAATGTTGAAAACTTTGAAGAAGCGCTTCACGCACTTATCAAGAAAACCATCAAAGATCATAAGCGCATCATCTTTAACGGCAACGGTTATGATGATGAATGGATAAAGGAAGCGGAGAAGAGAGGGCTTTCAAATCTTCGCACAACTCCCGACTGTCTGCCTGCGCTCATCAGCGAAAAGAGCGTTGAGCTTTTCGGCAACCACAAGGTATTCACAAGAGAAGAGCTTGAAGCAAGATACGAGATTTATCTTGAGAATTACTGCAAGACCCTCAACATCGAGGCTCTTACGGTAATTGATATGGTCAACAAGGATATTCTGCCTGCCATAAGCAGATATATCGGCATGCTCAGCGAATCGGCAGTTGCACGCAAGAGCGTTTTTGCCGCCGTTGACTGCAGCTATGAAGAAAAAACGGTTGCAAAGCTTTCTGCTCTGAGCAATTCTGTTTTTGATAAGATTGCTGACTTTGAAGATAAGCTTGAAGAAATTAACGCTTGTTCGGATAAGCTTGCGGTTGCAAATATGTATAAGGATATAATCATTCCTGCAATGGAAGATATCAGAGCCGACGTTGATGCGGCTGAATCAATCACCGCCGCCGAATATTGGCCATATCCTTCATACGGCGACCTTCTTTTCAGCGTTCAGTAATGGGTTTGCCTTACTAAGCGAAGAACAAAAACAGAAAAACGAAATGTATGGGCTTGTAAATTATTGAGTAACCCAACTGAAATATCCCGAAACCAAAACGGTTTCGGGATATTTTTTTACCCTGATGCATATTTTATTACATAATATATTCGGGGTGAATTATGAATTTTAATTTGCTTGAACTTTTAAAGGTGTTTATTATCGGCATAATCGAGGGCGTTACGGAATGGTTGCCTGTGAGCAGTACGGGGCATATGCTTTTGTTTGATGCTTTTGTGCCGCTGAAAATGACTGAAGAATTCAAAGAAATGTTTTTTGTTGTTATTCAGCTTGGGGCTATACTTGCTGTTGTTTCGAGCTTTTGGGAAAGAATATTTCCGCTTTCAATCGAAAATAAAAAGCTTTCAATTGATAAAAACAAGATTAGTATGTGGCAAAAGATTTCGGCGGCGTGCTTACCGTCTGCGGTGCTTGGTCTGCTGCTTGACGATTGGCTTGAAGCGCATTTCGGCTCGCCTCTGACAGTTGCCGCAATGCTGATAATTTACGGCGTTGCATTCATTTTTATTGAACGAAGAAACAAAACACCCAAGGTATTCACCGTTACCTGTATTGATTTTAAAACCGCAGTTTTAATCGGTCTTTTTCAGGTGCTTTCTATGATACCCGGCACGTCACGCTCGGGCGCAACGATTATCGGTGCACTTTTGCTCGGTGTTTCACGCACCGCGGCGGCAGAGTTTACCTTTTATCTGGCAATACCGACAATGCTCGGCGCAAGCGCACTAAAAATTCTGAAATTCGGTTTTGCTTTTTCTCAAGCGGAACTTTTAACGTTGATAATAGGTATGGCGGTTGCTTTTGCGGTTTCGCTGCTTGTGATAAAATTTTTGATGGATTACGTAAAACGCCGCGATTTCACCGCTTTCGGAGTTTACAGGATTGTGCTTGGTTTGGCAGTGATTTTTGTTTGTTGCATATAAAAAAGCCCACCGCTTGGTGGGCTTTAATTTCTTATTCTTTTTCTCCGTTTCTGATTGCAACGCGTCTTACCTTGCCGCTGAATGTTTTGGGCAGAGCATCAACGAATTCAATGATACGGGGATATTTGTAAGGTGCGGTGTTGACCTTGACGTAGGTCTGAAGTTCTTTGACGAGAGCGTCGTTGCCCTCAAATCCTTCACGAAGAACAACTGTTGCTTTAACAACAAAACCTCTCACGGGGTCGGGAACACCCGTTACCGCAACTTCAAGAACAGCGGGATGCTCAAGCATAACGCTTTCAATCTCAAAGGGTCCGATTCTGTAGCCCGAGGATTTGATAACGTCATCGTTTCTGCCGAAGTACACAAAACGTCCCTGTTCATCTCTGTAAGCAAGGTCGCCTGTATGGAAGAAGCCGTTTCTGTAAGCATCAGCGGTTTCTTCTTCGCTGAAGTTATAGCTTGCAACAACGCCGCAGGGATGCTCGGCAGGTGAGGGGGACTTGATGCAGATTTCGCCGATTGTACCTCTCTGGCAATGGTTGCCGTCATCGTCAAGAATATGTACCTTAAGACCGGGAGCAGGGAAACCGATAGCGCCCGGTACGGGCTTTGTCCAGGGATAAAGCGTGCAGATGCTGACGGGAGTTTCGCTCATGCCGAAACCTTCGTGGATTTCAAGACCGGTTGCCTCTTTCCACTTGTTGAAGATGTCTGCGTTGAGAGCTTCGCCTGCAGTGCAGCAATGAACAATTGATGAAAGGTCATATTTGCTCACGTCATTCTGAAGCATAAGGCGGTACATTGTGGGAGGTACGCAGAAGGTTGTGACTCTGTATTTTTCAAGCTTTGAAAGAATATCAGCACCGTCAAACTTGTCAAAGTCATAAACCATTATAACGCTTTCGCCCATCCACTGACCGTAGTATTTACCCCAGAGAGATTTTGCCCAGCCTGTGTCTGAAACGGTGAAATGAACGCCGCCGTCAACAACGTGGTGCCAGAAAACGCCTGTCATAATATGACCGAGAGGATATTTGAAATCGTGTGCGATGATTTTGGGGTAACCTGTTGTACCCGATGAGAAGTTGATAATCATCGTATCCTTAACGGTTGTTGCGGCATCGCCCGTAGGTCTTGTCCAGCGTTCGTCTGCCTTTTCAAAGCCTTCTTCGAAGTCAATCCAGCCCTCAACGTTTTTGTGTTTTGTAACAAACTTTTTGAGGATGGTTTCATACTGACCTTCGCCGCCGTCAAAATACTCTGTGCATTCGTCGTCGCCCGTAATAAGAGCATATTTGATTTCTGCCTTGTTGCAGCGGTAAACGTAGTCTTTTGCCTTGAGCATATTTGAAGCAGGCACCATAATTGCACCGATTTTGTTGAGTGCAAGGGTAACAATCCAGAAAAGGTAGCTTCTCTTTAATACAAGAAGAACGGGGTCACCCTTTTTAACGCCTTGCGAAACAAAGTAGTTAGCCGCTTTGTCAGACAGTCTTTTCATATCACCGAAAGTGAAGCGTTTTTCTTCACCTGTGTTTGAAATATAGAGAAGCGCTTCTTTATCGGGCTTTTCAGTGCCGAGAACGTCAATAACGTCATAGGCATAGTTGAAGCTGTCTTCGCAGGTTATTTTGAAGTTTTCCTGGCAGTCCTGAAGAGAAACAAATGAATCTCTTGTTCTGCCAATGAATTTTTCGTAAATCGCCATAAAATCTCTTTCTCCGTTTGGATTATTTCAGAACGAGAGCAATGAACTGAGCAGGGCTCTCGCCGATAACTTTGTGTGCATGGGGGAGGGTTGAATCAAAATATGCGCTGTCGCCCTCATTCAGCTCATAGCAGATGTCACCGATATAGAGCATCATTTTGCCTGAAAGCACATAGTCAAATTCCTGACCCTCATGTTCATCCATAACGGGAGGGTTGCCGTTGGGTTCGATAGTTACAAGGAAGGGCTCTGCCTTCTTATCTTTAAAGGTATATGCAAGATGAGAAAATTCGTAGCCGGGGTTGCGTTTAACAACAAATCCCTTACCCTTTTTAACAACCGTGCAGGTTGAAAGGCGGGGCGATTCACCGCTGATGATATCAAGAATATCAACGCCGAGAATCAGAGCGATGTTGTTAAGTGTGCTGATTGCAAAATCATATTCACCGTGTTCAAATGCGATGTAATCGTCCTCTGAAATTTCAAGCTTTTCAGCCATTTCTTGGGCAGAAATTTCGCACATTTCGCGCAGAGAAGCAACTCGCAGACCGATTTCTTTTAATTCAAGCATCTGAGTTCTCCTTAATAATTATTCAAAGTTATAACCAAGCTCAACAGCCTTGATGTTGAGAGCAAGCATTGTCTGCTTCTTTGCAGGAACAACCTTTGCCATAACCTTTTCAACATTTTCGTAGGGCATAACGCCTGCTTTTTTTATCACATATCCGATCATAATCATGTTTGCAAGACCGCCGAGGCCTTCGTCTGAAGCCATCTTTGTTGCAGGGATATAATAAGCTTCAACGTCTTCTCTCATAACCTTGCGGTCAACAAGAGAGCTGTCAACAAAAATCTTTGCACCTGAAACGCATTCGTTTTCGAATTTATCGAGTGAAGGAAGGTTCATAGCAATAAGAACGTCGGGGTTGGAAACGATGGGGGAACCAATCTGGGTATCGCTGAGGATAACTGAGCAGTTGCAGGTACCGCCTCTCATTTCAGGACCGTAAGAGGGAAGCCAGCTTACCTGACGATCTTCGATGAGGCCGTCATATGCAAGGAACTTGCCTGAGAAGAGGATACCCTGACCGCCGAAACCTGCAAGAAGAATCTGATGTGTCATAATTATTTATCCTCCTTTTCTGCAAACTTATCCTTATAAACACCGAGAGGATAATAGGGAAGCATATTTTCTTCAAGCCATTCAAGTGCCTTCTCGGGAGTAAGACCCCAGTTTGTGGGGCAGGTTGAAACAACTTCGATAAGGGAGAAGCCCTTGCCGTCAAGCTGATTCTGGAAAGCCTTTTTGATAGCTTTCTTTGCATTCTTAACGTTCTTAACGTTATTTACTG
>JAFXJO010000059.1 GCA_017532185.1 Clostridia bacterium | reverse complement strand
TGTCAGCCGTTTCAAGGTAAAGCGGCAGGCGCTTCGCATACATTTCTTTAAGCGTATCAAGATTTTTTGAGAGAGGTCTGCCGTCTGTTGCAAGATGTTCAATGTCTGATTTGAGAAAAACCACCGTTGAATTTTCGCGCAGAGCAACGCGATTTTCTTCCTTGAGAATTGCGCCGCCGCCCGTTGCGATGATTTTGCCGTGTTCTTTCGCAACCGTTTTGATTGCTTCGGTTTCGCGGCGTCTGAATTCTGCTTCGCCGTATTTTTCAAAAATATGCGGTATGCTTTCGCCGCATTCTTCAACGAGAGCATCGGTATCAATGCATTCTCTGCCTGTTTTTTCTGCAAGCAAGCGTGCAACGGTTGATTTGCCGCAACCGGGCATACCGACGAGTACGACGTTCTTTTGATTTTTAAGGATTATACCGTGAATCCTTTCGATTTCGGAAAGCGGAATTTCTTTGCCCGTAAATTTTTCAGCCGCGCGCAGAGCCTGAGCAACAAGCATCGGCAAGCCGTTTGTGCAGTCAATGCCGAGCTTTTCGGCATCGAGCAAAAAAACGGTTTTTGCAGGGTTATATATGAGGTCGATTGCTTTTTTGCAATTTTTGAAGCAGGATAAATCAATCAGCCTTTCGCCGTTATTCGGGTACATACCGACAGGTGTTGTGTTAACGATGATATCCGCGTCATAATGGCGGCTGATATTACGGTAGTTGTTTTCGCCGTTTCGCGAAACAACAACAATTTCTTTTGCGCCTTCATCGGCGGAAACAAGCTGCGCGGTGAGACTTGCGCCGCCTGAGCCGAGGATAAGCACCTTTTTGTCCTTGAAATCGCAGCCGATTTTTTTTGCCATATAAAGAAAACCGAAATAATCCGTGTTATCGCCGTAAAGCGTGCCGTCGGCGCAGCGGATAACGGTGTTGACCGAGCCTGCTTTTTTTGCGGTTTCAGAAAGCTCGGCACATCGGTTATATGCTTCAACCTTATAAGGGATTGTGACGTTGAAGCCGTTTAAACGGGTATCTGCAAAAAACTTGTCGAGCATTTCGGGCTCTGTGGGATAAAGTTTATATTCATAATCGCAGAGGAGCGAATGTATCTGCGGAGAAAGCGAATGACCGAGTTTTCTGCCTAATAAACCAAACATAGAATCACCTTGTAACGCTCTTATTCATTGATGGGAAAACATCCTCCTGATAAGAACGGCTGAGTTCAAAAATTTTTTCATAAAGAGCAAGCGCGTAATTTTTAGTGTCGGGCGAGGAGATTTCGCTGACTTTGGAAAGGATAAACTGCTCGCGCTCTTTATCGTAAACGGGGAGACCGTTGTCTTTTTTATATGCCGCAATTTCAGCGGCGATTTTCATTCCTTTTTCAAAAAGCTCTGTAAGCTGTTTGTCTATGCCGTCAATTTCATGGCGGAGTTTGTTGATATCCATATCATTCCTCTTCAGATGATGAAATCTGCAATTGCAATCGCTGCTGCCGCTTCAACGCAGGGAACGGCGCGCTGAACGATGCAGGGGTCGTGCCTGCCGCCAACTGAAAGAGTTTCGTTTTCGCCTGTTGCGAGGTTAACGGTTTTCTGCTCTTTTGCGATTGACGGAGTTGGCTTGAACGCACAGCGGAAGATAACGGGCATACCCGAAGTGATGCCGCCGAGAATGCCGCCGTGATTGTTGGTTTTGGTTTTTATTTTTTCGTTATCGGAATAAAAAGCATCGTTGTTTTCGCTTCCCTTGAGCTTGCTGCCTTCAAATCCCGAACCGAATTCAATACCCTTGACTGCAGGAATACCGAAAACGGCGGCGCTGATTTTGTTTTCCATACCGTCAAAAATCGGGTCGCCTATGCCCGCAGGCAGACCGATAACAATGCATTCAACCGTACCGCCCAAAGAATCGCCGTCTGCACGGGCATCTGAAACAGAGCTTGCCATCATTTTACCCTTTTCATCGCTGATAACGGGCAATGCTTTTGCTTTGATGGAGTCGAGGTGTTCTTTTTCGGTATTGACGGGGTCAAATCTCTCATCGTCAATAAGACCGATGGAAGCTATGTGAGCGCCGATATGAATACCTTTGCTTTCAAGAATCTGAGTGCATACTGCGCCTGCAAAGCAAAGGGGAGCAGTCATTCTGCCGCTGAAGTTGCCGCCGCCGCGGATATCGTTGAAGCCGTTATGCTTCATATATGCGGCAAAATCGCTGTGTGCAGGTCTGGGCAGAATGCGAAGCTTTTCGTAATCACCCGAACGCGTATCGGAATTTTCAATAATTGCGCAAATCGGAGCACCGCAGGTTACGCCGTCAACAACGCCTGAGATTATGCGGGGCTTGTCTGCTTCGGCGCGTGCGGTTGACATTGCGTTTTTTCCGGGTGCACGTCTTGCCATAAAAGCTTCAATGCGGTCAGAATCGAGCTTTATGCCTGCGGGAATTCCGTCGAGCACACAGCCGATTGCCTGCGAATGCGACTGACCGAAGATTGTTAATTTAATTTTTGAGCCGAAGCTACAGGACATATGCCTTACCTCCAAGACTGTTATAATCTTCAAAAAATGCGGGGTATGATTTCGAAACGGCATCTGCGTTGGCTATCGTTACGGCACCTGTGCATTTCTGCGCCGCAACAGCCGCCGCCATTGCGATGCGGTGGTCACCGAAGGATTCTGTTGTGCCGCCCGAAAGAGACTGTTTGCCGCTGATAATAAGTCCGTCAGCGGTTGTTTTGATTTCAGCACCCAGAGAACGGAGCATTGCCGCGGTTGTTTCAATGCGGTCACTTTCTTTGAGGCGGAGTCTCTGCGCGTTATATATTACCGTTTCGCCTTTTGCGGTTGCTGCAACAGCGGCAATAACCGGTACGGCGTCGGGAATCTGCGAAGCATCAACTCTGCAACCGTGAAGGGCTGAAACGTCGGCGGCAAAGCCGTTTGCGGTTTGGGTTACGGTTGCGCCCATTTCGGTGAGCACGTCCAGAATTGCTTTATCGCCCTGTGCAGAGTCGGGGTTAAGATTTTGCACTTCAACGCCGGAGCAGAGCCAGAAAGCGGCATTTGACCAGTCGGCTTCAACGGTGAAATCCTGACCTGTGAGCAAGCCGCCTTTTATGTAAAAAACGTTGTTTTCTTCTTTTATTTCAGCGCCGAATTGTCTGAGAACGCTCAGGGTTATATCGATGTAAGGTCTCGATTCAACGGGGGGAATGAGGTTGATTTTGCTTTCGCCCGAAATATAGCAAAGAGCAAGGAGCAGACCTGTTATGAATTGTGAACTTACGTTGCCCCTGATTGAATATTCGCCGCAACCGATTTTGCCGGATACCTCAAGCGGAAAGGCGTCAGAGATTTTTACCCCGTTTTTAAGCAGTTCTTCTTTGAGAGGGGAGAGAGGTCTTTCGGGCAATCTGCCGCAAGCGGAGATAACCGTTTCAGTGCCGAGGGCGCAGATGACGGGGAGCAGAAAACGGAGCGTTGAACCGCTTTCGCGGCAATTGATTTCTGCATTTTGAAGAGGTGATTTTATAGGTGTAACGGAATAAACGTCACCGTTTTTTTCTATAATAGCACCAAGGCTTTGCAGGCAGTCAACCGTTGCGTCAATGTCTTCGGAGCTTGCGTTTATTTTTATTTTGCTTTCGTCTTTTGCAAGTGCGGCGCAGATAAGCGCGCGATGGGCGAAGGATTTTGAGGCAATGCCGTTGATGCTGCCCGATAGTATCTGTGGTATTATTTGAATGTTCATTATAGTTTAAGCTCCATTTTGATTCTTTGAGGAGTGAAACCTGCTTTTGAATAAAGATTTATTGCGGCTTCGTTAAAAGACCACACGTCAAGTTCAACTTGAGAAGCACCGATGTTTTTGGCTGTGATTTTGATTTCCTCGAGTAATCGGCTTGCTGTTCCTTGACGTGCGTATGAGGGTGAAACATACATTTCATAAATAAAAATCATTTTCATAGGTGACCAGCATTCATCGGCAACTTCTCTGATTAATGCTTTACAATATCCTACAACTTTTTCGTCTTTCTGTGCAAGAAAAATCAACCAATTTTTATTTTTTAAAATTTTTTTGAACTCTTTTTTAGAAAGCTCCGGTGCGTTCCTTAATATGTCGCTTCGGTTTTCAACGTGATAAAGAAAAGCTTTTTTCGAAAAGTCTGCAACGGTATCATAGTCTGTGATGTCGGCTTTTCTGATAACCATTCTTTCACCTCATACGTTACTTGCTATTTTTTTAATCATATCAATCGGAATTTTTTTCAGATAGCATTTGCCGATTTTTTCGGGAAAAACAAACGTTACAAAATCACCCGTACGTTTTTTATCCGAAAGTGCAGTTTCTGCGAGAGCCTCGGGAGCAAAACCGCATACGCAGGGCAGATTGTTATTCTTATTTGCTTCAACGATAGCGTCGGTGCAATCTTCACTGCTGAAACCGAGCTTTGCGCCGGCTTTTGCGGCAATAACCATTCCGATTGCAACAGCACTGCCGTGAGATATTTCAAAATTGCTGCATTTTTCAATAGAGTGAGCCATTGTGTGACCGAAATTGAGAAGTTGTCTGTCACCCTTATCAAATTCATCTTTCGCAACGATATCGCGTTTGAGTTCAACGCAACGGGCGATTATATTTTCAATATCATCAACGTTTCCGCCTTTGACGGCATCGAAAAGTTCTTTATCAAAAATAACGCCGTATTTTATGACCTCCGCCATTCCGTCGGCAAAGGTTTCGGGCGTAAGAGTTGAGAGAGTATCGGTATCGCATAAAACCAGTTCGGGCTGATAAAATGCACCCATAAGGTTTTTTCCTGCCGAAAGATTGACCGCCGTTTTACCGCCTACGGATGAATCAACAGCCGCAAGGAGTGTTGTCGGTATCTGCACAAAAGGAATTCCGCGCAGATAAAGCGAAGCGGCAAGACCTGTCATATCTCCCGTAACGCCGCCCCCCAATGCAACGGCAAAATCGCTGCGAGTGAGCTTGTTTTCGGCAAGAAATTCAAGAATGCCAAACAGGGTTTCTTTGTTTTTGGAATCTTCACCTGCAGGAAAAACATATGTTATAACGTCTGTTCCGGCATTTTTGAGGCTTGCAACGGCTTTATCAAGCCATAACGGCGCAACGTTTGAATCGGTTATGATTGCGGCTCTGCCTTTACCGAGCAGAGACGAACATTTTTGACCCAGAGAATCAAGCAGACCCGAGCCGATAATAACGTCATATTCTTTTGATGCGTTAACTCTGATTGTTTTCATAAATAAACCTACTTTTTGTTATGGATTGAAGTTATGTTACCGTAAACAGGTGTTCATCATTTTTATATGGATTGGTTTTGTTTTTTGCATCGTAATAAGCCTGAGGATATTTTGGATTGCTCGCGGTTGTTACAAGAGAAGTGTCGACCTCAGCGTTTTCACCGTCGCGAACAAGTCTTCCGATAACGGCAAGGCGGGCATCATAAAAGTCATAGCAGCAGGTGGAGAGCGTCAGTATCTTATCCTGCGAGTTTATGTCAACACCCGTCGAATAGAGTTTTCGCTTATCAAGCTCTTTCAGATAATCCGCAAACTCGATATCGGTTGCGTTTGTGAAATTATAATAGAAGCGTTTACCGTTATCCTGTTCGGAGTTGCTGTTGACGATTATAACGGCATAAATTTTGAACGTATAACTGCCGTACAGCGTGTTCAGTTTGATGGTCGGAGCTTTTTTGAAGGTTTCGGGTTTTCTGTATTCTTCGAGCATACCGAACATTTCGTTATCGCTTCTCATATTGTGCCCGTGAATTATCGTGTTGCGGTTAAGCGTTCGCAGGTCGTTTCTGTAATCAAAATAAGGCTGTCCGTATTTTGATGCGTTGCCGTAGAAATCAACGGTGAGATATTTATCGTTGTTATCGGTTTGCATAACGGCGTAATCAGCGTCAAGACCGTTGATTGTAAGCTGACCTGCAAATTCGTTGTTGATGGCATAAAGTTCTGCGTAGTTGGGATTCATTCCGTCAGGAAAATTGACGCCGGGATAATCTTTTTTTATCTGCTCAAGCGGGTCAATACCTGGTACAGTTGCAACGGTATTGTTAAGCATATTCTGAAGCTCAGACGTGCTTTTTCGATGCTTCAGAGGTTCGGCTATATAATAATTTACAAGATAAGAAACGCTCAGCACAAGGCAGATTATTGCTGAAACGTAGGCAATTTTTCTGAAAATTTTATTTGCCTTTGACTTAAATGTTTTTTTGCTTTTTTTCGGAGGATTGGCAGGCTCGGGATTTTTCACTACCCGGTAATATGTATTGTTTTCGGCAAATCCTTCGTTTTCGTTTTCAAGGCTTGCAATCCGGTCCTTTGCCTTTTCGGCACATTCACTGTTTTTAAAAAGGAGAGCATTGCCCTTTCTGCCTGCAACAAGTTCTTCGGGATAATATTCTTCAAGCTTGAAAGGCTTTTGCGTTTGCTTATCAAGAGCGAAATACGTGATGGTGTTTTCGTCTGTGATTTCTGCTTTGCCCGTCATTGTTTCGCCGCAAAGAACTGTGCCGATGGGGAGCGCTTTTGCAGAATGAACAAAGGAATCCGAGCCGTAACCGCAATGCGGACAGCTTTGAACGGAATCTTCACATTTTCTGAAGCAGGCAAGACAGAGTTTCATTTTAAATCCCTTTTGTTTTTAATATAAAGTATGATACATTTTTGCCGTTGCAAAAGCAAGGTTTTTATGTTATGATTTTGTTAATTTATTTCGGAGGATACTTATGAATAACGGATTTTTTGCCATGGCATCAAGGATGAAATATATAAACCGCTGGGCGCTTATGAGAAACGAGCACAGCGAAAATCTCAGCGAGCACAGTTTTGAGGTTGCAGTTATCGCAAATGCACTTGCCGTTATCGGTAACAAGCGTTTCGGCAAAAATTATAACGGCGAAAGAGCTGCGCTTCTCGGTATTTACCACGATATGCCCGAAACCCTTACAGGTGATATGCCTACGCCTGTAAAATACTACAGCGAAGAAGTCAGGGCGGCATATAAAACGGTTGAGGATAACGCCTGCAAACGCCTTGTTGAGATGCTTCCGGAGGATTTCAGAGGTGAGTTTGCACCTTTCCTGATTGCTGATGAGGCAGATGCGGATTTATGGAAGCTTGTTAAGGCGGCAGATAAAATCAGCGCCTATATCAAATGTCTTGAAGAGAAAAAGGCAGGAAATACCGAGTTCACAAAAGCGGGCGAAGGCGTTAAAGAAAGCATTGAAAAGCTCGATTTGCCCGAAGCGAAGGTGTTTCTTGAAGAGTTTCTTCCTGCCTATGAACTGACTCTCGATGAGCTGAGATGATTATAATCCGAGCAGTTTTCGTGCGTTTTCGCCGAGAACTGCTTTTTCATCTTCTTCCGAAAGACCGAAGCATTTCACAAGTTCTATATCCTGCCACGGAGCATTCCAGGGAGCGTCGCTGCCGAAAAGGATTTTATCTGCGCCGTGCAGGTCGATAAGCTCTTTTGCCATTCTCGGGGTGAGCATACCGTAGCAGTATGCAGTATCAAGATAAACGTTTTTGCCGCAGAGATGCTCAAGCGTTTCGGGACGTGCGCAAAGGCCGCCGAAATGCGCGGCAACAACCGGCGAACCGCTGAAGCAGGGCAAAACCTTTGCCAGCTTTTCGGGAGGACAGTGAACGGGTTCGGGATAGCCGATATCAAATCCGCAATGAAAAAGCGTTATAAGTCCGAGCTTACCTATTTTTTCATAGATGGGAAGCATCTTTTCGTCATCAACAAAAAAGCCCTGATAATCGGGATGGAGCTTAACGCCTTTTATGCCGTTTTCGCAGAGTCTTTCAAGCTCGTCGAGCGCATCGGGACTTTCATGATGCACACTGCCGAAGGGAATAATTCCCTCAACCCCTTTGAGTGAAATTGCAAAATCGTTAACGTTTCTCTGCTGTTTGGGGTTGGTTGCAATATTAAGAACAACCGAATAATCAACGCCGTCTTTTTTCTGCAATTCAAGCAGGGAAGACAGGCTTCCGTTGTGAAAGGGTTTGGTTATGCCTGAACGCATACGGAGAATTTCCATAGCTTTTGAGGCTATTTTATCAGGAAAACAATGGGTATGGAAATCGATTATCATTTGAGTCACCTTGGATATTTAATGGTTTTTATATCATTTTATACCTAAATGTACGTTGTATCAATGTGTATTTTATACGAAAATTAACGAAAATTACTGTGTTATGATGTAATTATAAAAATAATACTTGATATTTTTGATGTGTTGTGATAAAATATCAACAGTAGGATTTAGTTTTGATTGAGAGTGGGGCGACCCGCTCTTTTGTTTATGCAAAAAACAATTTTCTTATAAAGAAATAAAGGAGGACTTTACCATGGCAAAAGGTAAAGGCGGCAACACCGTTGCGGCTGTTTGGGAGATTGCAGAGCCTATCGCTGAGCAGCTTGGTCTTGATATCTGGGATATCAGGTTTGTCAAGGAGGGCGCCGATTGGTTCCTGCGCATTTTTATTGATAAGGACGGCGGCATTTCAATTGAAGATTGTGAAAATATGAGCCGTGCAATTGATAAGCCTCTTGATGAGGCAGACCCCATTGAGCAGAGCTACTGCCTTGAGGTTTCTTCACCCGGCGTTGAACGCGAGCTTGTGCGCGATGCTCATTTTGAAGCCTGTAAAGGCGAAAAGATAAAAGTCAAGTTTATCAGAGCCGTTGACGGTCAGAGAGATTTCGGCGGAATTCTTGAAGATTTTGACGGCCATTCAATAACTCTTCGTCTTGAAAACGGCGAGGCAATGGTTTTTGATAAAAAAGAAGCAAGCAAAATCAGGCTTGATGATTTCAGTTTTTAATTAAAAGTCACTATAGAGAGGATTGGTTATCAAAATGAACAACAGCGAATTTTTTGAAGCAGTCAGACTTCTCGGTAAAGAGAAGAATATTCAGGAAGCAGCTCTTCTTGAGGGTATTCAGAGAGCTATCGTAACAGCAGTTAAGAGAGATTATAATAACAAGGATATCGTATTCTGCGAAATCGACAAAGAAAAGAACGATATGAGAGTTTTTGTTCGCAAAAACGTTGTTTCCGAAATCGTTGACCCCGATGAAGATATGCTTGTTGAACAGGCTCAGAGATTCAAGAAGAACGCTCTTGCAGGCGACATTATTGAAATTGAGCTTGAAACCAAAGAAGTAAGCCGCATTGCTGCTGAAAAGGGTAAGCATATTCTCCGTCAGGCTATCAGAGAAGCTGAACACGGTCAGATCAGAGAAGAATTCCAGAATAAGAATCAGGAAATCGTTACAGCCAAGGTTTCAAAGATTGACCCCGAAACTCTCGATGCATTCGTTGAAATCGGCAAGCTTTCAGAAAGACTTCTCCGCACAGAACAGCTTCCCACCGATAATTTCAAAGAGGGCGACCTTGTTAAGGTTTATATCGCAGAAGTAAGAGATGCAACAAAGGGTCCCAGAGCAACAATTTCAAGAACTCATCCCGGTCTTGTAAGAAGACTGCTTGAAAGCGAAGTTCCCGAAATCTTTGACGGCACCGTTGAAATCAAGTCTGTTTCCCGTGAAGCAGGCTCAAGAAGCAAGATTGCCGTTTACAGCGCAGACGAAAACGTTGATCCCGTTGGCGCTTGCATCGGCCAGAGAGGCGTTCGCGTTAACAAGATTGTTGACCAGCTTGGCGGCGAAAAGCTTGATATCGTTCGCTACAGCGAAAACCCCGCAGAGTTTGTTGCGGCAGCTCTTGCTCCCGCAGACGTTATCTCTGTTGAAATTCTCAGCGAAGAAGAACATTCCTGCAGAGTTGTTGTTCCCAACAACCAGCTTTCACTTGCAATCGGTAACAAGGGTCAGAACGCCCGTCTTGCCGCAAAGCTCACAAGCTGGAAAATCGATATCAATCCCGAAACAGAAGAAGCAGTTATCAATTTTGACGAATAATTTTCAATATATTTGAATATAATAAGGAGTTGAACCGATGCCTACCCGCCGTATCCCGATGAGAAAATGCACGGGCTGCAATGAGATGAAGCCCAAAAAAGAGCTTGTAAGGGTTGTGAGAAGCCCTGAAGGCGAAGTTTCGCTTGACCTGACAGGCAAAAAGCCCGGCAGAGGCGCCTACGTGTGCCATAACCCCGAGTGCCTTGTAAAAGCAAGAAAAGCCAAGAGGTTTGAGCGTGCATTCTCCTGCGCTATACCGGACGGAGTTTATGACAAAATGGAGGATGAACTTAAAAATGACGGACAATCCTAAGTTTCTCTCTCTTTTGGGTATGAGCCGCAAGGCAGGCAAACTCAGTTGCGGGCATGACGGTGCAATAGGTTCAATCAGAAGCAAAAGCGCTTGCTTATGTTTGCTCAGCAGTGATTCATCGCAAAGACTGAGGCTTGAAACAGAAAGAGAAGCAAATTTTGAAGGCAGAAATATTCCCGTGAGGGTTCTGCACTCAACAATGGAAGATATCAGACGCGCTACGGGTCTTAAATCCGCAGTGCTTACGGTTAACGATGAAGGCTTTGCAAAAACTATGCTTGGGCTTCTGAACACATCAGGGGAGGTTACTGAATGATTAGTAAATACAGAGTACACGAAGTCGCAAAGGACTTTGACATTAAAAGCAACATAGTTGTTGATTTGCTCGGCAAATATTTTGACGGTCAGAAAAAGCATATGACAGCTCTTGAAGAAGATGAGCTTGACGTTATCTTTGAGACCTTCACAAAAGAAAACCAGACCGAAGATCTGAACGAATATTTCAATTTCGTTCCTTCAAAGAAAAAGGCTGAAAAGGCAGAGGAAGCTCCTGCAGAGGTTAAGGAAGAACCCAAGGCAGAAGCTGCTCCTGAGAAGAAGCCCGAAAAGAAAGAAGAAAAGAAGGCTGAAAAGCCTGCAGAGAAAAAGCAGGAGAAGCCCCAGCAGGCACCTGCAAAGAAAGAAGAAAAGCCTGCAGAAAAGAAGCCTGCTCCTCAGCAGCAGAAGGCAAACTCAAACAAACTGCCTCCCATGCCGCAGAAGAAGCCTGCTCCTCAGCCCGAAAAGAAAAAAGAAGATAAGCCCATGCAGTCCAGAACAAAGGGCGAGGCTCGCACAATCGATACAAGAGCAAACAACGTTGATCTCGATAAATATAACGAGAGATATGAGCATATTGCTCCCACAAATAAAACTCAGCAGCACGATAATTCCGTAAGCAAGCAGAAAATCAAGCAGAAGAGCCAGCAGTACAGAAAGCAGGGTATGCGCTCATCAAGAAGAGAAACAGAGGCAGAAAGACTCAAGAGAATTGCCGCTGAAAGAGCAAAGAAGCCCCAGCTTCAGCTTAAACTGCCTGAAGAAATCACCGTTGGCGAGCTTGCCGCAATGCTCAAGATGACAGCCGCAGAGGTTATCAAAAAGCTCTTTATGCTCGGTCAGATGGCAACCGTAAACGAGGTTCTCGACTATGATACAGCCGCAATTCTTGCAGAAGAGCTCGGCGCAAAGGTTGAGAAGCAGGTTGTTATTACTATTGAAGACAGAATCATTGACGACAGCGAAGACACAGAAGAAAACCTTCTTCCCAGAGACCCCGTTGTTGTTGTTATGGGTCACGTTGACCACGGTAAAACATCACTTCTTGACGCAATCAGAAACACATCCGTTACTTCAACCGAAGCAGGCGGTATCACACAGCATATCGGTGCTTACAGAGTTGACCTCAACGGTCAGAAGATTACTTTCCTTGACACTCCCGGTCACGCCGCATTCACATCGATGCGTCTGAGAGGTGCGATGGCAACGGATATCGCAATCCTTGTTGTTGCCGCAGACGACGGTATTATGCCCCAGACCATTGAAGCTATCAACCACGCAAAGGCTGCAGGCGTTCAGATTATTGTTGCAATCAACAAGATGGATAAGCCCACAGCTAACCCCGACAGAATTCTTCAGCAGCTCACAGAGCACGAGCTCATTCCCGAAGAATGGGGCGGCGATACAATCTGCGTTCCCGTTTCGGCTCACACCAGAATGGGTATCGACAGCCTTCTTGAATCCGTTCTGCTTGTTGCAGAAGTTCAGGAGCTTAAGGCTAACCCCAACCGTTCCGCGAAGGGTGTTGTTATTGAAGCAAGACTTGATAAGGGCAGAGGCCCCGTTTCAACTCTTCTTGTTCAGAACGGCACACTCAACGCAGGTGACATCATCGTTGCCGGTACATCGGTTGGCCGCGTAAGAGTTATGACAGACGATAAGGGCAGAAAGGTAACAACCGCAGGTCCCTCTGTTCCTGTTGAAATTATGGGTCTTGACGAAGTTCCCCAGGCAGGCGACGGCTTTGACGCAGTTAAGGACGAACGTCTTGCAAGAGAGCTTGTTGAGCAGAGAAAGAACAAGGCAAAGGAAGAACACTTCAAGGAATATCAGAAGGTTACTCTTGATAATCTCTTTGCTTCAATTCAGGAAGGTCAGCTCAAAGACCTCAATATCATCATCAAGGCTGACGTTCAGGGTTCGGCAGAAGCAGTTAAGCAGAGTCTTGCAAAGCTCTCCAACGAAGAAGTACGCGTTAAGGTTATCCACTCGGGCGTTGGCGCTGTCAGCGAAAGCGACGTTATGCTTGCAAACGCTTCAAACGCAATTATCGTTGGCTTCAACGTAAGACCCGATAACGTTGCTGCTGATAACGCAGAACGTGACGGCGTTGAAATCAGATGCTACAGAGTTATCTATGACTGCATCGAAGAAATCGAAGCCGCTATCAAGGGTATGCTTGCTCCCAAGTTCAGAGACGTTGATATCGGTAAGGCAGAAGTTCGTCAGGTTGTTAAGATTTCGTCAGTCGGTAACATCGCCGGTTGCCACGTTATCAACGGCAAGATCACAAGAGGTGCAAAAATCCGCGTTGTCAGAGACGGTATTGTTGTTGCAGAAGACGAAATGGCTTCGCTCCGCCGTTTCAAGGATGACGTTAAGGAAGTTGCTTCGGGATATGACTGCGGTATCGGTCTGAATAAGTTCAACGATATCAAGGAAGGCGATATTTTTGAAGCCTTCATCACCGAAGAATACAGAGACTAATTCTTTAAAAGGATGATATAATATGGCAGGGTACAGAATTGACAGAGTATCCGAAGATATAAAAAGAGAGCTTGCGGCTATAATCCGCGAGCTCAAAGACCCCAGAGTCAGAGACGTTATGCTCACTGTTGTTAACGTTGATATAAGCTCCGATGCATCTTTTGCAAAGGTTTACGTGAGCGCAATCGAGGGCATTGAAACGGCAAAGCTTGCCGTTAAGGGTCTGACCTGTGCAACGGGCTTTATCCGCAGAGAGGTTGGCAAACGTCTGCATCTGCGCAAAACTCCCGAGCTTAAATTTGTTGCCGATGATTCAATCGAAAAGGGTATGGATATCGCAAGAACGCTCGGCGGCATGGTTATTACCGACACAGAGGAAGAATAAACCCGTTCAAATTATAAAAGGAGAATAGCTGATGTTTATTGGCTTGAAAGATGCGGCAACGCTTCTTAAAGAAAAAGATAATATTCTTCTGCTCAGCCACAGCCATCCTGACGGCGACACGCTCGGCAGTGCAACGGCTCTTGCTCACGCTCTTAAGCATATGGGCAAAAGGGTTGCCGTCAAGTGCGGCGATGCTATCCCTGCGTGCTTTGATTTTATGTTTGCAGGGCTTGCGTGCGAAGATTTTGAGCCTGATTTTATTGTTGCAATCGATATTGCCGACACAAAGCTTCTCGGCAAGGATTTCGAAGGCATTTACAGCGATAAAATCGATTTGTGTATCGACCATCACGGCTCAAACGTGCTTTATGCGCCGAAAATATGGCTTGAGGCGGAGTCTGCTTCAACCGCAGAGATGATTTATCTGCTTCTTTGTGAAATGGAAACAGATTTCAATCCGCAGATTGCATCGTGTCTCTTTACGGGTGTTGCGACGGATACGGGTTGCTTCCGCTTTTCAAACACAAGCGTAAGAACGTTTGAAATTGCTGCGAAACTTGCGGCTTTTGGTGCGGATACCTATAACATCATTCAGGTTTTCTTTGAAACCAAAACCAAAACCTTTGCTGCGCTTGAAAAGCTTGCAATCGAAAGTATGCGGTTTTATTGCGATGACCGCTGTGCTTTTATCTGCGTTATGCAGGATATGTATGCAAAAAGCGGTTCGGATGAAAGCGAGGTTGATCGCCTTGCAAACATTCCGCGCCAGATTGAGGGCGTGCTTGTCGGTGTAACGATGCGTGAGCTTAAAGACGGTAACTTCAAGGCTTCGGTCAGAACTCACGGCGATATCGATGCTTCCGCAATTTGCGGCAGACTTGGCGGCGGCGGACATATGGGTGCCGCAGGCTGCACACTTACAGGCACAAAACAGCAGGCAATAAACGCACTGGTCAAAGAAATTCAGGCTGAAATCGATGCGTTTCTTGCAGAATAAAAACAAAAGTTAAAGGATGTTTCACTTTTCTGTGAAACATCCTTTTGTGTTATTTTCTGTAAATTGCATCAAAAGAATTTATGAGCAGTTTGTTTTTGGTTATTGTTTTTCTTAACTTATCAATTTCCTTTTGATTAACAATTTCGGGAAATTTGAAATCATCTGCTTTCCTTTGCATAAAGATATTGTTTTGATTGATTTTTTCAACAAGACCGCATTTTTGCAAGAAAGCTTCAAATGCATCGAATTTTTTTTCAAATTCTGCGTTAAAATCACTATAATCGGTTTGCAGATACCAATCATACAGACTACGTTTTTTCAGTTGTGCAGATGGCGTTATGTTGGGGATTTTGAAAAATTCCGTCATTTCCCTTGTTCTTGCATCTTGGGTATAACACAAAGAGGGAACCTGTGAAAGAATGGGCATTATCGTTCCGTGAATTCTGCTTCCGAAAGAAAAGCTGACATTATTATGTATATAATAACTCATCCACTGTTGTGTATCTGCAAACAGCTTTATTTTGTTGTTTGCAACTGCGCGCCATAAATCGTAGTTGCCTCTTTTGACATACTTCAAAATGCGCCTTAAATCAAAATTGTTTTCTATGAAATATTTTTCATCATAAAGTATTTTCCCGTGGATATCCTGACAAATATAGTCTGAGTTTTTGATATCTTTGTCTAAAGCCGGCAATTTGAAAGTTCCGTTAATTGTGGCGATAAAATCCCTTTCATCAACTTTATCATTTGAAATTTTCAGATTTCTGCCGAACTGAAAGATGGAGGGACATCCTGTTACAACGGCATTCTTGAAACCGAGTTTTTCAAAGAATTCGGCGGTAAAATAGCCTCTGAGTGCAAATTCGCCGCCTGTGTTATAGACTGATTTGATGAACTTTGTTGCAGGTTCTCGGATAGCTTTTGTGAGCTCATCGAGATCGTCATAAGAACTTGCTTGCACGCCGCAAGCAATAACATAAACAGGAATTCTAAGTTTGCTTATATGTTCAGTTCTCTTTTCCATATACTTTACCCAACCGGAGTGAAAGCAGTTGGCTAAAGGTAACAGAACACAGTCATAATTATTGTTAATATAATCTTCGGATAAATTATCGTAACCGAATTCATATTCACAATGGGGGGTGGTGATTTCAGAAATAATTCCCTGTAGCCAGACCATATTACCAAAATTGGGGATTTTTCCATCAAGTTCTTTTCGTGCTCTTTCAGCAAGAGTTTTATAATCCGGTTTTCTGAAATCGCTCATTCCCAATTTGTTTTCAGGATAATAGATTAAAACTTTCATCATGTGTTTCTCCCGATATACTTAAAAGGTTTTTATTATCAGAATTCAGGTTTAAAACAAGGCATAAGCTGAAGCTTGAAGAGGTTTGCCTTGTGCCTTCTGTCAATAAGTTCTTTGGTTGTCTCATTTTCGATTTTGCCTGTGCGGATATAGACATCAAGCTCGGCGTAGGTGAAGCCGAGATTTTCTTCGTCTGTTTTTCCGCAAAGGCCGTCAATCGGAACTTTTTCAACAAGTTCTGCAGGCAGACCGAGAAGGTGACCGATTTGCTTGACCTCGGTTACGGTGAGATTACTCATGGGCGAAAAATCGCCTACGGAATCGCCGTAACGGGTTGAATAGCCGACCCAGTCTTCAGAGAGATTGCAGGTGTTGCAGACTCTGCCGTTACAGCTCTGCGAAACGGCATAAAGAGTTGACATTCTGATTCGCGGCGGAATATTCTGCACCGTCTGGGCGGTGATTGCCAAGTCTTTGGGTAAACTGTTAAGAATACCGTCAACGGCATCTTTTATATTCACTTCGTAACGTTTAATTCCGAGATGGTTGACAAGCATATACGCCTTGTCGATATCGTGCTGCTGACCCTGAGGCATAAGCACGCCGATAACCCTGTCTTTGCCGAGCGCTTCAACGCAGAGTGCGGCGGCAACGGAGCTGTCCTTACCGCCCGAAATGCCCACAACGGCGTTGCATCCCTTGCCGTTTTCTTCAAAGAAGCTTCTTATCCATTCAACGCATTCGTTTTTGACTTTAAGTGCATCAAACATAAATATACCTCCGAGTTATTCAATAACATTTACCTGACACATCTTCATTGTGAGAAGTGCGGCGTTATGGCTATCAACGGTAACGCCTGCGCAGCAGGATGCGTCAACGCTGACCTTTGTTTCAAGAAAGTTTGCTTTTATAAGAAGAGCATTGGAAACAACGCAGATGTCGGTGCAAAGACCGATAAGTTCAATCTCGATTTCATCTGGGTTGTAATTTGCCTTGATATATTCGGGCAAATCAACGGAGCCGAAAGTGGGTTTTTCAATTGCCGTGAAGCCCTTTTTGTCAAGAGCCGCCTGAACTTTTGCATTAAGTGCCCAGCCGTCTGTACCCTTGATGCAATGGGGCACGGGCAGATTTTTGCCCTCCTGAGTATCCATATAGTTTTCGGGATGAGTATCATAAGTGGCGATGATATCACCGTCAAAATTTTCGATTTTTTTCACAACGTTGTCAACAATGGCAACCGCTTCGGCTGTGCCGAGCGCGCCGTCAACAAAGTCTTTTTGCATATCAACAACAATAAGAAGCTTTTTCATATTTATTCTCCTTTTGAAGCGCAGGTATTATACTTATTACTTTATATTATCAAAAAGATAAATAATCGTCAAGATTTGAGAAGAGTTTTGTGGGATACAGTGTTGGCGAAAAACCATTTGCATATTACGGCATATGTGTTATAATTTTTTCAACAGAACAAACAAGGAGAATGTTATTATGACGCAGGAATACTTCTTTCATAATGCAAAATGGGTCGGTGCACTTGAGCGCACGGCAGAAACTTTTTCTGTTTTGCGCAGTAGTTTTGATATAAAAACCGTAAAAAAAGCAACGCTCAACGTTCTGGGTCTCGGCTTTTTCAAGTGCTATATTAACGGCAAATGCTTAAACCCCGATACGTTTTTGCCTGTTTCCTCTGATTTTGAGAACACCTGCGACCCTGTGGACGAGGTGATTTCAGGTCACAGAATATATGTGCCGCAATTTGACGTAACAGAGCTGCTTGTTGACGGCAAAAACAGCCTTGCGCTCCATTACGGCGGCGGTTGGTATACCGTTGAGTGGCGCGTGTTCGGTCTGCCCAAGGCTATCTTTTGCCTCACCGTTGAAGACGAAAACGGTGTGCACCACATAGTTTCCGACGAAAACTGCCGAGTGGGAAAAGGCTGTGTCAGCAGTTGCAACTTTATTCATTATGAAAATCAGAATTTAATCAGCGAGAGCAATTGCCTTGACGCCGATTTTGATGATTCGGGTTGGGATAATGCGGTTCAGACCGAAAATCTCAACACCGAATATTGCACCACCGATTGTCCGTGGGATAAGCTTATCGAAGAGCTTCCCGTAAAGCTGATAAACGAAACGGAAGACGGCGCGGTGTTTGATTGCGGAGAGAACACAACGGGATATCCCGTTCTGAAAATCGAAGCAGAACAGGGCGAAGAAATACGTGTTGAATTTGCAGAAGAAATTTTGCCCGACGGTACACTTGACCCCGAGCATATGCACGGTCAGCAATATACGGTTATCTCAGACGGAACAGAGCGTGTTGTTCAGCCTGAATTTTCATGGTTTGGTTTCAGATATTTCAAAGTCAAGGGCAAAGCAAAACCTGAATGCGTCAAGGTTGTTCATGCTGACGTGCCTGTCAGCTCAACCTTTGATTGTGATAACGAAACGCTGAACTGGACCTATAAAACCTTTGTGCACACTATGCTTTGCAATATGCATACGGGTCATCCCTCCGATTGCCCTCACCTTGAAAGGCGAGGCTACACGGGCGACGGTCAGCTCACCTGCCACGCCGCTCTGACAGCGCTTGATGCACGCAAGCTTTATGAAAAGTGGATGCAGGATATTGCTGACTGCCAAGACGTTTTGAGCGGACATATTCAGTATACTGCACCATACATTCATAGCGGTGGCGGTCCCGGCGGTTGGGGAAGCGCAATTGTTGAGGTGCCTTATCAGTTGTATAAGCACTACGGTGATAAAAACGTTCTTGCGAAATACTACGGCAATATGAGGCGTTATATCGATTACCTTGAAGCTCATTCGGAATTCGGTCTTGTAACGAGCGATAAAAAAGGCGAATGGTGTCTGGGTGATTGGTGCGGCCCCAACATTCTTTATCCCGACAGAGATATAACCTCGCATAATCAGCAGGTATTTCTGCCTGCGCCGATGGTCAACACTTATTTTATGGTTAAATCACTTGACCGGATGTGTAAAATTGCAAAAATTATCGGTAAAGATGAAGATGTTTCGGAGTATGAGGAGAAAATAGCTTACCGAAAAGGTGTTATGAATGCCGCATACTTCAACACCTTTGATGATAACTTCATTATGAATATTCAGGGCGCAAACTCTTTTGCGGTTGATTTGGGTCTCGGTAACGAAAACACCTATAAAAATATGGCTGAATATTACAGAAAGCTCGGCTGTTATGATACGGGTATTTTTGCAACCGATAT
>JAFXJO010000058.1 GCA_017532185.1 Clostridia bacterium | reverse complement strand
ACGAAACCTATGATACGCTTCTGAAGAACGTTCAGGATTTCGGATATACTTTAGTTGAATAATTGGAGAAATAAAAATGAAAAAGATTTTAGCTTTATTACTTGTTTTCGCTTCTCTTTTTGCTTTTGCCGCTTGCGGTGACAAAGAACCTGTTCAAGTTCCCACAGAGCCTTCGGAGATTAAAACCGAAGCAGCTTCGGAATCTGCCGAGCAGGCAACAAAAATCAGCGCTCTTGCAGGCAAAACGATTGTGCTTAAGAGCGTTGCATCTGAAAACTACGTTGAAATCAAAACCAATGCTGACGGCATTGCAACCGTTATGAAGATACATAAGTTTTTCACCGACGCCGCGGCATTCAGCACAGCCGAAAATGCAGGCAGTTACGGCACTTATAAGCTTGAGGTTGCCAACGAAGCAACTTTCGAAATCATTTACAGCGACAGCGAAACGGTCAGAGGTATGAAATACGAAGATATTATCGCGAAGGCTGAAAAAACGGAAGGATATATCATTGTTCCTGCCGCATAAAAGAAAAAAACAAAACGCATCGGTTTTGCCGATGCGTTTTTTGTTATTCTTCTATGTTCTTGATTGTTGGTAAATTCCAATGGAAAACGGTTGCAAGAATTCTGATAACCAAAACGGAGCCTGCGCCGATGAGCATTGAGACCGTTTGCGAAAAAACGCCGAATTCAAGCAGATAATAATAGATTATCGCGCCGAGGATTGCGGCAAGGGCATAGACTCTTCTGCGCAGAATTTTCGGAACTCTGCCTGCAAGAATATCGCGCAACACACCGCCGCCGACGCCAGTGAGAACGGCAACGAAAATCGAGAGAAACGCATTATCTCCGAAGCCGCAACCCGAAGCTGCATTGATACCTGTAACAACAAAAACGGCAAGACCGAGAGAATCAAAGAAATTGATTACCTGCGAGTAAACGTCGAAATGTCTGACGATTTTTTTGCCGACAAAAAAGGCGATAATAAACACCGCAACCGAAGTCAGGATTGCTGTGAGTGCATAAACGGGATTTCTGAAAGCGAGAGGCGGAAGATAGCCCAGAATGATATCTCTCATAATACCGCCGCCAACTGCAGTCACCGTTCCCAGAACAATGGCTCCGAGAATATCGAGCTTTTTTTCAATCGCTGTTATGACACCCGTTATTGCGAAGGCAATTGTACCGATTATTTCAATTGTGAAAAGAATTTTATCAAAATTCATTGGTTTTCTCCGATTGTTTCTTGCGTTTGCGCAGGTCGGCAAAAAACTCCGTAAGCAAGGCGGAGCATTCCTCCTGCATAAAGCCCGCAACAACCTCGGGCTTATGGTTATAAGGCAAATCAAACAGATTTATAACAGAGCCGCAGGAGCCTGCTTTATAATCGCTTGCGCCGAAAACAAGGCGGCGGATACGGGAGTTGATTATCGCTCCCGTGCACATCGGGCAAGGCTCAAGAGTAACAAACATTTCGCATTCCCAGAGCCGCCAGCCGCCCAGCTTTTTGCAGGCAAGGTCGATGGCTTCAATTTCGGCGTGGGCAAGGGCGTTTTTGCCGATTTCGCGGCGGTTACGTCCTACCGAAACAATCTCACCGTTGCGGATAATAACCGCGCCGACGGGAACTTCCAGCTCCGTTGCCGAAATCTTTGCCTGCTCGATTGCCAGATTCATAAAATCACGGTCAGTCATATTATTTGCGAAGCTTAACAGGTTCAACGTGCCAGATGTCGCGCGCATAATCGTTGATTGAACGGTCAGCGGCAAATATGCCTGCGCCTGCGATATTCATAAGCGACATTCTGTTCCATCTGTCGATATCCTTGCGGATTTCAACAGCCTGTTTCTGCTTTTTTCTGTAATCGGCAAAGTCGGCAAGAACCATATAAGGATCGTGGTTAATGATTGAGCCGCCGATTTCGCCAAACGTCTTTCCGCCGATACCCTTGTTGATAAACTCAATGAGATTATGGATTTCGGCATTGTTGTTATAGTAATTCTGAGGAACGTAACCGCTGCGCTTAAGCTCGGTTACTTCCTTGGTGTTCATACCGAAAATGATGATGTTTTCTGCACCGACAGCGTCATAAATCTCAACGTTTGCGCCGTCCATTGTGCCGAGCGTGATTGCACCGTTCATCATCAGCTTCATATTGCCTGTGCCGCTTGCTTCCGTGCCTGCAAGAGAAATCTGCTCGCTGATATCAGCCGCGGGCATAAGAGCCTCAGCCATTGTAACATTATAATCCTCCATATAAACAACCTTGAGTCTGCCTTTGACGTCGGGGTCGTTATTGATGAGGTCTGCGAGAGCGCAGATGAATTCGATAATCTTCTTTGCCATATAGTAGCCGGGAGCCGCTTTTGCGCCGAAGATATAAGTGTGAGGAGTATAATTGCCGTTGGGATTTGCTTTGATTTCAAGGTATTTTGCAAGGATGTTGAAAGCGTTGAGATGCTGACGCTTATATTCGTGAAGGCGCTTGACCTGAACGTCGAAAACTGATGTGGGGTCAAGGCTGATGCCTGTTTTAGACTTAACAATCTTTGCAAAGTTTTCTTTGTTTGCAAGCTTAATTTCGCCGAGCTTATCAAGCACAGACTTATCATCTGCATATTCGCGCAGCTTAGTAAGCTCGCTGCCGTTATAAATAAATCCGTCACCGATAAGCTCTGTCAGAAGGCTTGTGAGCTTGGGGTTAGCCTGGCAAAGCCAACGTCTGTGAGCGATACCGTTTGTAACGTTTGTGAATTTTTCAGGCTCAAGGGTATAGAATTCATTGAAGATTGTATCTTTGAGAATCTGGCTGTGAAGAGCAGAAACGCCGTTGACCTTGTGGCAGACTGCAACGCACAGGTTAGCCATTCTGACTGCGCCGTTTGAGATAACTGCCATTCTTTCAACCTTGCCTGCATCGCCTGTTGCTTCCCAGATTTTTCTTCTGAAGCGGTTATCAATTTCTTTAACAATCTGATAAATTCTCGGAAGAAGACGCTTGAAGAGGTCTTCGCCCCAGCATTCGAGAGCTTCTGCCATAACTGTATGGTTGGTATAAGCGCAAACCTTTTCAACGATTGCATAAGCGTCATCCCAGCCGTAGCCGCATTCATCAAGCATAATTCTCATAAGCTCGGGGATTGCCATTGTGGGGTGAGTGTCGTTGATATGAATTGCGTTCATTTCTGCAAAGTTTTCGAGTGAGCCGTAATCTCTCAGATGTCTTGCAACGATATCCTGAACGGATGCCGAAACAAGGAAATACTGCTGGCGCAGACGCAGGCTCTTGCCCTCGGGATGGTTATCTGCAGGGTAAAGAACCTTGCTGATAACTTCTGCCATAGCCTTTTCTTCCATGGCTCTCATATAGTCGCCCTGGTTGAACATCGCCATATCGATGCCGTCAACCTTTGCTGACCAGAGACGAAGAACAGCGGCGCTTTTGCCGTCTTTGCCTGCAACCATCATATCATAAGGAACGGCTTTGACCGTTTTGCAGTCCTTGATCTCAACGTGATGATAATGTTCGTCCCAAGCATCTTCAACCGTACCTTCAAACTTAACAAGAACGGTTTTATCTTCTCTGGGAACAAGCCATACCTCGCCGCCGGGAAGCCAGAAATCGGGCATCTCGGTCTGCCAGCCGTCAATGATTTTCTGCTTGAAAATACCGTATTCGTAAAGAATGGAATAACCCATACCTCTGTAGCCCTGGTTTGCAAGCGCATCAAGGTAGCAGGCAGCAAGTCTGCCCAGACCGCCGTTGCCCAGACCCGCATCGGGCTCGCAGTCATAGAGCTTATCGAGGCTTACGCCGTAGCTTTTAAGAACGGCTTTAGCTGTGTCTGTGAGGTTGAGGTTATAAAGTGTGTTTTTGAGACTTCTGCCCATAAGGAATTCCATGCAAAGGTAATAAACCTTTTTCTGTCCCTGTTCCATGGACTTTTTGTCAAAGGCTCTTCTCGAATCTCTGACCATATCTCTTGCGATTGTGGAAAGAACTCTGTAAAACTGCTCGTTTGTGGCGTCCTTGGGAGAAACGCCGAAAAGATGGGAGAGTTTGCCCGAAATCATTTCTTTGAGTTCTGCCTGGGTTAATTTTTTGCTCATACTATCCTCCGTAAAACACAGAAGCTAAACTGAATGATATCGCTTCTGCGGCAATTTAGCGTATTAAACTGCGGTGCAGTTAATATATCTTATTATTCTACACTAAAATTTAATAATTTACAACAAAATTTTAACATTTAGTTAATTTTATGCGCTTGTACTGTATAGAAATTTGAAGTATAATATATTATACTATTTGTAGATAGTGTCCAAAATATGCTTTTTGACGGTGATTTTGATTTGAGTTATTATTATCAGCAAAATATTAACGGCGGTTTCTCGTTTATCAGCCGTGCGGAGCAGCTTGTTCGCAAAATGAAAGAGCGCAAAAGGCTGAGGCTTATCGGCGGTGTTGCAGGTGCGTGCATAGTTCTTTATGTTTTTTTGCAGAACATTCTCTCTGTTCCCGTTTCGATGGAGCCGTTTTATTCGGTATATTTCAAGAGTGCGGAATTCCGCAGCCTTGTCAGTATTATTCTTTCTGTTCTCGGGTTACTGATGCCTTTTGCTCTGGGCGGATATATCCTGCATAAAAAGAAAGTGCTCAAAACCCTTTGTTTTGGCCGACCAAACAGTTTTCCGCTGATGTTTTCTGCGGTTCCTTTCGGGGTTCTTATTTGCCTTGCCGGCAATTATATAACAAGCATTTTTGTTGCTCTTTCAAAAAGTTCCGGCGTTATGCTGACAGCCCCCGAATATTTAACCCCCGAGTCGCTCGGCGGCAGAATATTATATGCCGTTTCTGTTGCCGTTGTGCCTGCGCTGGTTGAGGAATTTGCAATCAGGGGTGTTGTTATGCAGCCTCTGAGAAGATATGGCGACAGGTTTGCAATTGTTGTTTCTTCGATTGTTTTCGGTATTCTTCACGGCAACCTGGTGCAGGCACCGTTTGCGTTTATTGCAGGCATCGGTCTGGGCTATGCCGTTTGCATCACGAACAGCGTGTGGACGGGCGTGCTGATTCATTTCTGCAACAATATGTATTCGGTGGCGGTTGATTTTCTTGTTGCCGACGTTACCGATGAAGCAATGCTTAATGCGGTCTGGAATATTTCGCAGGTTATGCTTTATGCCGTGTGTATTATCGGCTCCGTTCTTTTTGCAATAGCGAGAGGCAGGAGAAAGATTGAAAGTGCCGAAATCAAGCTCGATGCAGGCTCAAGATGGGGCGCATATTTCATAAATCCGCCGATGCTTGTTGCGATTCTTATAATGCTTTATATCACGGCACAGTACGTGCATTTAATATGAGATTAAAACAACCGGGCAGTCAGTTGACTGCCCGGTCTCTGTTTGGGTTAAATAAGTTTGATGTTAAGAATGCGATTGAAGAAATAGCTGATTGCGGCAAGAAGATTGTTTGCTGCAGTTACGGGGAATTCGGAAAAACCGTTTGTTCCGAAATGCTTATAGAGCCAGAGGCTGAGATTTGTGAAGAAGGTTGAGGGTTCTTCCTCTGCGCTTGCTTCGTAAACGCCGATTTTAACAAGGATAGCTCTGAGTCTGTCGTCGGCTGCTTTAACGTCGCCTTCTTCGCCTGCGGTTCTGTTGAGAACCATTTCGCCTTCTGCAATAGCTGCTTCAAGCTCTGCTTTGTCTGCATCGCTCATAGCAACGGTTGCAAGTGCGTTCTTTGCATCGGGAAGGCGGTCGTTCTTAAGACCTCTGACGTCTCTTGCATAGTTGAACTGAGGATAATCGGGAGTTGAATAAACATCTGTGATATTATCGGTTGCAAGAAGCTCGGTTGCGAGCTTGATGATAACGTCGTTTCTGGCTGTCTTTTCGTGAGCCTGACCGTCAAAATAGAAGGTGGTGTCAGGAAGAAGACCTGTTGAAGCGTCAACAACTCTGTCGGGAGAGATGTGGTTGTGAGTGGGGTCATCGCAATATGTGTTCTGCTGAACGTAATCTTCGGGAAGAGTTTCGCCTACAAGAGCAGAGTGAACGCCCATTGCGGTTGAGCTGAGCTGAATAACGCCGTCAGCGTTATCTGCGTTCCAAGCGTTACCGATATTGTAAAGCGGGAAATCATAGTCAACAATGTTGAAAACCTGAACACCGTTGTCAACGAGGTTCTGAATGTTTTTGTTTGAGTTTACCTGTGCGATGTGGTATCTGTCGGTCTGCTCCTTGATTTTTTTGTATTCGGGAGCAGAAAGAAGTTCGGCAGAAGCTTCTTCATAATATTCCTGGGGAAGAAGAGCCCACATATTTGTGTTCTTTGAGAAAACATCTGCAAGGAGCTTATCAACGGCAGTATCGAGAGCTTTTACAAGAAGTTCGTCGGGAAGAATTCTTGCTATAACTTCAATCATTCTTGCGTCTTCCTCGTCCATAAGACCTTCAAGGAAGCCGTTATAGAGGTAATCTTTATCAAGGAAAGCGATGTTCTTTGTCATAACGTCGCCAACGATTGTTGAGCCGTTGAGAGCAGGAACGATATAAACAACCTTGTTAAGGTCGTTAACAACTTCGGGATAATAGTCGAGAAGACCGTTTGCAACGGTGCCGCCCATACTGATGGGAACGATGTTTACCTTATCGTGACCTGTTTCTTTCTTTACCTTCTGAATGAAAGCATAGAGCTCATCAACGATATCGATGTTATTGCCGAATGAATTATATGCAAAATAATAGAGATGGTCTTCGCCAACCTGCTTTGCATAGTCCTGAAGAGGAATGTTGTTATAAATCTGCTGTTTCTCATATTCGCTGCATTCTGCAACGGAATAGGGGTATTTTTCAACTTCAACGCAGTCGGGAGCTTTGCCGTTGAAATCGGAGGAGTTCATATAGAAAGCGCCTGCAAGAGCCTCTGCGAGAGAAGTTGAGAGACCGAGGTCACTCTGCGTTACAAGAGAGAGAAGAGCAGGAACGAGAACTTTCATAACGATTTTTGCGATATTGAAATAACCGGGGAAACAGCCGATTCTGTTGCCGTCGGCATCAAGAACGTAGTCACCGTTATCGTCAAGAAGCCATACGTTTGACTGACCGATACCGGGAACAACGATTGCAGGGCAAACGTCGCAGTTGCCGCCGCATTCCGTGAGAATTTCTGAAGCAGTTTCGGGCTGAGCTGCGTTTACGCCGCCGATAGCCGCAACGGAAATAACGAGAGCCAACGAAAGGATAATCGAGATAATCTTTTTCATTTCAGTACCTCCGTTTGTTTTTATCAATTTACCGCCCATCGGAATGCCGACGGGCGGTTATAATTTTGTGCTTAGATTTTTGCAAGTGCGCCTACGATGAGGTCAAGGAAGAAATCGATATAGCTCTTGCTGCCGAAGATGTCAACGAATGTTTTGCTTACGGTGCCGAGAACTGTTTCGAAGATAGCGTCTGCCTTTGAAGCTTCTTCTTCTTCAATGTTTTCATAGCCGGGATATCCTACTTCGTGAAGAGCTTCCATAAGAGCTCTGTCAACAGCTTCAACGTCTTCCTGCTTAGGAGCTACGGTTGCGCTGATGATTGCTTCGCCGTCTGCGATAGCCTTATCAAGCTTTGCAATCTGATCTGCCGAGAGGTTTGTGCGGTCAACTTCGTATGCGTCTGCAAGTCTCCAACGGCGAACGTATTTGGTTGTTACCTTATAGTTGAACTGAGGATAGTTTTCGGGGTCGGAATGAACGTCGTCAATTTCTTCAAGAAGAAGAGCTTTTGCAAGGTTGAGAACAACGTCGTTATCGCCTACTTCGTGATACTGGTCGAGGAAAATCCAGGTGTTATCGGGAAGAACGGCAGTTGAAACGTCAACCATATTGTCGGGTGAAACGTAGCTGTATTCGGGATATTCTTCGCTGGGGTTCTTCTGAACGTAGCCTTCACCGAGAGTTGCATCACCGGCGGCGCCTGTTGCGCCCATAGTTGTTGATTCAAGGTTGATGATACCGTCGGAATTAACCTTCTTTGAAGAAGCAACGATGCCGAAATATGTATACATTTCTTCGCCGAGGTTGAGGTTTGAACCTGAGATGGAGTTAACTCTTACACCGTCTTCAACGGCGGCAAGGATGTTGTCTTTGAGGTTGAGTCTTGCCTGCTGGAAAGCGTCTGTTTTCTCTTTAAGTTCGGGCTTATCTTTGAGATATCTTTCTGCAAGAGCATCGTATCTGTCTGCAGGAACCATTGCCCAGAACTGGGGACAATTAAGCATCATTGTGTCAAGGATGCCGCTCATAGCGCCCGAAAGGAGGGCATTGATGCCTGATTCGGGGATAATGCGGAGAAGCAGGTTGATGAGGTAGCCGATAGTACCTGCATCGTTTGATTCAACAAAGATGTTTGCAAGGAATTCATGATAGAAGAATTCGGGTGAAAGATTCCATTTTCTTTCCATGAAGTCTGCAAGAAGGTCTGTACCGTCAAGGCAGGCAACAGCGTTAACGATAGCGTTAACGTCTTCGTGGCCGAATTGTTCAAGGTAAGCGGTGAGGATTGTGCCGCCGAGCGAAACGGGAAGAAGGTTAACCTTATCGTGGCCTGTCTGTGCTTTAACAAGCTGAATGTATTCATCAAGCTTTGCGGCGGATTCCATAGGATTGCCGACAAGGTTGAAGGTGAAGAAATAAGTATGGTCTTCGCCGATTACGTCAACGAGGGGCTTCATGGGAACCATTCTGTAAACCCAGTCAAGGTCAAAGCCGCCTCTGTGCATTTCGTCGTCAGCTTCAGCTTTTTTGTTGAATTCGGAAATGGGGTAATCCCAAGTGAGAGTTGAAAGGTTATCGTCGCAAACGCCCTTGTCGTCGCACTGCTGATAAGCGAAAGCTGCATGAGCAACGTCATAAGCAACCTTATCAAGCATTACGTTGCGCTGAAGGCCGAGGGTTGCGAAAAGGCTGAGGATAACCTTGGGAAGCTGCTTGAGAACGCCGTCAAGGTTAAGGATAAGCAATGTGCCGCCGATATCAGCGCCGTTGCTGTCAACTGCACGGTTGCCTTCGTCATCATAAAGATATGTAGGTGAGTGGTTGATGCCGGGGAGAACGATAACGGGGCAGTTACCGCATTCGCCGTTGCAGGTTGTGTAAACTTTCGTGTTTGAAGCATCGGGTTCAGTTGCAGTACCCGAAAATGCAACAACCGAAACGAGCATAGCAGCACAAAGAACAAGGCTGATTACTCTTCTGAGAGTTTTTTTCATTTTCTTGACACTCCTTTTGGATTTCGTACATAGACAGAACGCACAATTTCTGTCATATAAAAATTATAATATCATATAAGATTAATAATTTCAACATAATTTTGAAACAAATATATATAATTTTGCGCAGTTTATATTCTTGACTAACACACGCATAAAGTGTTACTATAAAAAATAACGCTTATGAAACGGAGAAACGCAATATGATTAAAAATATTATCTTTGATATGGGCGGAGTTTTGATTGATTATAACCCCGAAAAAACACTCTACGGTATGTTTGATAAAGAAACCGCCGATATTCTCCTCAAGGAGATTTTCAGAAATCCTGTATGGTCAGATAAGGACAGAGGAATCATTGCTCCTGCTGAAATTATGCAGAATGCGAAGAGTAACATTCCCGAGGAGGTTTTTGAAAAAGTATGCGAAATGGTTGATAATTTCTATCCGTATATGCCGCCGTTTGAGAAGATGTACGGTCTTGTTGAAACGCTCAAATCAAAGGGCTTTGGCATATATCTGCTTTCAAACGCTTCACCGGATTTTCATGAGAGAAGAAGCGGAATTCCCGCGCTTTCGCTCTTTGATGGAGTTATAATTTCTGCAGATTATAAGCTTCTCAAACCCGAAAAAGAAATTTACGAAAAGCTTTACGAAACCTTTTCCCTCAAACCCGAAGAATGCTTCTTCATTGACGACGTGCAGGCAAATATTGACGGTGCCGCCGCCACAGGTATGCAGGGACATTGCTATTATCACGGCGATTTGGATATTCTTATCCGTGATATGCAGGAAAGAAATATATTATGAACTGCTACACCGAAATTGCAAAACAAATACCTGAGTTTATGACCGTTGCCGCGGATGTAAAAAAGAACCGTTTGCCTGCAGGCGTAACGGGTCTTTCGCATATCCATAAGGCGCACGTCATCGCTTCGCTCTGCATGGGTCTTCTGCGCAGGGCTGTTGTTCTTATGCCCGATGAGGCTCAGGCAACGAGAATGAAGAATGACCTTGAGGGATTCGGAATCAGGGCGCTCCTTTATCCTGCAAGGGATTTTTCTTTCCGCACAAGCGAAACCGCATCGCGAGAATATGAGCACGCAAGGCTCAGCGTTCTTGACAAACTGCTTGCAGAGGATTACGATGCCGTTGTTTTTTCGGCAGAATCGGCAATGCAGCTTACCGTGCCGCCCGAAAATCTTTTCCGCAACAGCTTCGAGATTAAATTCGGAGAAGAATATGATATTGCCGACCTTTGCGAAAAGCTTGTCAGAAGCGGATATATCCGCAGCGAGCAGGTTGACGGACCGGGTCAGTTTGCGCTCCGCGGATGCATTCTTGATTTCTATCCGCCTGATGTAAAGGAGCCTTGCCGCGTTGAATTCTGGGGCGATGCCGTTGACGGAATTGCTTATTTTGACCCCGAAACCCAGCGCCGCGGCGAAAATCTAGATGCGGTCAGAATAACTCCCGCACGAGAAGTTCTTGTTGCAGACGATGAATTATGCGAAATTATAGAAAACCATATAAAAGCGCATCGCATCAAAGGCGATGCCCTGCGTTATCTTAATGAAGATATCGAAAAGCTGAAGAACGGCGTAAGACTTTCTTCGGCAGATAAATATATGCCTTTGATTTACCCTGAGGCGGCAAGCGTTTTTGATTATTGCAAAGATGCAATGCTGTTTGTTTGCGAGAGCTTTTCGGTCAAGGATAAATTCTCGGCATCCTGCCAGCTTCTTAACGAAACGGTGAAAGGTCTTTTTCAGGAGGGTACTCTCTGCAAAGGTCTTGACCGCTTCGGTTTGCAGCCTCACGAGCTTATCTCAATTTACTCTGAAGACGGTGCGGTTTATCTTGATAATCTGCCACGAGGCAGTTTTGATACGCCCGTCAAAGACCTTGTTACTTTCACGGCAAAACAGGTTACGCCCTGGAACGGTACTCTTGCAACGATTGTTGACGATTTGGGCGCAATCCGAACAAGGCTTGGTCACGCTTGCGCAGTTATTGCAGGCACCGAAAAAGCGGCGCAGACTCTTGCTGAAGACCTTGAAAACGAAGGTATTCCGGCTCTTTACTGTCCCGTTCCGCCTGCAGAATTTCCGCAGAAAACGGTATGCGTTATGCCGGGCAGCTTTTCGGCAGGTTTTGAATATCCGGGTGCCAAATTCACCCTGATTACTTACAGAGGCAAGACGGCTTCAACAAAAACAAGGTCGGCATCAAAGAAATCCGCGAAGCACGCATTCAACAACCTGAATGAGCTTCACAGGGGAGAATACGTTGTTCATTCCACTCACGGTATCGGTATTTTTGAGGGCATTCAGAGCCTTGATGCCGCAGGTGTTAAAAAAGACTATATAAAAATTCAATATGACAAGGGCGATAATCTTTATGTGCCTGTAACTCAACTTGACCAGGTTTCAAAATATATCGGCCCGAAGAGTGACGATAAGCCTCTTAAGCTGAGCAAACTCGGCGGCAAGGATTGGCAGAAAACCCGTTCAAGAGTCAAGAGTGCCGTTAAGGATATGGCAAAGGAGCTTATCGAGCTTTATTCCAAGCGCATCAAAATGCAGGGTCACGCATTCACGGAAGATATTGATATGCAGAGCGATTTTGAACGCAGGTTTGAATACGTTGAGACCGATGACCAGCTTCGCTGCATTTACGAAATCAAAAAGGATATGGAAAAACCGTATCCTATGGACAGGTTGCTTTGCGGTGACGTCGGTTTCGGCAAAACGGAGGTTGCGCTCAGAGCCGTTTTCAAATGTATTGCAGACGGCAAACAGTGCGCAATTCTTGTGCCCACAACCATTCTTGCGCTCCAGCATTATCAGACTATTCTCAAGCGCTTTGAGGGTTTCCCGATTGAAGCAGGTATGCTCTCGAGATTCTGCACCAAAAAGCAAATCGATAAAACCATCGCAGGTCTGCGAAGAGGTTCGGTTGACGTTGTTGTAGGCACGCACAGGCTTATTTCAAAAGACGTCACTTTCCGCGATTTAGGTCTGATTATCGTTGATGAAGAACAGCGTTTCGGCGTTGCTCAGAAAGAAAAATTAAAGGCTCTCTATCCCACCGTTGACGTGCTTACTCTTACTGCAACGCCCATTCCCAGAACGCTGAATATGGCGATGACGGGCATCAGGGATATGTCTGTTATTGAAGAAGCGCCGATGGACAGATTGCCTGTTCAGACCTACGTTATTGAGCATAATCTGCCTGTTCTTGTTCAGGCGATGGAGCAGGAGCTTCGCAGAGGCGGTCAGGTTTATTACCTTTATAACAGAGTTGAAACAATAGAACGAAAGGCAGCCGAAATCAAGGCAATGCTGCCCGATGCAACCATAGGAATCGCTCACGGCAAGATGAGTGAGGATGAACTCAGCGAAGTCTGGCGCAGACTTCTTGAGGGTGAAATTGACGTTCTTGTTTGCACAACGATTATCGAAACGGGTGTTGACGTTCCGAATGCAAACACGCTGATTATTGAAAATGCTGACCGTATGGGTCTTGCTCAGCTTCATCAGATAAGAGGCAGAGTGGGTCGTTCATCGCGCAGAGCGAGCGCGTATTTTACGTTCACAAGAGGGAAGGAGCTCACCGAAATCGCAACCCGAAGACTCGATGCAATCAGAGAATTCACGGAATTCGGTTCGGGCTTCCATATTGCGATGCGTGACCTTGAACTCCGCGGTGCAGGCAACGTGCTCGGCGCACATCAGCACGGTCATATGGAAACAGTCGGTTACGATATGTATATCAAGCTTCTTGAGCAGGCGATAAGCGAAGAAAAGGGCGAGGCTCCTGCCACGCCCGAAAAGGATTGCGTTATCGATTTGCCCATCGATGCGCACATTCCCGACGATTATATTTCGAGCGTGCCTCAGAGGCTTCAGATTTACCGCAGAATTGCCGATATCAAGAGCGACGACGATGCGGCAGACGTTATCGATGAGCTTTGTGACCGCTTCGGCGATCCGCCTGAAAGCGTTGAGGGGCTTATAAAAATTGCTCTGCTCAGAGGCAAGGCGGCGGATAATGACGTTTATGAAATCACGATGCAGGGCGACAGGGTTGTTTTCAGAATCAGCAACCTTGATATGCAGAAGATTTCGCTTGCGGCGGCGCATTTCAAGGGCAGACTCGTTGTGAGCGCAGGCGGCGGCAAACCGCATATTGCAGTTAAGCTTCTCAATGGCGAAAAGCGTCTCGGGCTCATTGAAAGAGTTCTCGATTATATGTCAGGCAAATAAGTAAAACCTCCGCTTTGTTTTCACAAAACGGAGGTTTTGCTATAAAGATGTTTTTTACTGAATTACGTCAGCACAGGTTTTCTTTGCTTTTTTGTTTTCTCTGATATTCCAGATTGCAACTGCCGTAACAAATATAACAGCGAAGAACATAAAGCCGTTGCCGAAATCCCATTTAAACGAAGCTTCTTTAATGAACGTTAAATTAAAGAGCGCTTTCTGAATCAACAAAACGATAAAGTTGATTACCGATAAGATGACTACGGGATGGGGTTTTCTGAAGAATGCAAGAATTACGGTTGCAACTATAAGTATAAGCGGAAGGGCTATTACGGGCACAACAAGAAGAGCTGCTTCGCCAGTCTGCAGTTCACCGCTGATCAGACCCGGAACAAATGTTGAAAACAGTTTTGCGGTTGAGGGCTTGAGCATGGCTTCACATTCTTTTCTCATAGAATCGTTGTCCATCATTTCTGCATATTCAATTTGTTTTTTCAATTCTCTTCTCGCATCTTTTTTTGGTGTCATAATCGGCATAAAAATTGAGACGAAAAGAAGAATTGCGGCGATGAAGAGTGCGACCTGGGGTTTAAGAAAATCTTTTACCTTTTTGAGAATATTTGTTACGTTTACGTTCATTTTATGAACCTCCCTGTTATTTTTGCGGTTTTTTTAACCGCTTTCATCCATTAGACGAGGGAGTTTCAGTTTCGGTTCATTGTTTTTTGAGAAATAATTCAAAATTTTAAAAACGGTTTAATACGGTGCGGGGGTGTTGCAGACGTAATTGTCGGTGCTTTTTGTAACACCTTGCGGCAGGTCGAGAAATTCCATCTTGGCAAGTTCTTCTTGATTACCTGCATAGTAATAGTTTCTACTTAATATGAATGAAGGATGATATTCGCGTTTAAAACTTGAAGGGTAATATAAATAATTTGCAACCATCAATATCGATGCTTTGCTTGCTTCAACAACACCTTCGGGAATGATAAACGTTTCATATTCACCGATGCAAACCGAATAAGATCCTATACTTTTTACGTTGGGTGACAGCTTGAGATTCTTAAGATTCAAGCACCTAAAAAATGCACCGGGACTCATTTCTGTTACGCTCTCGGGCACGATATAAGAGTCTGTCTCGCTCGCGATAGGGAAGGAAATCAGTTTGGTTTTATCCTTGTTGAAAAGTACACCGTGTTTATCTGTTGAAAAATATTTATTATTCTTATCAACAACGAATTCCGTCAGTCCCTCACATTGAACAAAAGAGGCATCGCGGATTTGTTCAACACTTGCGGGAATTGTTATTTTTGTGATAAATTCGCAGTCCTCAAAAACACAGCTGCCGAAATTTTCCGAAAGGCGTCTGTAATCGTCACCGAAATAAGAACCTTCCTTATATTCAATCACCTCTTCAACATCTCCGATTTGAACTACTTTATGTCCGTCGATTTCTGAAGGTATGATAACTTCGCCGTGATGGTAGGATGAATAGAATTTAACGAGTATTGCATTTCCGTTTGTGTCAAGAACATACTCAAAACTGTCGGCAAAAGAGTTGTCATAATACTCATCCTTTTCAAAATCACTGTAGTCCGAATAAATTTCTTTAGGAACAGAATTGTTTATTGGGTTTTGATTTTTATCGTTTTGATTTACAAGTTTAACTGCACCAACCGTTGCGCCGCCGATAACTGCAACTGCCGCAACACCGGCAACAATCTTTTTTGCCAAAGACATTGCTGCAATTTTTGCGCCTATGCCGCTTGCTGCTTTTGCGGTTGCTGTGCCTGCGGTTGTGGCTGTTGCCGTTGAAGCAACGGCTGCCGAAGCGGCAGTTGATGCCGTAACGCCGGAAAGGACCTTTGCCGAACCCGTGCTTGCCGCAAATGCTGCGCCTGCCGAAATGCAGGATCTGCGCATTGCCCAGAGAACAACGCCGAAGGGTGCAACGCTGAATGCGGAGGTGATGCCTCTTTTTTCAAATTTATCTTTCAGGTCTTTTCTTGCCGAAAACAGCCTTGTTTTGACCGTGCCCTCGGGAATCTCAAGTGTCTGAGCAATTTCGCTCACGCTGAGTTCTTCGAAATACATCATCAGAACACAGGCTCGCTTTTCTTCGCTGAGTTCACCAAGAACTTCCATTACCGTTCGCTGAAGCTCATTCTGGTCAAGATTTTCCTGTGGTCTGAAGTTCATATCCTCATCGGGCAGAACCTCAAGCACCTCGTGTTCCTCTGCTTCAAAAAGCATTGGCTTTTTCTTCTTGAGAAAATCCTTGCTTTTGTTTGCTACAATTTGGTTGAGCCAGCTCTGAAAACTCTCGGGCTTATCAAGTTCTTTGATTTTTTCGAGAGCTTTTATGTAGCTTTCCTGCAGGATATCTTGCGCGTCAGCTTCATTTTTAACAAACTCCAACGCCACAAAGTATGCGCGCTGATTGGTGATATTGTATAAATCGGCAAAAGCGTTTCGGTTGTCATTCTGAATTTCAACAACAAGTTTTGCGATGTGTTCTCTATTAATGTCCATAAAACCACTCTTTCAAATATATTTTCTTTAATAATATGACATTTTTCTGATTTTATCAAGGGACTACTGTGTTTCAGAGAAAATCGGATTTTTTGGAATGTTCGCGAGCATTGAGATATTCAATGCCTCGACGTATTCCGCTTTTTAGATAATTACAAGGTTCGTCAAACTTTTCGGCATAAATCCAAAGCGGTGTTTCACCTATAACAACAAGTTCCGTTAATACAGTTTTTTTATGCTCATTAATTGAAATGTCCAAAGAGTTTATCCCGTCGAGATTTATGCTTGTTTTTATAAAACCGCCGTTCATTCATATCACCTGCCTTCACCATTTAGACGATTGAAAATAGAAACGGGTTCATAATTCAAAAAAATAAAGCAGACAGATTTTTCTGCCTGCTTTGGTTGCTAAAATCAATAATATCTGTAGCTTGCAATAACTTTGCCGAGAATGACAACTTCGTTGACAATTATAGGTTCGAAGGTATCGTTTTCGGGCTGGAGTCTGAAATGACCGTTTTCTTTATAGAAAGTTTTAACTGTTGCCGAGTCTT
>JAFXJO010000057.1 GCA_017532185.1 Clostridia bacterium | reverse complement strand
TCCGGACTTGACGCAGCGTTGGGATATGCAAGGGAATCAGGAATTCCTTATGGTATGGGATTTATTAAGAATAAATATATTGGAAGGACATTTATTGCACCTGGTCAAAAAACACGAGAAGATAAGGTGAAGATAAAGCTTAATGTTGTATCGAGCACAGTAAAAGGAAAGAGAGTTGTTTTAGTTGACGACTCAATTGTAAGAGGTACAACCTGTGCAAGAATTGTTAACCTTCTTCGTGATGCTGGTGCAACTGAGGTTCATATGCGTTCATCAGCTCCTCCATTTATGAATCCGTGTTTTTACGGCACAGACATTGATTCAAGAGAAAATCTGATAGCGTGTAACCATTCTCTTGAAGAAATGAAGCAAATTATCGGTGTTGATAGTTTGGGATTTTTGAAAGTAGAGGATTTACCAAAGCTTATTGGCAAAACGGAACAGTGCGGATATTGTGATGCTTGCTTTTCGAATAGGTATCCAACAGATATTCCAACAGAAGAAACAAAAAGAAAATATGAAAATAAGATAAGTACTAAGGAGGAATAATATCGTGGAAAAGAGTTATAGCGAGACATACAAAGAAGCAGGTGTGGATATTACAGCAGGCTATAAAGCAGTTGAACTGATGAAACAGCACATTGCAAGAACTATGACCTCGGGCGTTTGCTCCGATGTCGGCGGTTTCGGTGGCCTTTTCGAGCTGGATCTCGAGGGAATCACAAAGCCGGTCCTCGTTGCAGGAACAGACGGCGTTGGCACCAAGCTCAAGCTCGCATTTTTGATGGACAAGCACGACACGGTCGGTATCGACTGCGTTGCTATGTGCGTAAACGATATAATCTGCTGCGGCGCAAAGCCCCTCTTCTTCCTTGATTATATCGCTTGCGGCAAAAACTTCCCCGAAAAGATAGCAGATATCGTTAAGGGTGTCAGTGAGGGTTGCGTTCAGTCGGGCGCAGCACTTATCGGCGGCGAAACTGCCGAGATGCCCGGATTCTATCCCATAGATGAATATGACCTTGCAGGTTATTGCACCGGCGTTGTTGATAAATCCAAGATAATTGATAACAAAACCATGAAGGCAGGCGATGTCATTATCGCGCTTCCCTCATCCGGTGTTCATTCAAACGGTTTCTCCCTTGTTCGCAAGGTTTTCGATGTTGAGAATGCCGATATCAAGTCCCCTGTTGAAGAGCTTGGCGGAAAATCTATCGGTGAAACCCTTCTCACCCCCACCAAGATTTATGTAAAGCCCGTTCTTGCTCTTCTTGATAAGGTTCAGGTTAAGGGTATTTCCCATATCACAGGCGGCGGCTTCTATGAGAATATCCCGAGAAGCATTCCCGAGGGTCTCGGCGCTAAGATTGATAAGTCGGCAGTTAAAATTCTTCCTATATTTAAGCTCCTTGCAGAGCGCGGTGGTATCAGCGAGCACGATATGTTCAACACCTTTAATATGGGCGTTGGTATGAGCATCGTTGTTGCAAAAGAGGATGTTGATATCGCTATCGAAACCCTCAAGGCAAACGGCGAAGACGCTTATATTATCGGCGAAATCGTTGAGAGCGACGAGAGGGTAATACTGTGAGCACCATTAAGATAGCCGTCCTCGTTTCGGGCGGCGGCACAAATCTTCAAGCGCTTATCGATGCGCAGGCAAGCGGCATTATAAAGAGCGGTAAAATCGAGC
>JAFXJO010000056.1 GCA_017532185.1 Clostridia bacterium | reverse complement strand
TGGTTGCTGTTGTTAAGGGACAGGATATCACAAAGGACAGCATCAACGCTGCTATGAAGGCTGTTGCTTCTGAGAGCTACGGCTACAACACAGACGAGATCGTTTCCTCCGACATCATCGGAATGCGTTATGGTTCTCTGTTTGATGCTACTCAGACAATGGTTGCTAAGATTGATGATGACACATATCAGGTACAGGTTGTTTCATGGTATGACAATGAAAACAGCTACACAAGCCAGATGGTTCGCACAATCAAGTACTTCGCAGAGCTTGCATAATTTAAGCTGAATTATTTCAAGGGTCGGCATAAAACCGACCCTTTTGTTCTTTTTGTTTTTGCCGGTTGCTATATTCTAAACATTCGGAACAGGTACCCCCTTGCAAATTCACTATCCATTAATCAGGTGCGGACAGAGTCCGCCCTTAACTGTTCACTTTTCACTATTCATTATTCACTAAAAAGGTGTCACTATGGGTCTTAAACGTCTTGACAAGTTAATAGCGCTCAACTGCAACGTTTCACGCAAGGATGCGCGCAAGCTGATAAAAGATTCTGCCGTTTCCGTTAACGGACGGATTTGTTTGCGTGCGGAGGAGCTGATTGACGTTGAGGCTGATGACGTTTCCGTAAAGGGTTATAACTTTACAATTAAAGAGCACGTTTATATTATGCTCAACAAGCCAAAGGGCGTAGTGAGTGCAACCCGTGACCCTGCAAAGAAAACGGTTGTCGACATCATCCCCGATGACCTTAAGCGCAAATCGCTTTTCCCCTGCGGCAGGCTTGACCGCGACACAACGGGTCTGCTGATTATCACCGATGACGGCGCCTATGCTCACCGCATTATGAGCCCTTCGCATCACGTTTATAAAACCTACGAAGCGGTGCTTTCTTATCCGCTTTACGATGAAGATATTGCAAAATTGGAGGCAGGAATCACCCTTGATGACGGCACGGAATGTCTGCCCGCAAAGGTTGAAGCTTTTACAACCTCCGACGGTCTGCCTGCAGGCAGAATCCGTATCAGAGAAGGCAAATATCATCAGGTAAAAAGAATGTTTGCGGCAGTCGGCAATCACGTTGAACAGCTTCGCAGAATTCAGATAGGCACACTTCATCTTGACCCAAATCTTCCTGAAGGCGAGAGCCGTGAATTGACCGACGAAGAAACTCAGCTTGTTTTTATTGATGAATAACAGCAGCGTCAGATAACTTCTGCGCTGCTGTTTTTATATTTTTCAATTAATACGCACTCATTATCGCTCTCCTTTCTGCATAAATTTTATTATTTACAGTAATTGGAGAGGGTTAACGTGTTTATTGTTTTGCGGCTGATTGAGCCTGAAAAACGTTATTTCAAAAGAAGAAAACAAATCAAATCCGTTGCCCGCTTGCCTGCAGTTATATGCAGGGAAACGGGCTCTTTGCCGTTTTGTACGGTTGACGTGATTAACGGCAAAAACGGTATAATATGGCAAAACATCGAGGCGCGTTGCGGCAGATACGCGTCGCGCATTGTAGCACCGAGAAATATCGCTCTGCCCGACGGCTGTAACCTGCAGCGTTTTACTCCGTCGGCAATAATCTCGTCTCTCGTCTTTAACACCGCCAAAAATACGGTTTCATCTGCCGCACCTGCACCTGATTCCTTTGTTATGACAGTAACTGACCGCAACGCGCTTTCGGTTTCACGGGTATGCGAGCTTCTGCCGCTTTGCTCAACCGTCAGGGTTATAACGTCGCGCCCCGAGAAATACGCTTGCGCCTGCGAAAAAGCTTTGAACGATTTCGGTGCAACGCTGATTCTCCGCGCATCATATGAGCCAACCCGAAAGCCCGATATAGTTATCTGCTGCGACGGAGTTGTTTGCAGCTCAATGAATAAGGCTGCCGTTTTTGCTTATAAACGGCGCACCTGCGGAAACATCCGTTTTTGCGGCAACGGAATAAATCTGACCGAAAAACATAAAGCCTTTTTGCCCGAAGGTATCGAGCCGCTTGATTTTGCAGGAGCTTTGACAGAACTCTGCGCCTGCAGCGAATATTCCGACGCCTGCTTTGCAGAGCTTGAAATCAGCGGAAACGTCTGCACCGATTTCTCAGCCGAAGCTTCTGTTCTTTGCCACACAGCAGGCAAAAAAGTGCTTTAATATGCATAAACTATTGACATTATTATTAATATTATATATAATATAGCAGTTAATAACTTATTTTATTTTAAAATAATTTAAAGGAGATATATCAAAATGGAAAAACAGACCATCTATACCCGTGAGGATTACGAAAAATTAAGTGCGGAACTTAACAGACTTAAAACCGAAGGCAGAGACGATATTGCCGAAAAAATCAAAGAAGCCCGTTCACACGGTGACCTTTCAGAAAACGCAGAATACGATGAGGCTATGAACGAACAGGCTAAAATGGAAGCCGAAATCGCAAAGCTTGAAGCTGACCTTCGCAACGCAAAGATTCTTGACGAATCAGGTCTTTCAACAGACGTTGTTCTTATCGGCTCAAAGGTTAAGCTCCTCGATATGGAATACAACGAAGAAGTTGAATATAAAATCCTCGGCAAGAGCGACCTTGAAAACGGCATCATCTCAGACCTCTCACCCGTTGGTTCAGCCGTAATGAACAAAAAGGTTGGCGACATCGCTGACGTTCACACTCCCTCAGGCAAGGTTATAAAGATGCAGATTCTTGCAATTTCAAAATAAAAAGCTTCAGCGATAGGGTCACCTGTCGCTTTCGCATTCATTTAACCGAAAGGATTGATAAAACCATGGCAGAAGAAAAGATTGTTGCCGCAGCTCCCGAAGCTGAGGAGCAGGATATAAACGAGCTTAAAAAAATCAGAATCGAAAAACTTGAAGCTCTCCAGGCTGCCGGCAAGGACCCCTTTGAAATCACCCTTGCTGACCAGAGCATCCACAACGCAGAAATCGTTGAGAGATTCGAAGAACTCGAAAATCAGGACGTTTCAATCTGCGGCAGAATGATGAGCCGCAGAGATATGGGTAAGGCAAACTTCATTGACGTTCGCGACCTCACAGGCAGAATGCAGGTTTACGTTAAGATTGACGAAATCGGCGAAGACAATTTTGCAGAATTCAAAAAGTGGGATATCGGCGATATCGTTGAGGTTAAGGGCTTTGTTTTCAGAACAAGACGCGGCGAGATTTCAATTCACGCAAAGGCAATCCGCCTGCTTTCAAAGTCGCTCCTTCCCCTGCCCGAGAAATTCCACGGTCTCACAAACACTGACACACGTTACCGCAGACGTTATCTTGACCTCATCATGAATCCCGAGGTTAAGGATACCTTCGTCAAGCGTTCACTCATTCTCAGAGAAATCAGAAACTATCTTGATTCCCAGGGCTTCCTTGAGGTTGAAACTCCCATTCTTGTTGCAAACGCAGGCGGCGCTGCTGCAAGACCTTTCCTCACTCACCATAACGCTCTCAACGAGGATTTCAAGCTCCGTATTTCTCTTGAACTTTATCTTAAGCGCCTTATCGTTGGCGGTATGGAAAAGGTTTATGAAATCGGCAGAGTTTTCAGAAACGAAGGCTGCGACACACGTCACAATCCCGAATTCACTCTTATGGAGCTCTATCAGGCATACACCGATTATAACGGAATGATGGAGCTTACAGAAAACCTTTACAGATACGTTGCACAGGCAGTTCTCGGCACAACAAAAATTTCATATAACGGCATTGAAATGGATCTGGGTAAGCCCTTCGAAAAAATCACAATGATTGATGCCGTTAAGAAATATGCAAACGTTGACTGGAACGAGGTTGCAACTCTTGAAGATGCAAGAGCACTTGCAGACAAGCACCATATCGAATATGAGCAGAGACACGGCAAGGGCGATATTCTTGCTCTCTTCTTTGAAGAATATGCTGAAGAACATCTCATTCAGCCCACGTTCGTTATCGACCATCCCATCGAGATTTCTCCCCTCACAAAGAAAAAGCCCGGCAACCCCGATTATGTTGAGCGCTTTGAATTCTTTATGAACGGTTGGGAAATGGCAAACGCTTATTCCGAGCTTAACGACCCCATCGACCAGAAGGAACGTTTCAAGGCTCAGGAAGCTCTTCTTGCACAGGGCGACGAAGAAGCAAACACCACCGACGACGATTTCCTTATGGCTCTCGAATACGGTATGCCTCCCACAGGCGGCATCGACTTCGGCATCGACAGAATGTGTATGCTTCTCACAGACTCTTCCGCCATCAGAGACGTTCTTCTCTTCCCCACAATGAAGAGCCTCGGCGGTTCCGATTCCGCTAAACCCGCTGAAAAAGCAGCAGAAGTTGCAAGCGAAACAGTCGCCGAAGCGGTTGCAGAACCCGTAAAAGAAGAAGTTATCGATTTCTCAAAGGTTAAGATTGAGCCTCTGTTCGAAGACGCCGTTGATTTTGAAACCTTCAGCAAATCAGACTTCAGAGCAGTTAAGGTCAAGGATTGCGTTGCAGTTCCCAAGAGCAAAAAGCTTCTTCAGTTCACTCTCGATGACGGAACTGAAACAGAGCGCACAATTCTCAGCGGTATCCACGCTTTCTATGAACCCGAAGAGCTTATCGGCAAAACTCTCATTGCCATCACAAACCTTCCGCCCAGAGCAATGATGGGCATTGAATCCTGCGGTATGCTTCTGAGCGCAATTCACGAAGAAGAGGGCGAAGAAAAGCTTAACCTTCTTATGGTTGATAACCGCATCCCTGCAGGTGCCAAGCTTTATTAATCGATATGAAAATTTCCGTAGCATTAGCCGCCTACAAAGGCGAAAAATATATCGCCGAGCAGATTGATTCCATCCTCTCTCAGCTCGGCAAGGATGATGAACTGATTGTTTCCGACGATTATCCGCAAGGTAAAACGCGCGCAATCGTTGAAAACTATGCTTCAAAAGACGCAAGGGTAAAATACCTTGAAGGCGAAGGCAAGGGCGTTATCAAAAATTTTGAGAATGCCCTTAAAGCCTGCCGCGGCGATATCATTTTCCTGTGTGACCAGGACGACGTGTGGCTGCCCGATAAGGTTCATACGGTTATGAAAGAATTCGCAAACGGCGCACAGCTCGTTATGCACGACGCTTCAATAACCGACGGCGCGCTCAACGTAACCAACCCTTCGTGCTTTTCCGTTCACGGTGCAAACACCTCAATTTGCAAAAATCTGCTCAAAAATACTTTTGTCGGCTGCTGTATGGCGTTCACAAAAGATTTGCTGAGCGAAACAATGCCTTTCCCCGAAGGCATTGCGATGCACGATTGGTGGATTGCCCTTGTTGCTCTTAAAAAGAACCGCAAAACCGTTCTTATTGAAAAGCCGCTTATCCTCTGGAGAAGACACGGTGAAAACGTTACGGGTAACAAAACAACCGCGATGCAGAAAATCACCTGGCGTCTTAAAATGCTCTCGGCTCTGGTGAAGATATGACTTTAAAAATCGGGTAAGGGCGGAGCCCTTCCTGAACTTTTCACTCTTCACTGAACAGATTTCCAATATGTGCCTTGGAAAGGAAAAAACCAATGAATAAAAAAATAACCGGCTGCATTGTGACTTACAACAATATGTCCACCATCGACAATGCCGTAAGCTCGCTTCTCGAATGCACAGCCGCGGATTTCCGCCTTTTTATCGTTGATAACGGTTCAACAGACGGAACTCCTGAACATATAGAAAAAACTTATCCTCAGGTAACGGTTATCCGAAGCGGCGGAAACATCGGCTTCGGAGCAGGCCACAACCTGATTGCGGACAAGCTTGATTCCGATTACCACGTTATCATCAATCCCGATATTTCGGTCAAGGACGACGTTATCTCAACCCTTGCCGCTTATCTTGATGAAAACCCCGATATCGGCCTTGTTTCACCGCAGATTAAATTCCCTGACGGCAGAATTCAGATTCTCGGCAAAAGAACGCCTTGCCTGCGTTACCTTTTTGCAAGCCACTTCAGAAAAGGCGATGAGCCCGACGAAGTGCTCAGAGAATACGCTATGCTCGACGAAGATTATTCCAAGCCCTTTGCAATTGAAAACGCTTCGGGCTGCTTTATGTTCATCCGCACAGAGATTTTCAAAAAGCTCGGCGGTTTTGACAAACGTTATTTTATGTATTTTGAAGACTGTGACCTCTCCCGCGAAGTCAACCGCATCAGCAGCGTTGTTCACCATCCGGGCATAACAGTCTATCACGAATGGGGCAGGGGCTCAAAAAGAAACTATAAGCTGAAGCTTATTCACGCAACATCAATGGTCAAATATTTCACAAAATGGTGTTTCAAAAAATAAGTTTCTGCAGAAACGGAAGATAGTTATGAAATACTTTAAAAATTTTCACAAATACAGATATCTGCTTTATGAAATAGTCCGCAAGAATATCAAGCTGCAGTATCGTAATTCTGTTCTGGGCGTATTCTGGACTTTTCTTCAGCCGCTTCTCACAACGCTCGTTCTGGTTGCGGTTTTCGGCGGTATTTTCGGTTCAAACAGAAACTATACCACCTGTTACCCTATTTACCTTCTCTGCGGCAGACTGATTTATGAATTTTTCACACAGTCTACCAAGCGCGCAATGCGTTCAATAACAAACAGCGCTTCGGTCATTAAAAAGGTTTACGTTCCCAAATACATCTATCCCCTTTCAAACGTTATCGCAAACTTTGTGACCTTTGTTATTTCGTTGCTTGTTCTTGTTTGCTTCATCGTTTATTTCTGCTTTACAGACACCGCACCGAACATCACGGGCTACGTTTTCCTTGCCCCGATTCCGATTCTCATTCTGCTTATTCTTGCAATCGGCGTTGGTATGATTCTTGCAACTCTTTCGGTTTTCTTCAAAGATATTGAATATATCTACGAAGTGTTCACCATGCTTCTTTTCTATATGACGCCTATCTTCTATCACGCTGACCAGCTCAAGCTTTCCAGCGGTTTCATAGGTATGTGCATCAAAGCAAATCCGCTTTATTCGATAACCGAAATGTTCCGTTGCTGCGTGCTTTACGGCAGAATGTTCACGATGAGCCATCTCATTTATGCGCTCGCATTCAGCGTTGCCGTCTTCCTTATCGGCTTCTTTATTTTCTATAAGAAGCAGGATAAATTTATTCTTCACATTTAAAGAAAGGAGCTTGTTATGGGCAAACAACCGGCAATTGTTGTTGACAACGTCAGCGTTCTTTTTAATATGAACAAAGAAAAGGTTGACAATATTAAAGAATATCTTATCAAACTTGTTACAAACAAACTCCATTATAATGAATTCTGGGCACTCAAAGACATTTCCTTCACAATAGAAAAGGGCGAACGCTGGGGCGTTCTCGGCTTTAACGGTGCAGGTAAATCAACGCTTCTCAAAACCATCGCAGGCGTTATCAAGCCCACAAAAGGCAGTGTTAAATCGGCAGGCATCATCGCTCCCATGCTTGAGCTCGGTGCAGGCTTTGACCTTAACTATTCCGGCAGAGAAAACATCTTCCTCTACGGTGCAACAATGGGCTATTCCAGAAAATTCATTCAGTCCAAATATGACCAGATTGTTGAATTCTCCGAACTTGGCGAATTCATCGATTCCCCCGTCAAAAACTATTCATCGGGTATGAGAGCAAGGCTCGGCTTTGCAATCGCAACAGCAGTTGAACCCCAGATTCTTATTCTTGACGAAGTTCTCTCCGTCGGCGATGCAAAATTCAGAATGAAGAGCGAAGCAAAAATCCGTTCAATGTTTGATAAAGGCATAACCGTTCTTTTTGTTTCGCATAATACAAATCAGGTTCTTAACATTTGCGATAAGGCAATGATTCTTGACCACGGCAAAATCATCGCAAAAGGTGATGCCGTTGAGATTTGCGCAAAGTATGACGAAATGGTTAATTCCAAAAAATAAGCCGAAAGGATGATTTAATATGGTTTTTGCAGCAGTATTTGCAGGCGGAATCGGCAGCCGTATGGGCAACTCCGATACGCCCAAACAGTATCTTGAACTCGGCACCAAGCCCGTAATTATCCACACGGTTGAAAAGTTTTTCATCAATGACCGTATTGACGAAATCCTTGTGCTCTGCCCCAAAGCCTGGGTTGCACACACAAAGGATCTTGTTGAAAAGCATCTGCCCGCAGGCAAAAAAATAACCGTTATTGCAGGCGGTGCAACACGCAACGGCACTCTTGAGGCGGCTATCTATTATATCGAAAACAATTACGAAACCGATGAGCAGACAGTGCTTGTTACTCACGATGCGGTAAGACCCTTCCTCACTCACAGAATCATCTGCGAAAACGTTGATGCCGCTATCGAATACGGCGCCTGCGATACCGTTATCCCTGCAACAGACACAATCGTTGCCAGCGATGACGGCAAGATGATAAGCTCAATCCCCGAAAGAAACAAGATGTTTCAGGGTCAGACTCCTCAGAGCTTCCGTCTCAAGGAGCTTGAAAGGGTTCTCTCATCTCTCACAGAAGAAGAAAAGGCTATCCTCACCGATGCCTGCAAAATTTTCTCAATCAAAAACAAGCCCGTCTATATGGTTTCGGGCGAAGTATATAACATCAAAATCACTTATCCATATGACTTGAAGGTTGCTAAAACCCTTTTGAAAGGCAAGGATTCAGATGATTAATTCAGTTTACAGGCTCGTTGCACCCGGTCTTATCGATATCGCCTGCACAGAGCCCGATTTAAAAAACAGCGTTATTATGCGCCCTGTATATCTCTCCGTCTGCAAAGCTGACCAGAGATATTATCTGGGCAAAAGAAGCCGCGAAGCACTCAAAGCAAAGCTTCCGATGGCTCTTATTCATGAATGCGTTGCAAAGGTTGTTTATGACCCCACAGGCAATTTCAAGGTCGGTGAATACGTTGTTCCCGTACCCAATATGCCTACCGAGGAAGACGACGTTATAGCTGAAAACTACCGTTTGAGCAGTCATTTCTGCTCCAGCGGTTATGACGGTTTCTTGCGCGACTATATTGATATGCCCGCAGACAGACTCGTCAGAGTGCCTGATGGCGTCGACCTCAAGGTTGCTTCATTCAGCGAGCTTATCAGCGTTGCGGTGCACGCGGTAAGCCGTTTTGAAAAGTTTGCGCACTCAAGAAAAGATTCCATCGGCGTATGGGGCGACGGCAACGTTGGCTATATCACAGCCCTCATTCTTAAAGCTCTCTATCCCGACGCAAAGCTTTATGTTTTCGGCACTGTATGGGAAAAGCTCAACTATTTTGCTTTTGCCGACGGAGTTTATCACGTTGACCACGTGCCTGCCAACCTGCGCGTTGACCACGCTTTTGAATGCGTTGGCGGCGAGCCTTCACGCTATGCGATCGCGCAGATTATTGATATGATTAACCCCGAAGGCTGCGTCGGTCTTATGGGCGTTAGCGAAAGCCCCGTTGGCATCAACACAAGAATGGTGCTTGAACGCGGTCTCTGCCTCTTCGGTTCAAGCCGAAGCGGCGTTGAAGATTTTCAGCGCACAATGGATTTGCTTGAGGCAAATCCCAGAATCGCACAGTATCTTGAAAACCTCATTGCGGGCGTTGTTGAAATCAGAACAATTCCCGATATTCACTCTGCTTTTCAGCAGGATATCAGCCGCAACTTCGGCAAAACCGTTTTGAAATGGGAAAAATAATATGGACTTTAAATATAAAATTTCATTGATTGTGCCCTGCTATAATAGCGAGGTTTTGCTTGCCGAAACGCTTGATAATCTTTTGGGTCAGACTCTCAAAGATATCCAGATTATCATTGTGAATGACGGCTCAACGGATTCAACCGCAGATATCATTGCGGACTATGCGGCAAAAAACAGCAATATTCTTTGCATTGACCAGCCGAATGCAGGCGTTGCCGCCGCAAGAAACAACGGTCTGAATTACGTTGAAGGCAAATACACAATGTTTGCCGACAGCGACGACCTTATGAGCAATACCGCACTTGAGGTGCTCTATAATGCGCTTGAAGAAAGCGGTGCGGACGTTGCAATCTGCTCTGCGGAATATTTCGGCTATGGCGGCAGAAAGCCTCATCCCGAGGCCTGCGCCCTTGCTCAAATCAAGAATATCAACATTTATAACAGGCTCATAATCTGGAATTATATGGTCAGCAACAAATGCTACCGTTCCGAATTCCTCAAAGCAAGCGGAATCACGTTCCCTCTTAAACGCTATGCCGAGGACGGCGCTTTCTGTATGCAGGTATTCTATAAAGGCGCAAAAATAATCGGCGTTAAGGATGCGGTTATGTATTACCGCCGCCGCAAACCCAAAGAAGGTTTCTCCGTTACCCAGACAATCAGCTATAACCTCGTTGAGGATATGTTTGACTGCAATGAGATTATAGCAGGCGCAGCAAAGGAATCCTTCAAACGTACCGACTGCACCTGCGAAGATAAAGAAGGCTATCTGCAGGAGATTTACTGCAAGGTTTATTCTGCTTTTATTCAGCAGTTTTACCGCCTTATCTGGGGCGCAGACGAAAGAACTCTCGCTCTCATGAAAGAGAGATTTGAAGACCTGCTCACAAAGATTACTCCCGAATCAAGAAAGAAATATGCTCACGTTGAAAAAGACCTCAACGGCATTATGCTTTCCAAAGAAGAAATGGCGTTGAAGCCAAGCCTTACGGTTATTGCAAAAAAACCGACGAAGGAATTCATCGCTTCTCTCTATGCGCAGTCAATGCCGCATTTTGAGCTGATAACAACGGACAACTGCGGTTTCGAATATGAAAACTTAACCGTTTTACCCGAAAAGAATTTTGCAAAAGAAGCAAAAAAAGCAGCCAAAAGCAGCTTTGTTCTCAAGGAATCGGGCAAAAAACCGATTGCCGATAACCGCTTCTTCAAGGTTCTGATGCTGATTAAGAAAAGGCGTGAATTCGCCTCTTTCCCCGTTTTTGCCATCAAGCTCGGCGCAAGATTCTTGCTTAAACTCAGACACTAAAAACATACTTTTTAAACAGTATAAAAAGAGGAATTGAATTGAAAAAGCTTTTTTATTCGCTGTATGCTCTCTTTTTTAATATCAGCCGCGTCTTTCCTTTAAAGAAAAACCTTGTTGCGTTTGTTGCTCCGCATAACGGCGGCAACGGCGATTCGCTCTCGGTTATGCGGTCATATTTTGAAAAAAAAGGCGGTTATAAAACCGTCGGCATTTCAACGCAGGATTTAAAGCTCGATTCCTCATCAATCGGCTCACTCATAAAATCCTGCCTTAAAGCGGCGGGATTTTTCACTTTCGGCGCTTACCGCCTTGCAAGGGCAAAATACGTTTTCCTCAACGATAATTTTATGCCCATGGCATCGCTGAAATTCAGCAAAGATGCCGTTATTACTCAGTTATGGCACGCAGAAGGTGCTTTCAAAAAGTTCGGTCTTTCCGCGCCCGTTACCGACGACGTGCGTGAGCGCGAGAAAAAATGCTCCGAAAAGCTTACGTATATCATTTGCTCCTCAAAATCGGTTGCCCCGTTTTACGCGGAAGCTTTCGGCGTTGACATCAAAAAAATTCTCCCTCTCGGCTCTGCAAGAATCGACAGCCTGCTCTGCAAAACCGACGCACTCGCTCTGCGCAGAGAATTTGACGCTGCCAACACCGAGTGTATCGGCAAAGAGCTTGTGCTCTATGCCCCCACATTCCGCGACAGCCCCGAAAAGGATTCCGCCCTTGTTGAAAAAATTGATATCGAAGCATTCAACCGCGAATTTCCTCAAAAACGGCTCCTTGTTAAGCTTCATCCGCAGATTCACTCGGCAACCGTACCCGAAGGCGCAACAGACGTTACCTCATATGATATCGGTAAGCTGACACTCATCTGCGAAAGCGTTATAACTGATTATTCTTCGGTCTGCATGGATTTTGCTCTGCTGTCAAAGCCCTGCATCTTCTATGCTTTTGACCTTGATGAATACGAACACGAGCGCTCCTTCTATTTTAATTATGAAAGCGGCGTGCCGGGGCCCGTTGCAAAGGATTTTGAGTCTCTTATTGAAGCAATCAAAAATCCCCGAAACTCCGAAGAAAAGCTCCGAAGCTTCAGGGAATTCAATTTTGATTATATTGACTGCAACAATGCCGAAAGAATTTTCAACGCAGTTATTTCAACCAATTCCTGATAATATCCGCCGCCCTTTCCGCGGCATGACCGTCACAGGCGCTCATCTGCTCGTTTTTGAATTTTTCAATTCTGTCAACGGGCAGATTTTCTTTTGCTCTTCTGATTGCATCGAGCAATTTTTCAGGCTCGGTCACCGTTTCGCCAGGCAAATCCTCAGGAAAATCAAGGTAAAATCCTCTGTTGTATTCCTCAATATCGGGACAATAGAAAACACACGGAACACCGAGCAACGTTGCATCATAGATAACGGAGGAATAATCCGTTATCAGCACCGCACTTGCCGCCGTAAGAGCAAGAGTTGACTCCTGCGATAAATCTATAATATTATTATATTCCTTATTAATAAGATTATATTTCATAACGGGATGACGGCGAATGATAAAAATCTCATCCTCTGCGAGCAAACTGCTCAGTTTATTCCAGTCAATCTTCGTATCATAAACAATGCGTTCTTTATTCTTTTCTCTGAAAGTGGGCGCAAAGAGATAAATCTTTTTGCCCTCAAAATCAGGATGATTTGCAAAAACAGAAGCCTTGAGTTCATCAGCCTTCGTGAAAAGCATATCGGTTCTCGGCAAGCCTATGGGCAAACAGATTTCTTTGCTGATACCGAAAGCATTTGCGTAATATTCGCGGCATTTTTCGCTTGTGACCGCAACGGCGGAATACTGCGAATGCGAAGCTCTCTCCTGCGCCTCGGTCAGCGGAGATTCGGCATCCAGGCCGAATTTCTTAAACGCACCGCAAGCGTGCCAAATCTGAAGCACTTTCTGCTGCTTTCTGAGCTTTACAAAGCGAAGATAGGAGAGATAATCGTCGGTCACTATCACCTTGCTCGTGAGCAGAAGCTTAATAACCTGCACCCTCATTTTTGCCGAATGCGGATACATTTTTGCAAAAACAAACTTCTCGCCGTCAAACGCATCGTAGACTGCCTGCGCATTGTCAAGCAGCTTACCGTCTGCTCTGACAGTAAAGAAAAGCGCTCTGTTTTTCAGCGGTAAAATTCTGAAAACAAGGCTGCAGATCTTATCAATTGTTTTTTGAATCACCGCAAAAATTTTTGGTGAGAGAATCTTTTTGAGCAGAGATTTCATCATATCACCTCGCACCGCTAATTATATCACAACCGAAAAAATAAGCAAGCAAAAAGCTTTGCGAAAATTTTTAAAATTTTTTAAAAAAAGTGTTGACATTTGAGCAAAAGCGTGTATAATAATAACCCGTAGCCCACTTGTGAGCGTTACATTGGGGAATAGTGTAACGGTAGCACGACAGACTCTGACTCTGTTTGTTGGGGTTCAAATCCCTATTCCCCAGCCAGTAAAGACATCGGCAATAGTCGGTGTCTTTTTTATTTGTTTTCACTTGTTTTTAGTCAGGGATTTGAAGGACGAGCGGCACAGAGCAACAGTCCGGTGGACTGTTGTGACCGTGAGCGACCAAGCGCCCGCAGGCGCGCGAGTCAAATCCCTATTCCCCAGCCAGTAAAGACATCGGCAATAGCCGGTGTCTTTTTTTTATTGCAACATATTGTTATGCGTGGTATAATTGTTTCATAATCAAACTTTCGGAGGTAAAGTATGGCTAAAGATAAAAGATTTGAAAGAATTTATGTTCAGAGTATGGGCTCAATGGAAATATGGGTTGATAAAGAAACAGGTGTAAATTATTTATACCGCCAAAGCGGCTATGCAGGCGGATTGACGGTATTGTTGGACAAAGACGGCAAGCCTGTTGTCACTCCCGTTGAAGAATAACAATATTGATTCCAAAGACTTCGCTGAAAACGGAGTCTTTTTTTATCGGCAGTATTCCTTCAAAACTATACAATGCTCGCCAAATGTCGGGTTTAAGCTAAATCTGTGAACAGTTCTTATTGATTTTTTGTTATAAATATGTTAAAGTTTAGTTAATAAGATTTTATAATGTCTTATTATGCGCATTTATGAGAGGTAATCTTTTATGTCATCCACTCCGCAAAAAACAAACACCAAAAACAAAGAAACATTGATTCAGTTTGCAAAAAACTTTCTGATGGGTTTTGTTGTTACAATTCTTGAGAGCCTTTCTCTCAACCCGATGCTGAAGCTCTTCGGCGCAACTCCCCTGCCCGAGAAATACGTTTTGCTTGTTGCAAACGCCGCAACGGTCATAATCTATTTCTTCGTGCGCTTTTTTGTTAACTATTTCTGGGTTTTTCACAGCAAACGAAGCATTATCAGAATATTGCCGCTGTTTGCCGTGTTAATTGTTATTTTCACTTTCGCAACAACAAAAATGATTGAGGGAATGGTTTTCCTTTTCAATCTCTCCGCCCCTGTTTCGCAGGCTTTGGGCGAAGATAACATAATCACCATTTCAAAATTTACCGCCACCTTCATTATGGGACTTGTTAATTTTGCAATCTGCAAAAAATTCATTTTCAAAGATGAAGCCGACGGCAAAGCATAAAACG
>JAFXJO010000055.1 GCA_017532185.1 Clostridia bacterium | reverse complement strand
TCTTTGTATCCTTTGCGTGGAAGTGGAAGATTGCGTCACCAAGCTTGCGGATGCAGGCGACGGGATCCATACCCTGCCAGATAAGATGGCTGGGGTCAAAGTTTGCGCCGATTTCGGGACCTACAGCCTCACGCAGACGCAGAAGTGACTCTGTGTTATAAACGCAGAAGCCGGGGTGAAGCTCAAGAGCGATTTTGTTAACGCCGTGAGCCTTTGCGAAAGCAACAAGGTCTTTCCAATAGGGGATAAGCACTTCGTTCCACTGCCAATCGAGGATTTCGCCGAAATCGTTGGGCCAGGGGCAGGTTACCCAGTTGGGGTATTTTGCGGTTTCGCAGTCGCCGGGGCAACCGGAGAAAGTGTTGATTTGGCTCAGACCGAGCTTTTCTGCAAGCAGAATGGTGTTTCTGATAGTCTTATCGAAATCAGCGGCGATTTCCTTGTTGGGATGTACGGGGTTGCCGTGGCAGGAAAGAGCACTGATCTGAACGTCATATTTTTTGAGCAGAGCCTTGAATTCCTCAAGCTTTGCATCGTCTGCAAGCAGTTCTTCGGGATTTGCGTGAGCATTGCCGGGATAGCCGCCGCAGCCGATTTCAACCATCTCGATGCCGAGCGATTTGAAATATTTGAGAGCCTCTTCGAGAGAGAGGTTTGAAAGCAGAGTTGTAAATACGCCGAGTTTCATTAGGTTTTCTCCTTAGATAATAGTTTTAAGATAATTAATGCTTCTTGTGATATCCTCAAAGCCGGTGGGAACGGGATCGTCGTTTTCAACGATTATCCATTCAAGACCGATTTCCTTTGCGGTTTCGATAACGGCAGTGATATCGCAGTTGCCTTCGCCCAGAGCCATAGGCTTGCCGTTGATGCCGTCTTTAACGTGGATGAGAGGCAGGTTATCTTTCTTTGCCTTGAGAAGAGCGCGGTTATCCTCGCCTGCGTGGAAACTCCAATATGTATCGATTTCGAGCGAGCATCTGCTGCCGATGATATCAATGGGAAGCTGACCGTCTTCAAGAGCAACGAATTCTTCGCAGTGGTTATGATAATAAACCTTTATGCCGTATTTTTCCATGGCATATTTCTGAGCTGCACCGAGAACGTCGCCTGTTTCGGCTGATTCTTCATATGTTGAATGAGGAGCGCCGCCAACGCCTACAGCCTTTGCGCCGATGGTGTTGATGAACTCAATTGTCTGCTCCATCTTGTCTGCTCTGAAATCGTCAAGACCCATGTGAGCGCCGACTGCAACAAGACCAACCTCATCAAGCTTTGCTTTGATTGTTGAGGCGTCTGTGTTGAAGAAGCCTGCAAATTCAACGCCGTCATAGCCGATTTTTTTGATTTCTTCAAGAGCTTTTAAAAGTGTTTCGGTATCGTTTATATGGTCTCTTACCGAATAGACCTGAACTGCAATTTTCATAATAATTATTCCTCGTCAGTAAGATATACAGGTTTGCCTGTCTGTGCGGATTCATAGATTGCTTCAAGAATTCTTGTAACAACCATTGCCTGTTCGGGCTTTGTGCGAACTTCTTTATCGTTGATAACTGCATCGTAGAATGCGCGGCATTCAAGCTCTGCAGGGTCATCGCTTGCGCCGTCATAGAATGCAACGCCGCCTGCATCAAAGTTGGGCTTTTCAATAACCTGTCTGCCGTTCTTAACGTAGTTGATGCGAAGGTCGTCAAACATATCTGCGCCGCCCTTTGTGCCTGCAAGAAGAGTTGAAGCTTCAATGGGGTCTGCAATGTTGATTGCCCAGCTTGATTCAACGCTGATTGTTGCGCCGTTTTCCATAACAACAAAACCGAAAGCGGAATCTTCAACGGTGTATTTTTCGGGATCCCAGTCACCCCAGGCATTAGCGGTGTTTTTCTGGTCGCCGAGTTTCTTGTATTTTGTACCTACTACCATCTTGGGTTTGTAGTTATCCATCATCCAGAGTG
>JAFXJO010000054.1 GCA_017532185.1 Clostridia bacterium | reverse complement strand
TCCCCTCGAATGATACAGGGTACCTGATAATCATAACTTAATCTGTATTATACAATAGCTTGACCCGAATTGTCAACCACCAAAATATTAAATTTTTCATTAGGTTTCAGTTAAAATCAGATATTTTGGGCGCTATTTGATAAAAACGAAATATAATTACGGCTTAACAACGATGTTAACGAGTCTGCCCTTAACGTAAAGCTCCTTAACGATTGTCATACCGTTGATTGCGCTTGCAACCTTTTCAAGAGCCTTTGCGGCTGCGATAACGGTATCGTTATCAGCGTCAGCGGCAACAACAAGCTTTTCTTTTACCTTGCCGTTAATCTGAACAGCAATTTCGATTTCGTCATCAACGCATTTTGCCTCGTCATATGTGGGCCAGCTTTCGAATGCGATTGTTTCGGAGTGACCAAACATTTCCCAGATTTCTTCGCAGATATGGGGAGCGATGGGGCTGAGCACCTTGATGAATCCCTCTGCAAATTCCTTGGGACAGCTGTCTGCCTTGTAAACCGCATTAACAAAAATCATCATCTGGCTGATTGCGGTGTTGAAAGCAAGGTTTTCAAAGTCATTTGAAACCTTACGGATTGTAACGTGATAGATTTTTTCAAGTTCAGCATATTTGCTGTTGTTTAACTTTGATTCCTCTGTGAAGAAATTCCAGACTCTTGAAAGGAAACGCTTTGCACCCTCAACACCCTGATTGCTCCAAGGCTTTGAAGCCTCAAGGGGACCCATAAACATTTCATAAAGGCGAAGGGTATCTGCGCCGTAATCGCGGACGATATCAGACGGATTTACAACAAATTCAGGGAATCTTTTGCCCATTTTGATGCCGTTTGAACCGAGAATCATACCCTGATGAACAAGCTTTTTGAACGGCTCTTTAACAGGTGAAACACCCTCGTTATATAAGAATCTGTTCCAGATTCTTGAATACATAAGATGACCGACTGCGTGTTCGGGACCGCCAACATAAAGGTCAACGGGGAGCCAGTGCTTAAGAAGCTCGGGGTCGCAGATTGCCTTATCGTTTTCGGGGTCGATATATCTCAGGAAATACCAGCTTGAGCCTGCTGAACCGGGCATTGTTGACGTTTCGCGTTTGCCCTTCACGCCGTTTCTTTCAATATATTTCCATTCTTCTGCATTTTCAAGAGGAGCCTGACCGTTCTTGCCTTTATATTCCTCAAGCTCGGGAAGAACAAGGGGAAGCTCTTCGTCATCAAGAACGTGGATTCCGCCGTCATCGGTATAGTAAACGGGAACGGGTTCACCCCAGTAACGCTGTCTTGCAAAAATCCACTCGCGGAAATGGTAGTTGACCTTTCTCTTGGCAACGCCCATCTTCTCAAGCTTCTGAGTGATTGCTTCCTTTGCATCCTCAACAACAAGACCTGTAAACTCTTCGGAATTGATGAGTTTGCATCCCTTGCCGAGATAACCGCCCTTTTCAAAAGCGCATTCGGAAACATCCGCGCCGTCAATAACCTGAATCATGGGAATGTTATGTACAATCGCATATTCAAAGTCACGCTGGTCGTGGCTGGGAACTGCCATAACAGCACCTGTGCCGTAGCTTGCAAGAACAAAATCGCCGATATAAACGGGAACCTCTTTGCCGTTTACGGGATTTATTGCATAAATGCCCTTAAGAGGACAGCCGGATTTTGTTTTGTTGAGGTCAGTACGGTCCATATCGGACTTTTTGATTGTTTCCTCAATGTAAGCATTAACCTCGTCTTTATTTTCAATTCTCGGCATAAGCTCCTTCACAAGGTCGCTGTCAGGAGCCATAACCATAAAGGTTATACCGTATATTGTTTCGATACAGGTTGTGAAAATTGAGAATTTTCCTCCGCCGACAAGCTGGAATTCAACCTCAACACCTGTGCTCTTTCCTATCCAGTGGCGCTGCATATCCTTTGTTGACTCAGGCCAATCTATTTCGTTAAGACCTTCAAGGAGTTCCTCGGCAAATGCAACCTGATCAATAACCCACTGCTTCATATTCTTACGGATTACGGGATAGCCGCCGCGCTCACTCTTGCCGTCAATAACCTCATCGTTGGCAAGAACTGTGCCGAGTTCTTCACACCAGTTAACGGGAATATCAACAAGCTTTGCATAGCCTTTAAGGTAGAGCTGCTTGAAAATCCACTGTGTCCACTTATAGTATGAGGGGTCAGATGTGGCAATCATCTTTGACCAGTCATAGTCAAAACCGAGTTCTTTGAGCTGCTTTGAGAAGGTGTGAATATTCTCCTGAGTAAATCCGTTGGGATGATGACCTGTTTTAACGGCATACTGCTCTGCAGGCAGACCGAAAGAGTCATAACCCATAGGATGAAGAACGTTGTAACCCTTCATTCTCTTCATTCTTGAAACGATATCCGTAGCTGTATAGCCTTCGGGATGACCTGCGTGAAGACCTACGCCTGAGGGATAGGGGAACATATCAAGAACGTAATATTTGGGTTTTGAGAAGTCCCACACGTCTGTTTTGAAAGTTTCGTGGTCTTCCCAATATTTCTGCCACTTTTTTTCTATATTAGCGTAATCGTAATGAGCCATTTTGTGCTTCTTCCTTTCAATTCAACCTAATTATTGACTGTCATTTTCAGACGTTCACTAAAATTAATCTTCTGTTATAACGTCGCTTAAATCAACTGTACCTGCATCTGCCCAGAGACGTTCAAGATTATAATATTCTCTGTCTTCCGCTGTGAAAACGTGAACAAGAATTGTGCCGTAATCAAGCAGAATCCAGCCTGTAGCTCTGCCTTCGATGTGTTCGGGGTCAATACCGAAACGCTCTTTGATTTCGTATTCAACGTCATCAACGAGTGATTTTGCATGGGTGTTTGAAGTACCCGATGCAATGATGAAATAATCCGAAACGATTGTTACCTCTTCGGTTTTGATAGCCACAATGTCAATCGCCTTTTTTTCATCAAGAACTTTTGCTATTTCTTTAACAAGAATGTTGGAATCCATTATTTTACCTGACCTTTCTGCAAACCGATTTGCAATAACATATCGTTATAGCATTCCACGGTTGCCGGGTGGATAAGCATATTATTTTGCGCCAGCTTATTGATTGTGTAGCGGCTTGTGTAGAGAATCGTCTGCTCAAGGCTTGTTTCCGCGAGCTTACGAACCTCGGCAACGTCCTCATATTTTCTGTCAGCGGAGATAAAATCCGCAACGTAAACTATTTTTTCAAGCAGAGTCATATCTGCTCTGCCCGTTGTGTGCCATCTGACTGCGCCGAGAATTTCTTCGTCGGTGATAATTCCGTTTTTGCGAAGAAAAGCTTCGCCCGAAATCTGGTGCCACACCTTGGGATTATGAAGCTCAACCGCTGAAATATCATTCATATATTCCATATGTTCTGCGGAAGGAGCATTTTTCATAACGTCGTGCATAAGCCCTGCAAGGCGCGCTTTTTGGGGGTCTGCACCGTATTTTTCTGCAAGCACCGCAGCGCATTCACTCACGCATTCGCTGTGGTCAAGCCTGTAATCGTCAAGCTTTTCCTCAAGAATTTTTCTGAACGAATCAAGACCGTCGTCATAGAGATTGTTTTCTTTGATGTAACTTGCAACGTCGGGGTCGAGCAAATCACTTTTCTGACCGCCGCGCAATTCCGTTGAGCTGACCTCAAGCGGCTCGGCATCGATAAAAACAAATCTTTCTCTCTGCTCAGGAGTATAAACGCTCCAATCGGGTCGGTAACCGTTTTCTCTTGAAGCGGCGCAGATAACTGCGAGGGAGAGGATTTCTTCCCAGCGGTACCATTGCTGAAACGTGCGGAGCATATCGGAGCCGATAATGAAATAAAGCTCATCATCGGGATATATTTTTTTGATTTCGTTAAGGGTATCAACCGTGTAGCTTTTGCCGCTTCTTTCAAGCTCGATAGCCGAAATCTCGCATCGCGGGTCTTTGCCGAAGGCAAGGCGGCACATCTCAAGGCGTTGCTCGCCGCTTGCAAGCTTGCCTGCAAGCTTATGGGGCGGAATGCACGAGGGAATAACAATCAGCTTTTCAAAGCCGAGCGTTTCCGCCGCTGTTCGGAGCAAACGGGTGTGACCCTTATGCGGAGGATTGAAAGTTCCCCCGAAAATGCCGATTTTAATAGCAATCTCTCCTTATTTAATGTTAACTTTCTTATGCATAATATAAGACGTTGCGAAGAAGAGACCTACGCATTCAATAATGCACATCAGCATACGGCTGATATCAAAGCCCATAAGATATTTATCGCCGGCATCGGCAACACCGAAGCCGAAGCTGCCGTCAGCCTTGAACTGAACGATGAGCTGAAGATAATCGGAAGGCTTGAGTGCAAGCCAGAGAAGGAAGAAGAAAACGGGGAAGAAGATGATGATTGCCCAGAGAATTGAACGCTTCTGGAAATATCTCATATGTGCAAGCGATATTGAGAAATAAGCCGTTGCAACAAAGAGGAACATCATCGTGAAAATGTTGAGCATCATAAATACGATGGAAGCAACAATCTGCGAATATGAGGGAAGGTTGAACATTGAGGTGACGAGAGAAGTAACGGTTTCAACGTTGCCTTCGCCGTATGTTTCGTCGAGAACGTCGCTTGTGAATATCGCCATCTGCTCCGTAACGAAATAGAAAACGAGGAAGCTCACTATCATCCAGCCGCCGTAAACAAGCGTTTTGGAGAGAAGAAGTTCCTGGCTTGAAACGGGGAGAGTGAAGCTCAGATAGCCCTGAGGGCTGTAGAGCGATTTATTGAAGTCATAGATGATATAGAATATCGTGAGGAAGATAAGGAGCATTGCAACCAGAAACGAAACGATTGCCGCGATGGGACAAATCTGAATCAGCTTTGTTGCAACGGCACCGGGGTCAGTTGCATTTTTAGTGAGATAATTGCCGATGAAAAAGAGGAGAAGAGAGAATGCTTCAACGATATAGAAAAGGCTGATAACTCTTGTGCTGGCAATAAAATCGTGTTTGAGAAGCATACCGAACTTGTTTTTGTTTTTAATATTTCCAGTCAACGCTGAACACCTCCTTAAAGATATCGTTGATTGTTTTGCCGTCTTTTGTGAGCTTTTCAACGGAATCCTGAATGCGGATTTTGCCCTGACGGATCATAAGAATCGAATCAAAAATGCCTTCAACGTCCTGAATCAGGTGAGTTGACATAAGAATTGTTGAGCCTGCGGGACGGTTTTTGAGAATTGTTTCAAGAATAAAATCTCTTGCCGCAGGGTCAACGCCGCCCATGGGTTCATCGAGGATATAAATTTTTGCGTTGCGGCACATAACAAGAATAAGCTGAAGCTTTTCCTGCTGACCTTTGGACATTGTTCTTACTTTCTGCTTGGGATCAAGCTGAAAAACTTCCATAAGGCGCGTTGCCTTTTCTTTATCAAAATCGTCATAGAAATCTGCGATATATGTGATTGCTTCTTTTGCGATCATATAAGTAGGCAGATAGGTCTTTTCAGGCAGAAAAGCAACCTTAGCCTTGCTTGATTTGCCGGGTTTTTCGCCGTCGACAAGCACTTCGCCGCTGTAATCGTTGATGAGACCTGTGAGAATTTTGATGAGAGAGGTTTTGCCGCAACCGTTGGGGCCGAGCAAACCGATAATCTGGCCTTCTTCAAGCTTGAAAGAAACGTTATCAAGAACCTGATTCTTGCCGTAGGATTTGCTGAGATTTTTTACGGAAATAATATCAGACACTTCAATGCCTCCTGTATAAATTTATATGTTTTGAATATAATTATCCATAATCGGATATATTATATCACTTGTTATTATAAAATAAAAGACCAATTTTACGAAAATTTTGATTTAAGTTAAATATTTTATGAACAAATGAAAAAAGCGGACTGCCGAAGCAGTCCGCTGATTTTTTTATGATTATTTGTAAAGAGGACCGTAGTTTTCGCAAGCTCTGAAGTCTGCGCCTTCGAGATCCTTTGTGCCGAATGCACCCCAGCAAGCAGGACGGAAAATCTTTTCGTCGGGAACGTTGTGGAGAGCAACGGGGATACGGAGCATTGATGCCATTGTGATGATATC
>JAFXJO010000053.1 GCA_017532185.1 Clostridia bacterium | reverse complement strand
GACCTTGAAGCTTCGGGCTATTTCTATACCCGTCTGCAGAACCCCACAAACGATGCTGTTGCCGCAAAGATTGCAGCCCTTGAAGGCGGCGTAGGCGCAATGCTCACTTCGTCGGGTCAGGCGGCATCTTTCTATTCCGTTTTCAACATTGCTCAGGCAGGCGACCACGTTATCAGCTCCGCAAAGATTTACGGCGGCACATTCAACCTTTTCAACGTTACTATGAGAAAGCTCGGCATTGATTTCACATTCGTCAGCCCTCAGGCAACAAGAGAAGAACTTGAAGCCGCTTTCAAGCCCAACACAAAGGCTGTTTTCGCAGAGAGCCTTTCGAACCCTGCTCTTGAGGTGCTTGATATCTCAACCTTTGCCGATGCTGCTCACGCTCACGGCGTTCCGCTTATCATCGATAATACTTTCCCCACACCCGTTAACTGCCGCCCCTTTGAATTCGGTGCGGATATCGTTATCCATTCCACAACCAAATATATGGACGGTCACGCAACAAGCGTTGGCGGTGTTGTTGTTGACAGCGGTAACTTTGATTGGACACAGAACGATAAATTCCCGGGTCTGACCACTCCCGACGATTCTTACCACGGCATCACTTATACCGAGCGTTTCGGCAAGCTTGCTTATATCACCAAGGCAACTGCGCAGCTTATGCGTGACCTCGGCTCAATTCCTTCGCCTTTCAATGCATTCCTGCTTAACCTCGGTCTTGAAACTCTGCCCCTGCGTGTTGAAAGACATTGCTATAACGCATCAAAGGTTGCGGAATATATCAAGAACAGCGGCTGCGCTCTTGAGGTTACCTATCCCGGTATGGAAGGCAGCAAGGGTTATGAACTTGCAAAGAAATATATGCCTAACGGCACCAGCGGTGTAATCTCTTTCCGCATCAAGGGCGGCAGAGAAGCTGCAACAAAGTTTATGGATAGCCTTAAGATTGCTGAAATTGCAACCCACGTTGCAGACGCAAGAACCTGCTGCCTGCATCCCGCAAGCACAACCCACCGTCAGCTCACTTCCGAGGAGCTTGTTGCCTGCGGTATCTCCGACGATCTTATCCGTCTTTCCGTTGGTATCGAGCACGTTGACGATATTATTGCCGATGTTGCACAAGCTTTGGAAGCTTCACAGAAGTAATAACTGTTACTTTTCATTAAAATACAGCAGTAATCGAAAAAAATTCAAAAAACACTTGCAATTTTAAACTTCTTGTGATAAAATCCATTTGTTATGTTTATGTATATCTGAAAGAGGTGAACATTAATGAAGGAAGGTCTCCATCCCAACTACAAGCAGACAGCTATCCGTTGCGCTTGCGGTGAGGTTATCGAAACAGGTTCAACAAAAGAAAATCTTCGTGTTGATATCTGCTCAAAGTGCCACCCGTTCTATACCGGTAAGCAGAAGCTCGTTGATACCGGCGGACGTGTTGATCGCTTCAATAAGCGTTTCAATCTTAACAACAAATAAGAGCAAATTCAGCGGCGCAGCAGTGCGCCGCTTTGCTTTTCTGTAAGAGGTTTTTATTATGAATAAAAACAGCTATAAAACCATAAGAGCCGAAGCAAGAGACGAATATATCGTTAAAAAATCCCGTTTCATCGGGCATATAAAGCCTGTCAAAACGCAGGAAGAAGCACTTGCTTTTATTCAGGAAGTCAGCAAAAAACATTGGGACGCAACCCATAACGTTTATGCTTATATTCTGCGTGACAGCGGAATTAAGCGTTATTCCGATGACGGTGAGCCTCAGGGCACAGCAGGCATTCCGACTCTCGATGTGCTTGAAAAAACGGGCGTTACCGATTGTGCAGTTGTTGTTACGCGTTATTTCGGCGGAATAATGCTTGGCGCCGGCGGTCTTGTGAGGGCTTATTCGCATTCCGCTTCAATCGCGGTTGCTGCAGGCGGAATTGTAACCCGTGCAATGTGCGGCAGGCTCAAGGTGACCTGCGACTATTATTTTTACGGCAAGCTTGCTTCGCTTGTGCCCGAAAACGGCGGAATAATTGAAGATACAATCTTTGAGGATAACGTAACCCTTATTTTCAGAATGCCGCTTGAAATCATCGACGGCTTCAATGCAAAGCTCATCGATGTCAGCAACGGCAGGTATTCGGTTGAGAAAATCGACGAGTTTTTTGCTGATATGGATTAATGTTTACAGTTTGTTAACAATTCCGAAGCAGGAATCGACCCGTTTTTTTCGTATATAATCTTTGAAGGGGTGAAATGATGAACACTATCAGAGAAAATGCATGCTTAAGAGAAAAAGAAACTTTGTCGCCGATGGCGGCGCTTGCCTGCGAAAGCAAGGGCAGGCTTGTTCCTGAAGAGGAATGCCCGATAAGAACGGCTTTCCAGAGAGACAGGGACAGAATAATCCATTGCAGTTCTTTCAGAAGGCTTAAGCATAAGACTCAGGTGTTTCTTTCTCCCGAGGGTGACCATTATCGCACCCGTCTGACCCATACTCTCGAGGTTTCACAGATTGCGAGAACAATCGCAGGTGCGCTCAATCTTAACTGCGACCTTACGGAAGCCATTGCGCTTGGCCACGATTTGGGTCATACTCCTTTCGGTCACGCAGGTGAAAGAGCGCTCAACGACGTATGCCCGGGCGGCTTCAAGCATTATGCGCAGAGTCTGAGGGTGGTTGATTTTCTTGAAAAGGGAGGCAAGGGTCTTAATCTGACCTATGAGGTGCGTAACGGCATTGAACGCCATACAAACGGCGAACAGGCGGCAACTCTTGAGGGCAGAATAGTCCGGCTTGCTGACAGAATCGCTTACATAAATCACGATATTGACGATGCTACCATAGCAGGCATTATGAGCGAGGATGATATTCCGCTTGCAATCCGCCACGTTCTGGGTATGTCAAAAAGCGCAAGAATTAATACGCTTGTTTTGAGTTGTATAAATAACAGTGACGATGATATCAGGCTTGAGAAGGGAATTCAGCAGGCGTTTGACGAGCTTCACAGCTTTATGTTTGCCAAGGTTTATACCAACCCTGCCTGTAAAAGCGAAGAGAAAAAGGCGGTTGAACTTGTTCAGCGTCTTTATTACCATTTTGCAAAAAAAGCCGAAAATCTTCCGCCGCAATTCAAAGAAATTGCAGAGCGTGACGGAATCGGTGTTGCAGCCTGCGATTTTATTGCAGGTATGACGGACAGATATGCCGTCAGAGTTTTTGATGAGCTCTATATACCCAAAGCTTGGAGCGAAATCAATAATATTTTTTAAAGGATGTTCAGATGAGTTTAAAGGAAACAGTGCTTAAACTCACGTGCATTGTTTTGATGCTGGTTTGTTTTGTTCAGACTGCGTCGGGCGATTGGTATGATGACCTTAAGCCAAACAGCACGTGGGTGGAAATTGAAGGAGATAATTTTGTTGCCGATACTTTTCTCGGCGTTAATGCTTTATATAACGAAGGTGATCATGAACACCAGTGCGGTGACCTCGTAATCAGATTTTATAAAGAAGCCTTTGGGCTTGATATTTATCCTTACGGATCGGACGGTCCGAGCTCTGAGGAGGGCGGATATAAGTTTGTTAAAACCTCATCGCCTAAAGCGGGCGATATCATTTACGTTTCAAAAGAAATGCGCGGCTCTGACCAGGACCATTGGGCGATTGTCAGAGATTACAGCGACGGCTATATAACTATGTTTGAGCAAAACGTTGTTTGGGACGGCAAAGCGGTAGTCGGCAGAAAAATAAAATATCCGTCGGATTCCTATTACGTTTATACGCTTGTGGAAGAAAACGGTTCAACGCCTGACCTCGGCGCCCCAAAACCCGAAACAACAAAAGCACCTGAAATAACCGTTCCCGCAACGGAAACAACAACGGAAACAACCACAGTTGTCACAACCACTAAACCGACAACAACAAAAACACAGGTAACTTCTGCTCCTACAACTCAGGCTTTAACCGAACCGGTGACGGTTGAGTTGACGGAAGATGTTACTGAAGAATATCTTATTCCCGTTTCCGGCGTTGATGCCGCTTATACCGAACTTAACGCAACAACCAGGGCTCAAACAACAAAAGAAGCAACAACCGCAAAACAGGGTGAAGAAGAAAACAAAAAAACCAATCCCGTTATTCTTGCGGCAGGTGCCTGCGCGGTGCTGATAGCCGTTGCAACGGTTGTTATGGTAATTGCAAAAAAGAAAAGAAAATAATTATGCAAAAAATGTGAAAGGAGGGTGAAGATTGAAGCTGAATGAGAGATTTATTCAGGATTTGCAGGATAAAATAGATATTGACAGCGTAATATCATCTTATGTCAATCTTAAACGCAGAGGAAAAACGCTTGTCGGTCTTTGCCCGTTTCACAATGAGAAAACTCCGTCGTTTACCGTTTATCCCGATACACGTTCGTTTTATTGTTTCGGTTGCGGTGCGGGCGGCGACGTTATCAGTTTTGTGCGCCGCATAGATAACCTTGACTATATTGAGGCGGTCAAGGCTGTTGCGCAGATGGCAGGTATGCCTATGCCCGAAGACGGCTATGACGATACTCTTTCAAAAAAGAGAATGCGTCTGCTTTCGGCAAACAGAGAGGCTGCAAGATTTTTCAACGCCTGCCTTATGGAAGAAAAAAACCGTTCCGCGCTGGAATATTTTCTCAGCAGAGGACTTTCAATGAATACTATCCGCCGTTTCGGTCTGGGTTATGCGCCAAACGAATGGCGCGCGCTTATTGAGCATCTTCGCAAAAAAGGTTTTACCGATGAAGAGTTGGTGCTTGCCAACCTTGCAAGGCGCTCCGATAAGGACGGCAGAGTGAGTTATTATGATAACTTCCGCAACAGGGTTATGTTTCCTATAATAGACCTTCGAGGCAACGTTATTGCTTTCGGCGGCAGAGTTATGGACGATTCAAAACCCAAATATATAAACACCTCCGATACTTTAGTTTATAAAAAGAGCAACGGCGTTTTTGCTCTCAATTTTGCAAAGAACGCAAACGATAACAAGCTGATTCTTGTTGAAGGATATATGGACGTTATCGCTCTGCATCAGGCAGGCTTTACAAATGCAATTGCGTGCCTGGGTACGGCTTTTACGAGCGAACAGGCAAACCTTCTTTCACGCTACGCCGAAGAAATCCTTATCTGCTACGATAATGACGAAGCAGGTCAGAAAGCAACGCAGAAAGCTTTGGGCGTTTTAGGCAAAACGGGTGTGAAACTCCGGGTTGTTAAGATGGAAGGCGGCAAGGATGCCGATGAAATTATCCGCAAGCACGGTAAGGAACGCTTTGATTCGCTTCTGGGTAAAGCGGCAAACAAAACGGAATATAAATTGCTTGAAGAAAGGGCAAAATATAACCTTTCAACCGATGACGGCAAACTGCGTTTTCTTATGGCGGCAACGCAGGTGCTTGCAGAATGCGGAAGCATCGAATGTGATATTTATGCCACAAGACTTTCAAATGAGTTGGGAGTCAACGTTGAGAGTATCAATGCGCAGATAAAATCTGCAAAAGCCAAGCTCCGACGCTCCGACGAAGAGCGCAGAAAGCGTGAGCAGGATAATATGCTTGAAAAAAGCTTTGAAGATAAAAACAATCCTGAAAGAGCAAAAAATCTCAGGGCGGCAAAAGCGGAAGAAACAATTATCGCTTCCTTTATGCGCAACCCCGATTTTTATAAAAAACTAAAAGACAGACTTTCGTCCGATGATTTTGTGACATCCTTTAACCGCAGGTTGTATCAGTGCCTTTGCGAAAAGCTTGATGCTGGCGTTGATGCAGAGCTGAGCCAGTTTGCAAAGCATTTCAGTCCCGAAGAGATGGACAGTGTAACGCGTATTTTCATTTCTTCAAGTTCTTTAAGCAACACGGTTAAGGAATGCGAGGACTGCATCGAAGTTCTCAAAGAAAAGGTTGCTCCCAAAATTACGGATACCTCGTCAATGAGCGACGAGGAATATCTGAAGCTGTTTAAGAAAAATTAACATAAGGATGTGAGTGGAATGGAAGGAACAGAAAAAAGAACTCCTTTCAAGTCATTGGTTGACAAGGGCAAGGCTTCGGGTAAGCTGACAACCCAGGAAATCGATGCGGTCATTATCGAGATGGATCTCGATATCGAAGAGCTTGATAAGCTCTATGAAACGCTTGAGAGCAATAACATCGAAATCATCGATGACCTTTCAAACGCGGCAATTGAAAACTTTGACGTTGATATCCCCAAGTCGCTCGATATCGGCGGCACAGACGACAGGGGAAGCAACATCGATGACCCCGTTAAGGTTTATCTTAAGGAAATCGGACGAGTTCCTCTTCTCACGGCAGAAGAAGAAATCGAACTTGCTATCCGCATTTCGGATAACGATAAGCAGGCAAAGCAGAGACTTGCAGAGGCAAACCTTCGTCTTGTTGTAAGCATTGCCAAAAGATATGTTGGCAGAGGTATGCAGTTCCTTGATCTTATTCAGGAAGGTAACCTCGGTCTTATTAAGGCTGTTGATAAGTTCGATTATACCAAGGGCTTCAAGTTCTCAACTTATGCAACTTGGTGGATAAGACAGGCTATCACAAGAGCTATTGCCGACCAGGCAAGAACAATCCGTATTCCCGTTCATATGGTTGAAACCATCAACAAGGTTAAAAAGACAAACAGCCAGTTGCTTCATAAGAACGGCAGAGATCCGACGGCAGAAGAAATTGCCGCTGAGCTTGATATGCCCGTTGATAAGGTGCGCGAAATCCTCCGCGTAGCTCAGGAGCCCGTTTCGCTCGAAACACCCATCGGCGAAGAAGAGGACAGCCACCTTGGT
>JAFXJO010000001.1 GCA_017532185.1 Clostridia bacterium | reverse complement strand
GCTTCCCGATTGGAAGGCAGCTGCAAATCTCGTTAAGAAGATTTCGGATAACTACAGACTTCCCTATTATTCAATTTCTCCCACATACTCGGTATGTAAGGATCACGGCTATATCGCAGGCGAGCATTTCACTTGCCCCGAATGCGGTGAAACTGCAGAGGTTTACAGCCGTATCACAGGCTATTACAGACCTGTTCAGAACTGGAACGACGGTAAGTCACAGGAGTATAAGGAGCGCAAGGTTTATAATATTGCAAGCTCCGATATCACAAAGCACGGCACAGTCAAGAGAGAAGCTGCTCCTGCCGCTGAAGCAGAAACCGCTTGCCCCCTTGCAGACGGTCTTTATCTTTTCAAAACCGCAACTTGCCCCAACTGCAAAATAGCTCTTGCTCAGCTTGCAAAAGCAGGTATCGCAGTTAACGAAGTTATGGCATATGAGAATCAGGACCTTGCCGTTAAACTCGGTGTTAAGCAGGCTCCCACACTCATTGTTGTTTCGGGCGGTGCATTCGATAAGTTTGCAGGCGTTTCGGAAATCAAAAAGTTCATTGATTCCGCAAGCACTGCCGCTATCTGATTTTAAGATTAAATAATAATAAAAAGACAGCCTGCACTCCGCAGGCTTGTCTTGTTTTTGAAGGAATGAAAAACTATGTATGATATTATTGTAATCGGTGCAGGTCCTGCAGGTCTTACTGCGGCTCTCTATGCTCTCAGAGCAGATAAAACTGTTCTTGTGCTTGAAAAAGGCACGTTCGGCGGTCAGATAACTTATTCACCCCAGATTGAGAATTATCCCGGTTTTGCAACAATGAGTGGCAATGAATTTGCCGAAAAACTTGTTGATCAGGTTCTTTCTCAGGGTGCCGAGGTTGAAATGGAAACCGTAACCGAAATCCGCGATAACGGAGCAACCAAAACCGTTATTACAGAAGAGGGCGAGTACGAAGCAAAGGCGGTTATCATAGCAACAGGCGTTAAGCACAGACAAACAGGGTTGCCCAAAGAAAACGAACTTGTGGGCGAAGGTATTTCTTACTGTGCTGTTTGCGACGGCGCATTCTTCAAGGGTCAGACTGTTGCAGTTCTCGGCGGCGGCAACTCCGCTTTGCAGGAGGCAGTTCTGCTTTCAGAGGGCTGTGAAAAGGTTTACGTTATTCAGAACCTCGATTTCTTCACAGGCGAAGCAAGACTTGTTGAAAAGCTTAAGGAAAAGGCAAACGTTGAATTTATTATGGGAACAGTTATTACCGAGTTCATCGGCGATAAATCTCTCGAAGGTCTTAAGCTTAAAAAGGAAGCTGACGGCAGTGAAAGCGAGCTTAAGGTTGACGGACTTTTTGTTGCAATCGGTCTTATTCCCAACAACAAGGCTTTTGCCGATATCGCAGGTCTTGACGAGTGGGGATATATTGATTCCGATGAAAGCTGTGTTACCAAAACTGCAGGCGTTTTTGTTGCGGGTGACTGCCGCAAAAAGCAGATAAGACAGATAACAACCGCCGCCGCAGACGGTTCGGTTGCAGCTCTTGCGGCTTGCCGTTATATTGATTCAATGTGATATGAAGAATATACTTGACAAAATCATTTCTTTTATCAAAGAAAATAAAAAAATGACGGCAATTCTTCTGCTGTTTCTTGTTATCGGCGGAATTGTTTCCGGTCTTTGCCTTGATTATTGGGCAAGAACAGGCAGAACACCGTTTTCAAAGCCGGGCAAGGTTTGCGTTGTTATTGATCCCGGTCACGGCGGAAACGACGTTGGTGCGGTAAACGGCAACAGATATGAGAAAGACGATAATCTCAGGCTTGCTCTCAAGGTTAAGGAATGCCTTGAAGAAAAGGGGATAGACGTTGTTCTGACAAGAACGGTTGATATTTTCCTCAGTCTTGAGGCCAGATGTGAATTTGCCAATTCTCGCTCTGCGGACTTGTTTGTTTCGCTCCATAGAAACAGTGCTTCTTCCGCAGTCGGAGGAGCTGAAATCTGGGTCGGAAGCGATAATTCCTACAGAGCCCGTTCGCTTGCAAAGACAATTCTCAAAGGGCTTGACGATGCGGGGATTTCAGATAACAGAGGAGTAAAAACAGGCTACATCACTGACAGAAACAAGGACTATTACGTTAACAGCCATACCGATATGACAAGCTGTCTTGTTGAGCTCGGATTTATCACAAGCGAAACCGATAACAAACTCTTTGATGAAAACCTCGATGCATACGCACAGGCTATAGCGGATGCCATCGAAGAACATATATAAAAAAATCAGGCTTGCATTTTGCAAGCCTGTTATTTTTTGCTGTTAAGTTTCTGCAAACGGTGTGCTGATATTAGTCAGCCTGAAGTTTACGGGCGCTCTGTCGCGGTTAGCGCGGTAAACGCTCATTGCAATGCCGATGCCGAAATAAATACACATATTTGACGAGCCGCCTGCACTCATAAAGGGCAGGGTGATACCGATACTCGGCAGAAGCATAAGACACATACCGATGTTGATAATCGTCTGTGCGCCAATCATAAACACCGTACCGTAGCAGAGAAGCGCGCCTGTAAGATTCCTTGACTGTTTTGCAACAACGGCAATTCTGATGATAATAACGGAAAGAATAATCATCAGCGCAATGCAACCCATAAAGCCGAGTTCTTCACCAACAACCGAAAGAACCATATCGCTCTCGTTAACGGGTACGCCGCCGGGAGTCTGGGTGTAAGTGCCTTTGAAAAGTCCGTCGCCCCACATTCTGCCGGAGCCGATAGCATTAACGCAACGCTGCTGCTGATAAATGATTTTATCATAGTCATATGCGCTGAGAGCTTCGGGATAATAAATAGCAAGAACTCTTTGCCTGTGGAAGGTTGAAAGGAATTTTGTCCAGAAGAGTGGCACAAACGCAACGCCCATGCCGATTGCAACCGCAAAATATCTCAGTTTTACACCTGCAACAAACATCATACCGATAAACATAAGGGCAAAAACAATTGCTGAGCCGAGGTCGTCGGTGATGATGATAAGACCGATGGGGATTAAAGCGTGAGCGCTCAGCAGAAGAACGTTTTTGATGCTGTTGATGTTATCTCTGACAGCTTCGATATGTGCGGTGAAAGTGATTATAAAACCGATTTTTGCAAGCTCTGACGGCTGAAAGTTAACCTTTGTGTCTCCGAGCTTCAGAATGGGAAGCCAGCATCTTGCGTTGGGTCTGTCTGAGGGACCGTCGCCAAACGGGAAAAGCAGAAGAATCAGAAGCAGGCAAACGCCTGCAACAATCGGCCAAAGCCGCAGAATGGAATCGTAATCAAGAAACGATATCACAAGGCAAGCGGCTATGCCTACCGCTGAAGCGATAACCATTATCAAGCATTCGCGGCTCAGAAGAGTTCCTGCGTCAAGGGCTTTGTTTCGGGTTGCGCTGTAAACCATTAGCGCGCCGAAAGCCGAGGTAAGTATGCAGGTAAGGTAAAGAAACCAATCGGTCTCTTTTAGTGCATATTTTAAAGAGCTGTTTTTTGCCAAGTGATTCACCTCCGTATATAAGTTTATACTGAACAATCAATGATTAATCCGAAAATGCAATCGGGTTAATCATTCATAATTCAGTCAAAAGGGTCGGCATAAAGCCGACCCTTTTGATATTGGTCGGGTTATCTTACTTCGTTAAAGAGTGTAAGGTAAGCGTCTGCGATGTATGCGCCTGCCATACGGCCTGTTGAAACGATTTCTTCATTCTCTGTGAGATATGAATGCCATTCGTTTGAGGGCAGGAAATAGCCGAGCTGGTCGTTTGTTACGCCGAAAACAAGAAGCTTTCTGTCAGCAGCGGCATCAGCAAAGGATGAATAATTCCATTCATCGCCGTCCCATGCTTCTGCTGCGCTGTCAACGCCGCCGTAAGCGATTTCAGGAGCAAGTTCGCCGGGGATAAGAGCAACTGCAAGGTCTGTGCCGAATTCGCAGTAGCCAACTTCTGAAACGGCTTCGTATTTGCCTTTGTTCTTAACGAACTGGTTGATAAGAAGACCGCCCTTTGCAGCAATCTTAAGGATGCTGTTTTCAACGGGAACATAAACCTCTGTGAGTCTGATGTTGAAAATGGGAGCAACAGCCTTGTCGTTATCAATTGAAATTGCAAGTCTTGCAAGCTCTTCGCCAAAGAGAGCGAGTCTTGCATAGCCTTCGCCCTGTTCTTTGTAGGGAGCTGATTCTTTGTCAACTTCGGGGAGATAATCGTATTCCGATGTCATTGCAAGCTCTGCACCGAGAATATAGAAAACGTTTGCTTTTGCGTTTTCGTTGATATATTTCTCCATAAAGTAGGGATAGTCGCCTGTGATTTCTGTGCCGCCTGCACCGTAGCCAACGCAGTGGATGGGAGCGTTAAGAAGCCAGGTTTCTGCACTGCCGTCATCGGGAACGAAGCGGAGTCTGTGAAGGTCTGTGTCGCAAACGTAGGGAGCACGCTTGTCATAAATATACTTTGTTGCATCGGCAGTGCCGTAATAGAGCTCGCCTTCCTTCATGTCTTCAACAGCGGCAAGCATTGAGTCAACAACAACGTTATAGAGGTTTTCCATAAAGTCTTTGTTCTGACCGTTGGGAAGTTCAAGACCGAAAAGGTTTCTGAAAGAAGATGTGAAAAGGGCGTTGATGAGATTGCCGTTGAGACCGAAGGTGTCAACGCAGCTATGCTGATGAAGAGCAGAAATGTTAACTGCGTCAATATCAAGATTCAGCTTTGCAGCTTCTTCGGCGAATGCGGCTCTGATGCCTCTGACGTCTGTTGATGAAAGACCGTAGGAGTCGATGCAGGCAAAGATTGTGATGCCTCTGCCGTCAGAAACGGCGATTGTTCTAACTTTCTGGTCGTCCATAATGTTTGTTGCGAATTTATCGCCGATTGCAAGGCTGCCGCCAACGTTGTGACCGCCTTCAAGCTCTTTGCCTGTCTGGATGCTTGCGTTTGCATAGCCGATTGACCATTTTGCATCAGCGGCAGGAGTTGTAAGGAATTCGTCGGCGCTCATGCCTTCATAGAAGTTTTCTGAAACGTAATCATCCTTGTCAATAAGATAATTGGGTTCGAAAATAAGAGCTGAAATGCCGTTAACAAGGGCGTCGAGAAGCTTATCAACAAAGCGGTAAAAGCCTCTTTCGAAGGGGTCCGTAACTTCTGTTGCGGCTGTTGCGGGTACGCAGAATGCTGCCGAGAAAGCAAGGGCAACTGCGAGAAGGATTGCTGTTAATCTTTTTGTCATTTTTTTGACCTCCGTAAAATATTATTTTCAGATTAATCAGTTCATATTTTTAAGCTCCATATCACCGAAGCTTATAAGCTTTTTCTTTCTCATAAATTCCGAAATGCCGAGAGTTATGAGAGCCGGTGCAACAAAGTGCATAATCATAATTTCGATAAGCACAACAACGGGGTCGGCACCTGCATCGACCATTGAATCAAAGGTCATAAACTGACCAACAAGACCTGATGTGCCCATACCCGAGCCGGAAGCATAGCAGGACATTTTGAGCAATGCGGTTGAAATCGGGCCTAGGATTGCGCTGGTTATGATTGGTGGAATCCATATCTGCAGATGCTTGACAATGTTGGGCATCTGAAGCATCGAGGTGCCAACGCCCTGTGCAACAAGACCGCCGACCTTGTTTTCGCGGTAGCTTGCAACCGCAAAGCCAATCATCTGTGCGCTGCAACCGACAACAGCCGCGCCGCCTGCGAGACCGTTGAGACCGAGAATGATTCCCAGAGCTGCAGAGCTGATGGGGAGTGTGAGACAGATACCCATAACAACCGAAACAACTATGCCCATAAGAATCGGCTCGCGCTCCGTGCCCCAGTTGATAAGCTGGCCTATGTATGTTGTTACTTTTGAAACGGGAGGACCCACAAACAAGCCTGCCGCACCGCCGACTATGATTGAAACGGCAGGAGTGAGAATGATGTCAAGCTTTGTTTTGCCGCTGATAAGTCTGCTTGCCTGAATTGCAAAGAATGCGGCAATAAATGCGCACAGAGGGTCGCCGGGACCTGATATGCCTGCGAACGAACCGTCAACTATTTTGCCGGCAAAAGCGCCGACCATACCTGCAACTGCTGCCGACGCGCCTGCAAGGGGAGAGCATTTATATTTGAATGCCATACCCACGCCTATGCCTGCGCCAGTTATTGCTTTGGCTATTCCTGCAACAGCAATCAGGTAAGTGCCGAAAACATTGGGGATAAAATTTCCGATTTGTTCGAGAATGGTGCCGATTATCAGCGTGCCGAAAAGACCGAGCGCCATACCCGAAAGACCATCAATAAAAATATAATTCAACACTTTTTTAACGTTATTCATTTTTTCGCCTTCTTTGAACTTTGATAAAAATTAAAGGTTGATTTTTTCAAAAGCGTCCGCATAGTAAGCGGCTATGAATTTTGCACCGTTTTCGTTGGGGTGAACACCGTCATCAGACCAATGATTTGCACCCTTGTCAACCGCCGCCTGAGCCATAAAACCGTCAAGCGGAATGAAGAAATCGGCAAATTCTCTTGCGAGCTTTCTTGTGATATCGATTTTACCGTTGAGGTCTTCTCTGAAATAGAGTTTATCTTCAACAGGAAGCAAAAACTGTTCGATGATAAGAATTTTTGCATTTGTTTTTTCTTTAATTTCACTGAGCACTTTTCTGTATTGGGCTTCAAAAACATCGTTGCCAAGCCAGTTGCGTTCTGCAGCTCTGTGCCAGGTGTCGTTAATACCGATATGGATTGAAACAAGATCGGGCTGAATATCAATAAAATCGCTCTGCAGACGGTCAACAAGGTCTTTTGTCTGGTTGCCGCTGATGCCGAGATTGATGAATTCAAAATCGGTTTCCGGATGAGCCGCTTTAATCAGTTCAGCCGCAAATTTGGGATAACCGCTGCCGAGATTGTGAATATCTTCTCTGTCTCTTCCGCAATCGGTAATCGAATCGCCTTGAAAAAGAATTTTCATAATATCACCTTCAGAATTGATTTTTGATTTTGTGAAGCTTATCGGGAATATCGATATGCTGCGGGCAAGCCTTAACGCAAGCGCCGCATTTTTGGCATCTTTCCGCAACGTATTCGATATCAGGCATAATCTCTTTAACGAGTCTTCTGCCGCCCGTTGTTATGTTGTTATATGCTGCAAAAACTTTGGGAATCTCAACGCCGAAGGGGCAGGGCATACAGTATTCGCAGCCCGTGCAGTTGACAGCGGTGAGGTCATCGAATGCCGATTTTGCCTCTCTGAGCATTTCGAGGTCGGTTTCTTTGAGCATACCAACAGAGGAATTGCAGGCGTAACCGATATTTTCGGTAACCATTTTTTCATTGCCCATACCGCTGAGAAGCATTGAAATTTCGGGTCTGTTCCAAAGAAAATCCAAAGCCCATTCAACGGGGGTTTTTGATTTATCAAGCTTTTCCGCAACGATTTCATGAGGTGCTGCAAGTTTGCCTCCGAGAAGAGGTTCCATAGCGATAACGCCGAGTCCCTTTGCGGCGGCATATTCAAGACCTTCGATGCCTGCCTGATAATCCGTATCGATATAATTGAGCTGAATCTGGCAGAATTCAAAGCCGTCATAAGCATCAATAACTTTTTTGAATACCCAGAGGTCGTCGTGGAAGGAAAAACCGAAATGCTTGATTTTGCCTTCGGAAATAAGCTTTTCGATTTTGGGGAGAACGTCAAATTTGATAACCTTGTTATCCCACGAATCGTTATTTACTGCGTGAAGAAGATAAAAATCAACGTAATCAACGTCAAGCTTTTTAAGCTGTTCATTGAAAATGCGTTCAACGTCTTCTTCGCATTTGATTTCACCGAGGGGAAGCTTTGTTGCGATATAAGCCTTTTCTCTGTAGCCGTCTTTAACGGCTTTGCCTACAAGTCTTTCGCTTTCTCCGCTGTGGTAGAAAAACGCGGTGTCAAGGTAATTGATACCGTTATCGATACCCATACGGATTATTCTTATTGCTTCCTGTTCATCGATTTTATCGGTGCCTTCAATAACGGGCAATCTCATACAGCCGAAACCGAGAGCTGAAACGTCAACTCCGGTAAGACCCATTTTTCTGTATTTCATATTTCTCTTTCCTTTTCGGTTATTCATTTAATTATATCACAATCAATATATAAATACAAGATATTATTTAAGTGAATATCTGCCTGCGAGGAGAGCTTTTGCAACGTCTTTTGAATCGTTGATTTCGTCCTCAAAATAAACTCCGCCCGGCTCCATCGTAATAACGCCGTGGAAATCAGAACCCGAGAGCTTTCTCAAGCCGTATTTTTCTGCCCATATCATTGCGATATCGTTGCGCGAATCGTGGTTGCCGTGACCGTTATAAACCTCAATGCCGTCAACGATTCCGGGCTTTTTGATGAACATACCGGTTCTGAAAGGATGAGCCTGGAAGATGGCAAGATTATTCTCTTTTGCAATCGGCATAAAATCCTCAAGAGTGGGGATATGAGCAAGGTCGTGGGAATAGAGAAACTCTTCGTCAAAACCGTAAACGAGATAGTCGTTATCGTTCTCAAGAAAGCGGAGTTCCATGCCGAGAATTACTTTGAAGCTGTCATCGGCAAGTGATTTTGCGGTATGATATCCGTCAAGAAAACGGTCAACGTTTTCTTCGTAAGTGCCGCCGAAACGGTCAATTATATGCTGCATATGGTCGGTGATAACGATGCCGTCATAACCGAGAGTTTTGTATCTTGCAACAACGTCTGCTGCTGCAACCTGACCGCACTCGCTTGATTCGGAGGTGTGGATATGCGTGTCGAAAAGATATTTTTTCATTCGGAAAACATCTCCTTGATTTTTTTACTTGATACATTATATACCCCGAGGAAACGATATTCAATAGAAATTTTAATTTGTTTACCCTAAGCGACAAAAAATCATCTCCTCCCGAGGTTATAATTCAAGCATATTCAGAGGGACGGGGTGGTTTTTTGAACACGGTTATTTATGCTGATATTCTTGTGGCGGTGAATATGACGGTTAACTATCTGCTGCTTCGAGCAAGCTGCGCGGTTACGGGCACAGATTGCAAAACTCTGCGTCTGTTTTTGTCGGCAGCGTCAGGCGGATTTTTTTCATTGATTATCTTTGCTGACGGGATACCGATTTTGTTGAATGCGGTGATTAAAATTTTATTTCTCGGCTTTATGGTTGCGGTTGCTTTCGGCGCAAAAACGCTGAAATCCTTTGCGAAAAACTGTGCCGCTTTTTTTATTGCGAACTTTGTTTTTGCGGGCATAATGCTTGCTGTTTGCACCTTTGCCGCACCCAACCGCGCGCTTTACAGAAACGGCGTGGTTTACTTTGATATCAACATAATCACGCTTGTTGCGGTCTCTCTCTTTTGCTATGGAATTCTGTCTCTTCTGAGCCGTTTTGCAAAGGGCAGAGCCCCTGCACAGAGCATTTATGAGCTGACCGTTACATATAATCGGAATGAGGCAACGTGCAGCGCGCTTTACGATACGGGCAACAGTTTGCGCGACGGCTTTTCGGGCAGGCCCGTAATAATTGCAGATAAGAATTTTGCTGAAAAAATCATCGGTGAAAACGCAGATATAACCGAGCAGAAAAACTTCAGGCTGATACCTTTCACAACAATAAAAAACGGTGGCGCACTGCCTGCTTTTCTCGCTGAAAAAGTAACGCTCAGAACGTCGGGCGGTCAGGTGCAGGCGAAGAATATTTATATAGCCGTGACGGAACAAAAACTGATTTCAGGCGGCTTTTCGGCTCTTCTCGGAACGCCTGTTTTTGACGCTGTTGATAACGAAATAAGCGGCGGTTTTACTGCCGCGCGGAGGGGATGAAAGAGTGAAAAAACTGTTGGCATTCATAGCAAAACTCAAGGCAAAACTCTTTGAGGTTGAGGTGGATTACATCAACGGACCCGATACCTTGCCGCCGCCTCTTACCAAGGAGGAAGAGAACCTCCGTCTCGAAAAGCTCGAGGCAGGGGATATGCAGGCAAGAGAGGAGCTGATTGTGCATAATCTGCGCCTTGTTGTCTATATAGCGCGCAAGTTTGAAAACACGGGTATCCCGATAGAAGACCTTATTTCAATTGGAACTCTCGGTCTGATAAAGGCAGTCAACACGTTCAGAATTTCCAAAAATATCAAGCTTGCAACCTATGCCTCAAGATGCGTTGAAAACGAGATTCTTATGTATCTCAGAAAGACCAATTCGATGAAAGCGGAGGTGTCTTATTTTGAGCCGCTTAACGTTGATTGGGACGGCAACGAGCTTCTTCTTTCCGATATTCTCGGCAGTGAACCCGATGAGATTTACAGGGATATTGAATCCGAGGACGAAAGAGGAAGGCTATATAAAGCTGTTTCTTCGCTCAACAAAAGAGAGAGGCAGATAATGACGATGCGCTTCGGCATAGGCGGCACAAGGGAATATACCCAGAAAGAAGTTGCCGATGCTCTGGGTATTTCGCAAAGCTACATATCCAGGCTTGAAAAAAGGATAATTGAGAAAATAAAAAAAGAAATCTGATTTGGTCGCTCCTTGGTTGCGTTATTTATTCTCTTGACAATCAGTTGAGTATGGCATATAATTGATTACAAGTGTGTTTTAAATAAGCAATTATAAGACTTTTAATAAAACCGATTGGAGTGGAATATAAAGTGAGCGAGAATTTGGTTCAATATGTTGTTGCCGCAGGTAACGGCGACACTGATGCAATGGCGAAGCTCTATTCAAAAACTCTCAAAGCTTCTTATTTTCTTGCATCAAAGCTCAGCAATAATGATGCCGAAGCTGTTGAGATAACAAAGAAAGCTTACGCAAGAGCTTTTTGCTCAATTGATAAGCTCAAAAAGCCCGAAGCTTTTGAAATCTGGATTAAGCAGATTGTTGCGGCAATTTATAAAGACGGAGCAAATTTCATTTTTAACGATGCGGACGGCAGTGCGCAGGAAGCTTCCTCTGAATTCCTTCCCGAAGCAATTCTTGAGGACGAATCAAAGGCGGCAAAGGTTATTGATGCTGTTTCAAAGCTGACCGCAGAGCGCAAGGCGGCTGTTATTCTGCACTACTATACAGGTATGCCTGCAAGTGCGCTTGCAAGATATTTCGGTGTTTCCGAAAGCACAGCTAACGCTATTCTCGCAAAAGCCAAGACTGACGTCAGCGAAACCTCGGGCATTTCGGCTCCCGAATATCCCGAGCTTGCAACTCTGCCTGTTCTTACAAGACTTTTCAAAGACCTTGCGGCAAAGATGGGCATTGATAATTCGGCGGTAAGAGATATTTTCGTTTTTGCAATTGAAGCTTATTCTGAAGCAAAGCCCAAAGATGTTCTTCCCGAAAACGAACCTGCCGAAGAAGTCGCTGCAGACGAAAAAGAAGAACCCGTAGCCGAAGAAAAGGTTGAAGAACCCGAAACCGAAGAAACTGCGGAAGACGTTGCCGAGGCAGAGAATGCTGAAGAAGCAACCGAAGAGCAGAAAGCTCCCGAAGAAGAAACGGCAGAGCCTGAAACCGATGAAGAAGCAGAGGAAGAGCCTGAAGCCGAACCTGCAGAAGAAACGGTTGAAGACGTTAAGAACGAGATGGAAGAGAATATTCTTTCATTCAAAAATAAAATCAGCAGTATGCTCGGGGCGGAACCCGAGGCGGAGACTGAAGAAGAGCCCGAAGTTGAGATTGAAGAAGCAGTTGCCGCCGAGCCTGTTGCGGAAGATTCCGAAAAAGAAAACAGCGAGGTAACGCCCATTGATGACGATGCGTTCGAAAGAATAAAGCGCAGTATTGAGGGTATGGCGGAAGGCTCAGGCTGAGTCTGCAACGGTTGGCTTTGACGATGAAAAAACAGTTGCTTTTGCCGATTTCGCAGGTTCAGACAACAGTGTTGCCGAAGAACCTGTCGCAGAACCCGAAACTGTTGCTCAGCAGGAAAAGCCTGCCAAAAAAATAGCGAAAAAAGCAGCTAAACTCAATCCCAAAATTCTGATTGCGGCTGCTGTGATTCTTATTGCTATCATTGTTGCCGTTGTTCTGATTGTTAAGGGCGGCAAGGGCAAAGACAGTGAAAGCGTAAACGAACCCACTACAGTCGGCCATTCGAACGAATCTGTTAATTGGATTGCGTTGCCTGAACTTTCGGAATACGAAGAAATAGAATATCTTAATGAAAACTTCAATTCTTTCAAAGACCCCGATACAGGCAAATACGGTCTTATCGATTATCGCGGCAACGTTGTTCTTGAAGCGAAATATGACGGATTCAGACGTTGCAGCAGCGGCAGATATTACGGTGACGGTAAGCTGAGCGATTCGGGTTACCACATAGTTGCAAAAACAGGCGGAAGCGAATATGAGGTTGTTATGCTTGACGAAAGCTCCGCAACTCTCAGCAACCAGGTTCATACCGTTCACGAAACAACAAACAATACAAGTATGGGCGGCGGAGATTATGACGAAAGAGACCGCTATTATGAAGGTTATGCCGCAGTCCGCAAGGACGGCAAATGGGGTTACATTGCTCAGGGCGGCAAAATTGTTGTTCCCTATGAGTTTGAGGCTGTAAACAATATTCCCACAGATGACCCCACAGGCGCATTCGACTATTGCCGCGGTTCGGTTAACGGCTATGTTGCGGTTAAAAAGGACGGCAAAATGGGCATTATCAGAATCGATAAGGACAGCTACAGTATTGTTGCCGACTATAAATACGATATGATCTGCCAGGGCAAAAACGGCGTTTTCCTTGCTCATAACGGCACGGAATGGGGCAATATAGTTATCGGTGCCGCTTCGTCAAATAACGGAAACGATAACGAAACAACAACCCTTACTCCTGTTGAAACGAAACCTGTTGAGGTTTCAATCGGCAATTACGTTGTTAATTCCGATGAAACAAATATCAGATCTGCTCCCGATACAGAAAAAGAAAACGTTATTGCTGCTCTTGATGCAGGCTATAAGGTTGCTGCTCTCGAAATCAAGCAGGGAACTAACGGTTCTGATTGGGTAAGATTTGATTATAACGGTCAGGAAGTCTGGGTTTCAATCAAAAAGTTGGACAAGGCTGACTGATAGCTTGACAATATCATTAATAAGTAATATAATTAATTGAATTTGATAATGAAACGATGAAGAAGAAGAATTCCGTTGCAGCCCCCAGAGAGGCATTCTGTTTGCTGAGATGATTGCCGGGCATAAAGTTGCGGAAAGGCCGCTTCCGAGTTCCGCCGTGATGAACGGCGGCGTTGCCTGCGTTATAAGGATTGAGTGGTGCAGTTTGCGCAATTTGGGTGGTACCGCGGCTTATGCCGTCCCATTGGGTTGTGAAACTGCACCTTTTTTGCGTTTTTAACGCTGATTTTTAAGTAAATTAAGGGATTTACCCACAGGAGGAATATTATGAAATGGACAGGACTTAACGAGCTGAGAGAAAAATATCTCTCATTTTTTGAATCCAAGGAGCATCTGAGATTGCCCAGCTTCTCGCTTGTTCCCCAGGGAGATAAGAGCATTCTGCTTATAAACGCAGGTATGACTCCCATGAAAAAATATTTCACAGGCAAAGTAACTCCTCCCAAAAAGAGAGTAACAACCTGCCAGAAATGTATCCGCACACCCGATATCGAAAACGTTGGTAAAACCGCACGCCACGGCACATATTTTGAAATGCTCGGCAACTTCTCGTTCGGCGATTATTTCAAGCACGAAGCAACTGCCTGGGCATGGGAATTCTTCACAAAGGTTCTTGAAATCCCCGAAGAGCTTCTCTATGTAAGCGTATATCTTGAAGATGACGAAGCTTATGATATCTGGACAAAAGAGGTTGGCGTTGACCCCTCTCATATGGTTCGCTTCGGCAAGGAGGATAACTTCTGGGAGCACGGTGCAGGTCCTTGCGGTCCTTGCTCCGAAATCTATTTTGACAGAGGTCCTTCCAAGGGTTGCGGCAGTCCCGATTGCAAGG
>JAFXJO010000052.1 GCA_017532185.1 Clostridia bacterium | reverse complement strand
TGCCATATATTCAGGCTGAGCCATAGGTGAATTGGGCAAAAGCTCGCAGTTATAGGTGGTAATCAATCTGTGCTGACCTGCTTCAAGAAGCTTGCCGATGCCCTTGCAGAAGCTCTCATAGGTTTCGCCGGGCAGACCTGTTATAAGCTCGGAATATGTGGTGATGCCCTCTTTTCTGTAAAGAGCAATAAGCTCACTGAATTTATCGAGGCTCATATTCTTTCTGCCGATATTTTCAAGTGTCTGCGGGTCAAGGCTCTGGAAAGAAAGCGTAGCACCCTCCTTGCTCAAGCCGTATTTTTCAAGCTTGCAGCTTATTTCAAAAACACGCTGAGGGTTAGCCTTTGCATAGTTTATGCGCAGTCTTTCAGGGCAACCTGTTTTTTCTCTTTTGTCAATGAGATAATCAACAATTTCAAGGTCTCTTTCTGCGGCGCCGAAGTTTGAATCGGCACCCCAAACAAATTTTACCTTATGCTCGCTCAGCCAGTCAATCTCTGCCTTGATGCGTTCAATAGGGAAAAATCTGATTCTTGAGCTGTTGCAACCCCAATCGCAATATGCGCAGGCGTTGGGGCAACCTCTTGAGGTTTCAAGAATAGCGTCAAGCTGCATATCGGGATTTTCTTCAAAAATAGAATCAAACCAACCGCCAAGATAGGGTGAAGGATAATCCAGCCTGCAAAGAACTTCCGTTTCGATCTTTGCGCATTCGGCTTCATTCACGCGGTAAGAAATGTTTGAAATTTTTGAAAAATCCTTTTCATCTTTAAGCAATTCAAGCAAAATCGACCTGAAAGCTTCTTCGCCTTCACCGTGCACAAGAAAATCGATGAAAGGATATTTTTCAAGGAACGAGTTATCGGGCGGAACGTTATGACCGCCAAAAATTATAACGCAATCGGGATAAGCTTTTTTAACCTTTTCAGCAAGAACAAGGTTATACTGCGTGTTCCACACATAGTTTGAAAAGCCCATAACCGCAGGGTTATCAAGGCTCTGCACAGCCTCATCGGTCTTTTCTCTTGTAAAAATAAAGCGTTTGAAAGCATATTCATTTTTTACGTTTTCATCTTCAAATGCATAAGCGGCAAGCAGACCAACGGCATAAGGCAAATATGCAGCCTTGAAGCCTCTGCCAACATATGTGTTTGAAGCCTGAACCAAATATAAACTCCTCATTGCTTCCCCTTTTTTCAAACGAAATTCAGACAAAGGTTGAGCTTTGTCTGCTTTTTTGTTATATCATAATTCTTTAGAAGAAGCAATAGTTACTGTTAATTTTGCATAAAACGAATATAATTTGTATAGTTTTAACTTATATGCTCAACGGTTATATTCTCGCGTGCATTGGTGCATATGGTTGCGCTGCGTCTTTTGCCAAACCAGATGATTTCTCTTGCATATTCAGCCCAGTCCGCAATTTTCTTTTCAAGGTTTATTGTCAGCTTGGTATTAACCTTTTTAAGCGGCTGATACTCATCATCATAAACGCCTTGAAAATAATTATAAAAATCATAAGCGGTTTCAATCTCAACCGTTTCAGTCTGAGGAAGGCGCAAAATAGCCTTTTGATATTTCAGCATTTCATTGAAAACATCCTCTTCAATGCCGAGACTTTCAATAAACGGCAGAATATCCTGCCAGAAAACGTCCCTGTTATAAATCAGGTCAAGGAAAATGCCTTCTTCAAAATACCAACCAACCTTGCTGAAGATATCTTTCTGATAGCACCAATCCGAAATTTCGGTGTTTTCGGTTTTCCATCGGATTTCTTCAAAAAGCTTGCATATATATTTGCTCTCATCGCTGAAAATATAATCGAGCAGGCGGTTATAGAAATCATAATAGCTGATGCCCAGCTCATACCTTGCATAAATCGCAAAGCAACGAAGCAAGCCGAGATGGTGGAAGCTCTGCAGGCAAACCGAAAACATATTTGCCTTGACCCACATCTCCTTGCTCATATCCTTTGTTTCAACAACAACGTCATAATATTCCTGCACACCGTTGAAGTTTGCGGGATAATGAATGCCGTGAAGCGGCTGGCGCTCCCAGCGGATTTTATATTTATCAACCATTTCTTTGCTTGCTATAGGCGCATTGCAATAAACCTGGCAGGTGTAGACCGTCATCGAATTATGCTGACCGTTTTCAAGCAGACGGCAAAGAC
>JAFXJO010000051.1 GCA_017532185.1 Clostridia bacterium | reverse complement strand
GGTAACTGGGCTTTTGTTGAGGTTAACGGAAATCAGTATGCCTGCAAAGTTCAGGAGAAGAATACAGGATCTGACACAATATCTTATATCTCGTTTGATGTTGAGCTTTTCGTCGGAGACCAGATGAAGAACCTCAAAGCAATTGATTTTCACGTTCCGTCACCTGTTATCGGTGCAACTCCTGCGGACGTTTCGCAGGTAACCGCAGATAATATGGGTGTAATCATTGTCGGCATTGAATGGTTCCCCGATGACCCCGTTTTCGTAGAGGGTACACAGTATTCATTCCAGCTTGCTCTTGAAACCGCAGAAGGTTTTACCTTTGATAAAAACATTTATCTCAGCCACGATATGGCTGATGCTATTAAAATCGGAAGCGGCAAGAATGAACTTAAAATGACCTATACGTTCCCGATTCTTGAAGCCGAAAAAATTATCGGTGCGGATTTCACAATTCCTGTACCCGTAACGGGTGAGACTCCTGCAGAAACATCTGAAATCGTTTGCGATAACCCGAATATCACCGTTGCATCGGTTGAGTGGGAACCCATTGATGATCCTTATAAGATAGGTATTGAATACACCGCAATCATAAATATTGAAGCAAATTCGGGCTATAAGTTTGACAGTGCATCCGCTTTTACCGTTAACGGACAGACTGCAATTAAAATCGGTAGCGGAGCAGAGGAACTCAAGGTTTGTTATACATTCCCCGCGACTGAGAAAATCAAGATATCCGAGCTTGATGCAACGGTAACAGAACCTGTTGCAGGTGAAACTCCTTCAAAAACCGCAACAACTTCAGGCGAGGGTTACACGGTTGTTTTTCACAGTTGGGCTGAGAAGGTTGAAGGCGGTTGGAAAAATGTTTCAGATAACGTCTTCAAGGGCGGCAGAACGTATAAAGTTGTAATGCATTTCTTTGTTGAAGAAGGTTATCAATGGGATTCGTCTGTAACCGCAAAAATCAACGGTTCAGACCCTGATTATTTTGCATTAGAATCAAACGGCAGCTATGAAGCAGAGCTGTTTTTCACTCTCCCTGCAATCGAATATGATATCACCGTCACAAACGGTACTGCATCTGCTTCAAAGGCGGTTGCAGGCGCGGCAATTACTCTCAAAGCCGATTCTGCACCTGCAGGAAAAACTTTTGATAAATGGGTTGCAGACGGCGTTACTCTTGCTGATGCAACAAAGGCTGAAATCAGCTTTGTAATGCCCGAAAATGACGTTACCCTTCAGGCAACCTATAAAGACGTTGTTTATAAAGTAAATGTAACAAACGGCAAGGCATCAGCCTCAACTGCAGTTATGGGCGGAACCGTAACTCTTACCGCAAATCAGATTGACGGCAAGGTGTTCAGCCATTGGGATGTTGAAGGTGCAACCGCTTCCGATAAGAATGCAAAAGAAACAACAGTAATTGTTGGTACATCTGACGTTATGGCAGAAGCTGTTTATGAGGATTGTCCCTGCAAGTGTCATAAGGGCGGTATTGCAGGTTTCTTCTATAAGATAGTTCTTTTCTTCCAGAAACTTTTCGGTCAGAATAAAATCTGTGCAGAATGCGGTGCAAAGCACTGATTTTACTTTAAAAACAATTGAGGAGATAACAATATGAAAAAATATTTAGCAATTCTTATGGCTCTTGCAATGCTTCTTTCATTTGCTGCTTGCGGCGGTAACAAAAATCCCGAAACAACACAGCCCGCCGAAACAGCAACCGAAGCCCCCAAATTTGATGAAACCGTTGTTACAGACGGCAAAACCAATAAGCTCACAATCAGAACTCCCATTGATGAGTTTACTTTCAACGAAGCCAACACAGAGGGCAACTTCCTTGCACAGACAAATATCGTCAAGTGCGGTACTCTTGAAAACGCAGAAGTGAATATCGGTGTTGCTTTTGCAGTTACTCATGCAGCATACGATTCAGTTCACGATTACGTTACAAAGAGCTTCAGCAATAATACTATCTTTGAAGAAGGCAAAATCGGCGAATTCACAACATATATCCGTCAGAACGGACCTTCCGCAATGCAGATTATCGTTTGCTTCAACAACTTTGAGTTTGCTATGATTGAGTTCAGTCTTCCTGCAGGCGCAAAGAGGGACGATTATGCGGCACTCCGTGCAGGCGAACTCTTCAAGACTGTTTATGAAAATCTAACAATTGAAGCAGGTGCGGCAGAAGTTGAAAACACCGATGCAGGCGAACCCGAAGCTCCCGCAAACGGACCCGTTAAAACAG
>JAFXJO010000050.1 GCA_017532185.1 Clostridia bacterium | reverse complement strand
TCTCGGAAAAATCTCCGTTCCGTAAAATGAGCGCAGTTCGTCTTTTGTCATTGGAACATAATCGTTTATGTCAACGCAAAAATCGCTTACAGAGTTGTTCGGAAGTTCGGGAAACTCCGTGTTTATTACGATTTTATTTTCCTCCTTTTCAGAAGGGGGAACGGTTTGAGAAACGTTTGAAACAACGCTTTCGGGTATGTTCGGCGTTTTATTCATCTTTCCGATACCCAACACCGCAACCGCCGCGATACAAAGGCAGATAACGGGCAAACCTATTTTAACGGCATTTTTTTTGCAACATTTTTTTTGCTCCAGAATATTATCTCTTTTTTCAAATACCGCGTTTGCAATCTCATTATAACTCTTCATAAACGAAACCCTCCTTTTCAAGTTTTGCTTTAAGTGAGAGCCTTGCTCTGTATAAAAGATTTTCCGTTGCGTGCTTGCTTCTGCCCATAGCCTCCGATGCCTGCGAAATGCTGAAATCTTCAAAATAAACAAGCCACAAAACCTGCCTGTGTTCAGATTTAAGAGCTTTCATAGCTGTATGAAGCTTGATTTTTCTTTCTTCAACAAGAAACACTTTCTCAAGTTCCTCTTCCTCTGCTGCAAGAGCAGAATAATCCTCAATATTTTCGTGCCTGCGCTTGTTTTTGCGCCGCATATGGTCAATCGCCGCATTACGCCCTATGGCATAAAGCCAGCTTTTAAATGAAGATTTGCCTGAAAACTTCGGCTTTTTGACCGCAAGCCTGACAAAGGTTTCTTCCATAGCATCTTCGGCTGACAGGATATTATCGGTAAAACCGCACAGATAAAGAACAAGTCCGTCTTTATAGTCTTTTATCAGTTCAACAAGACCGTTGTCGTCACCGTCAAGAAAACGGCGGTAGCTACTTGCACCGTTATCCATAGGGAACTCTCCTTTCCGAAAGAACCGCTTCATTCTTTCAATTATTAGACGAACAAAACAGGCAAAGCCTCCCGTTTTTAATAAACATAAAACGGGTGTCTGCTGACACCCGTTTATTTTTATGCCTTTACAGCTTCATCATACAACCTCTAGATTTCGTCGAGACGGCTGTAGTTTTCTGCCTGAGCTACAGTCTTGACCGCATCGAGATAAGGCTTTGCCGCCCTGTGATAAACCGAATTATCGTTTGTTGCAGCTTTGATTTTCTTTGCGATTTCGGCTTTTTCTTTTTTGATAAGCTTAAGAGTTTCGTTATGCATCTTTATTGCGGGAGCATTACCGCTTTCTTTAGCTTGCTTGAGCAGCTTAGCGGTTTCAAGATATCTTGCCTGCGCTTCGTCTTCTGCCTTGAAAAGCTTATCAAAACGCGACATATCGAATTCTTCAATTCCGTTCGGGAAATATTTTGCAACCGCTTTCTTTGCAGACTTCATATCGCTGATAAGACCGAGTGCCGCGCGGCGGCGATTCTTTTCGATTTCAGTCGATTTCGGCATTGCCTTTGCCTTGGCTTTATCCGGCACCTGCATTGTGAGGAAGCCGTCAAGCCCCTTTGCTGCAAACGCCTTTGCGTTTTCAAGCTCATCAACACCGTCGGGAGTTGTGAACTTGCGAAACTCATCAATAACGAAAAGGGCAATTTCGATTTTCTCGTTTTCTTCTTTCTGACGGCGAAGTTCCGCCTTTGCGGCTGCATATTCCGCCTTACCCTTTGACTTTGCCTGTCTCAAAGCATACTTTGCGTTGCTGACATCATAAGGTGTTTTTTTGCAATAAAGTTCTGCCTCTCTAATAATATCAACCGCTTCAACAAGCTTTTCATCAGAGAGCACACCGTTTGCATAGTCCTCAAAAAGAGCCCTGATTTTGAGCACGTTGATGGTTGATTTCTGCTTGGTTTCCGTGAAATCAAAGAAGAAATAAGGTATAACGTTGAGCGCGGCACCGATAATCGAAGCCACAATCAAAATTGAACAGATGCTTATGAAATATTCTCTGTTGTTAAGAACCTCATAAACGTTGCTTGCGGAATAGCCCAGAGCAACGGCGGTTTCTTCGTTAAGACCCGATTTTTCATAAATCATCGGCAAAACGGAGCCCGTTGCAAGAGTTATAACGTTGCCTATAAGACCGACTGCGGCAAACATACCGTCAACTCTTTCGCCCGTAATATATTGCTGATAATCGCGTATATCTGCATTCACGCTCGGAGTAAGCAAATGACCGAGAGCCGTAATAAGTGTGTTTATAAAGATGCACACAAGCAGCAGCCAGATTGCGCTCGGATGACCTGTGAGTCTGATTACGGGAAGCATCAGCGCAATAAAGCCGATGCTCATCATATTTGTAAAAATAAGAATCTTCTTTTTGCCGTAGCGGCGAATAAAGAACGGGGCTATAATATTCGGCCAGAGCGAGGCGTTACCCGCAATGGCGGTTATGATTGCAAACTGTCCCGCACCGCAGGCTTTCTGATATTCATACATCCAGTGGAGTATGTACTGAAAAGCAGATTCAAGAAAACCAAGCCAGCCGGCAAGAGAAATTATCCAGAAATACTTATTCTTGGCAACAGCCTTGAATGCATCAATGAATTTAACCTGAATAAGATGCGTTTTTGCCTGAACGATTTTTTCTTCAACGTTGGCATAAACAAAAATCGAAATCAGGAAGCCGAATATCATCATCGGCGGATAAGTGAATCTGTAAACTCTCATATCGTAGAGAGTGTTTTCGCCCGTAACAAGCTTTGCAAGCAGAGGGAAAGCGATGTTGATGATTGAGGGAGAGAGATTTTCAACAATACATCTTACGGAAAGCACGTCGGAACGCTCAATGCTGTTTGGCGAAATAACGTTTATCAATCCGTCATAAGAGTCATAATAGAAATTATAGAAGAATTGGAAGCCTATGTTGAACGCAAGCACAGTAACGCACTTCCAGAAATTTGTCATAAGCTCATAAGGCATCCAGATAAACGCAATGCCTAAGATAACCGCAGGAATACCCATCACGATAAGGTAGGGACGGTATTTGCCTTTCATGCTGCGCGTATTATCAATCATTCTTGCACGCAAAGCGGTAAGAGGAAAAGCGGTTATAAGACTGATAATATAAATTGCATAAAGTGACGTTGGCGTGATGCCTATGGTGTTACCGATAAGCTCGTTGCCCACTGAAATTATCATCTGAGTGATGCAATGGCTGACAAAACGCACGCCGATACCGCCGCCCGAAAGAGAAGCTATTTCTTTATAAGTAACGTATCTGCCCTTGGGAGGAGTTTTCCAATACTTTTTCGCGGTGCCGATAAGCTCCGCCGCTTTTTCTTTTATGTTCATTATTTCACCTCAAAATAACGGTTGTTACTGACTCGGGCATTATGATAACCTCTTTGTCCTTTTCAACGGTATATTCGCGCAGATTGCTGTTTTTATCGGTAACAGCAATAAAAGCATCGGCATCAAAAGCGGTTTTCTTTTTTTCTTTTGAGAAATTGACCAACACCAAATATACCTTTCCGTCTTTTCTGAATCCGAGTGCGGTAACGGAAGCATCGTCGGATTTCACTTCAAATCTCACCGCACCGAAAGGAATATATTTTGAGAAATTACCCGTAACATAATATCTTTTTGTCAGCTCAAAGCCGCGTTTTTCGGTATCAAGATAAATCAGACCGTCGCAGTAATCATAAAGTGAACAGGCAATCCAATGCTGCCATGAGGTGACGTTCAGAATTCCGATATCCTCGCACATAACCTTTGCAGTTTCAAGCGCGGAATCCATTCCTGTATTCTTTCCGCCCTGCATATGGCACCATTCGCTCATTTTAACGGGCATTTCGGGATATTTTTTATCCATCCACTTTCTGAAACGCTTCACAAAAGCCAATCTGTCGTTGGCAAATGCAGGCAAAAATTTCTGCTTAAGGCAATATGAGTGCAGGTCAACGGAATCGATTTTTGCCCTGACCTCGGGATATTTCAGCAAATGGCGTGTATATGCTTTATTGAACCAGCGGATATCGCCGTTTTCAACACCCGAAAGCATAACGCCTGAAAGAACTTTTCTCTCGGCAAGCTTTTTTGCAACGCAACGCATAACCTTGCCTGCCTGACGGGGACTGTAATGGCAGCCTTCCTGACCGCCGTTCCATATCCACATCGGTTCGTTGATGGGTGAAACGTATTTCACAGGCAGACCTTCTTTGACAAAATGCTCCGCAACGTCAAGAATGTAATCGGCAAAATCACCATAGTTTTCAGGAGCAAGGTTCGTTCTGAAAATCTGATTTTTATTAAGGTGAGCTTTATGGTTTTTGGTCAGGCGTTCAATCGGCGAATTGACAAAAAGAATAATTTCGTCCGCGCCGTCAGCCGCCGCACGCTTCATCATATAAACTGCATTTGCGTCTTTTGAAAAATCATAGCCGCCTTTGCCGTTATCAAAGCTCTGCGCTCTTCTTGCAGGGTCGGAATAATCTCCTCTGCCTGATTCTGCCGAGCCGCCGCCGATATTATAGCGGTAAGTGCGCATACCGATGCCCTCGGTTTTGCTGTAAAGAAGCTGTGAAATTCTGTCTCTCACGGCAAGACCGCTTTCGGGGTCAACGTTGTCCCAGCCGCCTGCAATCTGCGCCCACCACGCACCGCTTGCACCGATGCCCTCAAAAGTCTGATAGGTTTTGTTAAAATTGAGGTTGAGTTTCATTTTTCTTTTCTCCAATTCATAATCGGTATAATTATACATTATTAATTCATTTAAATCAATATAAATATTGCCCTTCACCTCTATTGCATTTTAACATATATTAGGTTATAATATCTGTGTATTTGTATTATAACGATTGTGAGGATAAATTGTGAAAACACAGATTGTTGATATAAACAACGCGCAGGCTCTCGACGCCTTTGTTGAGAAGCATGAAAACGGTCATTTTCTGCAGACCTCACTCTGGGGCAAGGTTAAGAACGATTGGAAATGGTTCGGCGTTATCTGCAAAAATGATGAGGGCAAAACCACAGGCACAATGGCAGTTCTTCTGCGCAAAATCTCAAAGCTTCCTTATCATATGATGTATGCACCCAGAGGTCCTGTTTGTGCGTTTGACGATAAAGAAACCTTTTCAGCTCTCGTTGCCGCTGCAAAAGAAGAAGGCAAAAAATATAACGCATACGAGCTGAAAATCGACAAAGACGTTCCCTATGAAAACGAAGAATACAGAGCAATCGCTCTTGCCGAAGGCTTCAAATTCAAGGGGAGAACAGTGAATTTTGAAGATTATCAGTGTCGCTGCGTTATCAGAATTCATCTTAACGGCAGAAATGAGGATGAGGTCTTTGCCGCCTTCCATTCCGACCACAGACGCAAAATCCGTCAGGCTCTCAAAAACAACGTCGAAATTAAAATTCACGGCAGTGAAATGGCGGAAACTTTCTATCAGATTATGAAAGAAACCTGCGAAAGAGACGGCTTCGACCTGCGCTCCGCCGCATATTTTGCAAGCATTCTTGATTGCTTCGGTGATAAAGCAAGGCTCTATATGGCATATTATGAGGGCAGACCGATTGCAGGCGCAATTTCTGTTCTTTGGGGCGATAAGGTGTGGTATTTCTACGGCGCATCGTCAAACGAAAACAGAAACGTTATGCCAAACTATCTGCTTCAATGGGAAATGATAAAATGGGCAATTGCCGAAAACTGCCGCATCTATGATTTCAGAGGCGTTGCAGGCGTTATTGATGAGAACAATCCTCTTTTCGGTCTTTACCGCTTCAAGCACCGTTTTGACGGCGACTACGTTGAGTTTATGGGCGAAATGGATCTGATAACCAAGCCTGCCGCTGCCAAAATCGTTGCCGCATCACAAGAAATTATGAGAAAATTACGATAAAAGAAAAGGAGAACAGAAATGATAAGAGTTACCGTTTGGAACGAAGGCGTTCACGAAAAAACAAGCAACGAAGTTGCAGGCGTTTACCCTGCAGGCATTCACGGCTGCATAAAGAATTTCCTTTCAACGCAAGAAGATATTGAAGTGCGCACAGCAACTCTCGCTCAGCGCCGCTGCGGTCTTTCGGACGAAGTTCTTGAAAATACCGACGTTCTCATCTGGTGGGGTCATATGGCTCACGATAAAGTGCCCGATAAGCTTGTTGAAAAAATACACAAGCGTGTTCTTGGTGGTATGGGTCTTGTTGTTCTGCATTCAGGTCACCACTCCAAGATTTTCAGAGCACTTATGGGCACAACCTGCAACCTCAGATGGCGCGACGGCGACAGAGAAAGAATCTGGAACATAAATCCCAACCATCCTATCGCAAAGGGTATTCCCGACCATTTCAGCCTTAACGTTGAAGAAATGTACGGCGAGCAGTTTGATATCCCTGCCCCCGAAGAAATAATCTTCCTCGGTTGGTTCTCCGGCGGCGAAGTTTTCCGTTCAGGCTGCACATGGAGAAGAGGTCTGGGCAAAATTTTCTATTTCCAGCCCGGTCACGAAAGCAATCCCACCTTCATAACGAATACGTTCAGCGCATCATCATCAACGCCGTTCGTTGGGCTGCTCCGATAAATCCCGTGAGCGAACCCATCCCCTGCCCCCACAAGAAAGTTCCGCCCGAAGAAAAATACAGAGAGGAACTTGCAAAATAATGGAAACCTTCAAAATAAAAAAACTGCGTGAAAATGCAAAAATTCCTTTCAGAGCAACTCCCGGCAGTGCAGGTATGGATTTATATGCCTGCATAGACGAACCGATAATTCTCGGCGGCGGCGAAAAAGCAGTTATCCCCACAGGTATCGCCATTGAGCTTCCGAGTGCAGAGCTTGCCGCCTTTGTTTTTGCAAGAAGCGGTCTTGCCATCAAGCACGGTATCGGTCTGCTCAACAGCGTAGGAGTTATTGACAGCGACTACAGAGGCGAAATCTGCGTTGGCGTTATCAATCAGCTCAAGGAAGAATACACAATCCAGCCTGATGAACGAATTGCTCAGCTTGTTATTATGCCTGTTTCGCTTATCGCTCCCGTTGAAGCGGAAAGCCTTGACGAAACAGAAAGAGGCGCTGGCGGTTTTGGCTCAACGGGCAAGAAATAACAATTTATTTGAGGGACAAAACGATGAAAAAATTAATCAGCATTCTCTGCATTTTTGCCGTTATTTTTTCGGCATGCTCAGTTTTCGCTTTTGCGGCGGATACAGAAGCTCTCCCCTATGAAAACAGCCAGTTTTATGAAATCGGCGATTACAGCATTCATTACAGAGTTTTTCCTGCCGAAGGTACGCGCAAGGGCAGAATTATGATGCTTCACGGCTTCCTTTGCTCCACCTACGCATGGCGCAATATGGTGCCGATTCTTAACGAAGCGGGCTATGAATGCGTTCTTGCAGACCTCCCGAATTTCGGATTCAGCACACGCGAAACCAAAGATATGCAAATCATTGACCGCGAAGATATCGTCATCGATCTTATGGAAAGCATCGCTCCGATGAATGAATGGATTATCGCAGGTCATTCGATGGGCGGCGGCGTTTCCGTCAACATAGCTATAGAAGAAGACGTTAAGGCTTTGCTCCTTTATTGTCCTGCTCCCCAGAGCGAATTCCCATCCGCAATGAAAGGAATTATGACAAGCTCTCCCATGAAGCTTATTATGAACCTTTTCTTTAATTACGGCACAAGAATTGCTCCGCTTGTTAAAATGATTATTTATGCCGCAACAATGGACTGGCAATTTGCAATGGATTATGACGTCACGGGTGTAACCGACGCAACTCAACACGACGGTTTCGGCGGCGGTTTATGCGAAATGATGTTTAACGTTAAAGCTACCGCGCTTGACAGAGCAGACGAGGTTAACTGCCCCGTTTTCATCTGCCAGGCAAGCAAAGACGTTATTATCAATCAGAATATGAAAGACAGTATGAACAATGCCTTCCCCGATGCAACGGCATATCTCGTTGAAGGCGGCGGTCATCAGTGCATTGAAAACAGGGCTGACGAAATCTGCGAAGCAACCCTTGCTTTTCTTGAAAAAAGCCTTTGAAACCCATAAATATCAACAGGTGTAAACTTCGGTTTACACCTGTTTTTTGTTGTGTAAAGTTGACTTTACACTAAATTTATTTTAAAAAATATCAAAATGTAAACTCTGAATGATTGAATTTGCTTTTCGGTTGGGCTATAATGCAAATGTAGTTTTGAGGTTTTCTGCCCTCAAAGCTGTTCAGACAGGAGGACAGTTGATGGCTATTTCGGATAAAATACTTAATTTGAGAAAAGAAAACGGACTTTCGCAGGAAGCGTTTGCAGAAAAGCTCGGCGTTTCCCGTCAGTCCGTTTCAAAATGGGAATCGGGCGCGGCAATGCCCGATATAGATAAGATTGTTTCAATCAGCGAAATTTTCGGAGTAACTACGGATTATCTTTTAAAAGAGGATTTACCCGAAACTCCGTCTCTTGACGAGGCTTACTGCTCGGAACTTGACGACACCGTAAAGCCCGAAAAGCCCATAATTATTCCCGAAGAAATACCCGGCGAAGTTTTGGAGCCCGATGAAGAAAACGGCGTTTTTATGCCCGTTGAAAACAACGCCGGTGAAGAAGCAAAGAACGAATCCAAGCGCAAAAAAGGTTCCGTCAAAAAAATTATTGCCTGGGTGCTTGTTATCTGCATTATGATTGCAACGCTCTGCATTCCGCTTTTCTGGGGTCAAATAAAAGAGGCTTGGTGGTCGCTCAACGGCGGCAAGGTGAAATACCCCTACGTTCTTGTTCACGGACTCGGCGGCTGGGGCGAAAGCACAGGCATCAACGACGTTGTTCCTTATTGGGGTTCAACATCGGGCGACCTCGCAGCTCAGCTCCGCGAAAAGGGTTATGAAGTTCACACCCCAAGCGTTGGTCCCGTTTCAAGCGCGTGGGACAGAGCCTGCGAGCTCTATGCGCAACTTACGGGCACACAGGTCGATTACGGCGAAGCCCATTCAAAAGAACATAATCACGAAAGATTCGGCAGAAAATATACTGAAGCACTTGTTCCCGGTTGGGGTGAAAAAAGCAACGGCGGTCAGCTGATGCGCATTAACCTTGTCGGCCACAGCTTCGGCGGTGCAACGGTCAGGCTGCTCACGTCACTCCTTGAATACGGCTCACAGGCAGAAAAAGACGCTTCGGGCAGCAACGTTTCGCCTCTGTTTGAAGGCGGCAAGGGCAAATGGGTTTTTAGCGTAACAACCCTTTGCGCTCCGCATAACGGTTCCTCTCTGACCGAGCTTATTAATGATTCCGGTTCTGTTCTCAGCGGTCTTGACACGCTCAAATCGCTCGGCGGTATACTCGATGCAATCGGCATAGGAAATCTTGTTGATTTGCCCGATATCGGCAGCACAACCGATTTGCTGATATCGTTCTGTATGCTTGCGGCAAATCTCGGTGAACCCGTTGAGGGTGTTTACGACCTGATGCTTGACCACTTCGGCGTTGGCGAAACCGATGCATCCTCAATGCGCTCCGCTATTGAAAAGGTTACAGCTTCGGGCAACGACCACGCCGCCTTTGACCTCTCGCCCGACGGCGCGGCAAAGCTCAACGAAACAATCAAAACCGTTGACAGCGTTTATTATTTCTCATACGCTTATTCAACCACACACTCATCTGCCATTCTCGGAGGTCAGCTTCCCTCTGCAACGGCAACTCTCCTGCCCTTGCAGGCAACGGCTCTCGGCATGGGCTTCTATGAAGGCAAAACCGACGGCGGAATAACAATCGATAAAAGCTGGCAGGAAAACGACGGTCTTGTAAGCGTTGTTTCAGCTCAGAAACCCGAAGATGACGACGGCATTTATTACGATAAGAATATAACAGACGTCAAGCCGAAAGAAATCAAAAAAGGCATCTGGCATATTTCCAAAACGCTTGAAGGTCATCACGGCACGGTTATCGGACTTGCCCCGTTTGATGCAAACGCATCTCAAAAAACAGTTGCTTTTTATACGGATTTATTCACGTTTATTGAAGCACTTAAAAGATAACATAAATTCTCCCTCTGCGGTTAAACTAACCGCGGAGGGATTTTTTTGAAAAAAGTTATAATAAGCGTTGACAGCGCGGCGGATTTGCCGCAGGATTTTGCACAAGAAAACGGAATTGCCGTTATGCCGATGCTCGTTGTTGCTGACGGTAAGATATACCGCGACGGCATTGATATGACCGGTAAAAGAGTTTTTGAATACGTTGAAGAAACAGGGGTAATACCAAAAACCTCGGCAGTTTCGCCCGGCGAATATATGGATTTTTTTGCACCGTTTGTCAGAGACGGCACGGCGGTTGTGCATCTTTCATTCTGCGGCGCGCTCTCATCAACCCACCGCAATGCCGTTATCGCCTCGGCAAGAATGGGCGACGTTTTTGTGCTGGATACAAAAAATCTCGGCGGCGGAATAGGTCTGCTCGCCCTTAAAGGCTGTGAAATGCGCGATAAAGGTATGCCTGCGGAAGAAATCTATACCGCATTAAAAGCTCTTGTACCGCAGGCAAGGGTTTCATATCTTCTGAACAGCGTTGAGTTTCTGCGTTTGGGCGGCAGATGCTCTGCGCTGAGTGCTCTGGGTGCAAGCCTTTTTTCAATAAGACCCTGCGCAGGAATGGTTGACGGCAAGATTGAGATTCTTTCAAAATACAAAGGAAAATCGAAAGATGCAAGGGAACAATACGTGAGTGACCTTATTACAAAATATCCTTACGCCGATAAATCTGCCGCATTCATTTACCATTCGGGTGTTGACAGCAAAACGCTTGACAACACCGCAAAAATTCTTCGGCAAGCAGGCTTCGGTCAAATCATCACCGCCGAAAACGGAAGCATTATCAGCCTGCACAGCGCGCCTCAATCTCTTGGCGTTCATTTTTTGGCATAAAAAAAGAGGCTGCAAAACAGCCTCTTTTTCATTTGTTAAATTTTCATAACACCCAAAACGTCAAGCACGGATGAAAGAAGAATCAGTATGATGCAAACGGGCGCAACGTATTTGATGATAACCGTGAAAAGCGTTTTTGCCTTGAAAGGTACGCCGATTTCAATTTCTTCGATAAGTGCCTTGGGCTTGATAACATAACCGATGAAAATACAGGTAAGGAATGCAACAATCGGCATAAGCACGCTGTTGCTGACAAAGTCAAACATATCAAGAATTGAAAGACCTGCAACCGTTACAAAATCCCATACGCCGAAGCCGAGAGATGAGGGTATGCCGAGCACAACGCAGAAGATAAACACTGCAAGACAGGAGATTTTTCTTCCCCAGCCGAATTTGTCTCGCACAATGGAAACAACGGTTTCCATAAGAGAAATCGAAGAAGTAAGAGCTGCAAAAAGAACAAGCAGGAAGAATGTCGCGCCGATGAATGCACCGCCGGGCATACTGTTAAACACCTTGGGCAGAGTGATAAACATAAGGCTAGGTCCCTTACCGAGAGCAGCCTCATCACCGTTTGAAAATGCAAAAACAGCAGGAATGATCATCATACCTGCAAGGAAGGCAATGCCGGTATCAAATATTTCAATCTGTCGAACGGATTTTTCAATCGAAACGTCTTTCTTCATATATGAGCCATAGGTTATCATTATACCCATTGCAAGCGACATTGAATAGAAAAGCTGACCCATTGCGGCAAGCACCGTTGTTGCCGAGAATCTGCTGAAATCAGTCATTAAATAATATTTGACGCCTGCCATTGCGCCGTCAACCGTCATTGAGTAAACGGCAATAACCAGCGTAAGCACAACAAGCACGGGCATCATTATCTTACTTACCTTTTCAACACCCTTTTCAACACCGAAAAGAACGACAAGCGCCGTAAGACCCATGAAAATCATAAACCAGCCGATAGGTTCAAAAGGTTTTGCGATAAAGCCCGTAAAATAGGTGTCTGACGCAGATGCCGTCGCATCACCAGAAACAAAAGCATAAAGATATTTTGTTACCCAGCCGCCGATAACGGAATAATAAGGCAAAATCAACGCAGGAATAATCGCTGCTATAACACCGATAAAACCGAACCTTTTATCAAGCGACTTAAATGCATTGATTGCGCTCTGACCTGTTTTTCTGCCGATTGCTATTTCTGCGCACATAAGCGCAAATCCGAAAGTTACGGCAAGAACAAGATATACGAGCAAGAAAATTCCGCCGCCGTATTTAGCCGCAAGATAAGGAAAACGCCATATATTGCCAAGACCTACCGCAGAACCTGCTGCGGCAAGAACAAAGCCGATTTTGCCTGTGAAGCTGCTTCTTTTTTCAGCCATAGAAGTACCTCTCTTTTTGAAAAATATATATAACGATTTGATATTATCTCATAAACACTGACTTTTGGCAAGAGTAAAATTCCACTTTTTTCGCCAAATTTCAAAAAAATTGATTTTTCTTGCCGCTATCGTTGCATTATTTTTAAAAATATGTTAGTATATATTGATTATAGTTTTGGCGGTGGTTTTATGAAAATACTTAAATCGGCTTTATTTTATATCTGGCAATTCACCTACGGTCTTGCTCAGAACATTATCGGCCTTATCATGTTTGCAATTTACAAATCAAAAGGCGCTGAAAGCGAACGGTACCATAACGCAATAATAACTTATATAGATAAAAAGAATTTCGGCGGTGTTTCGCTGGGTATGTTTATTTTTATCAATGCAAAAAAATCGGGCGACAGCCTGCACGATATCAAAATCCACGAATACGGTCACACCGTTCAGACGATGATTTTAGGCCCCCTGTGGCTTTTTGTTATAGCTCTGCCTTCGGTTATCTGGTGCAACTTACCTGTCTTCGTTAAAATGAGAAGAGAGAAAAACGTTTCTTATTATTGGTTCTACTGCGAAGGTTGGTCCAACCTCTGCGGTCTTTGGGCAACAAAAGAAAGTTTTCTGACCTCCGATTATCTCAACAGGGGCAGATACGGCAAACCCATAAATCCCAACAGAAACAAAAGAAAAGACATAAAAGGAAGGAAGAGAAATAAATGAGCCAGAAAAAATATCTCAAAACGAGTGAAATAGGCTGTTTTGCAACCTCAGCTTTCGGCAGAAGTATGATTTATACCCTTATGTCAACTTACCTGCTGATTTTCTATACCGATGCCGCAGGCATTCAGCCAACACACGCAAGCTGGATTATCTTCGGTGCAAGAATTTTTGACGCTGCAAACGACCCCATCATGGGCATGATTGCCGACAGAACAAAAACAAAGTTCGGCAAACTCCGACCCTATCTTCTTTTCTCACCGTTTCTTATTATGGCTTCAACAATCGCTCTTTTCACCGTTCCCGGTTTTGAAAGCTACGGTGCAAAGCTTGCTTATGCCGCAATCACCTATATTCTCTGGGGAATCTGCTTCACAATTCAGGACGTTCCCTTCTGGGGCTTGAGTGCGGTTGTTACTCCTCTTGAAAACGAACGAAACACCTTCCTCTCAATCGCAAGAATCGGCAGCACAATCGGCGGAATCCTGCCCACCGTTCTTATCCCTGTACTCCGCACATCCTCTCTCGGTATCACAAAAGGCTATTTCGTTGGCGGTCTTATCTTCGGCATCACAGGTTCAATGATTTCTCTGCTTGCTTTCTTCGGCACAAAAGAAAAAGTTGAAGAGCCTCCCAAGGATAAAATCACCGTTAAAGAAGTTATTTCAGCATATACAAAAAACAAGCCTCTGCTTCTTCTCATCGTCGCAAGCGTTCTCGGCTCAGCAATGCTTATGGCTCAGACCTCGGGTTCCTATATCGCTCTGTATCTTATTGAGGATTCGGGCTTTGTTCCCAAGGGTTCCGTGCAGGTTGTTATGACCGTTGCCATCGGCGCAGGTATGATGATTGCTATGCTGCTTATGCCTATACTCCGCAAAAAATTCTCGCTCAAGCAGATTTATATCGGCTCCGCCATTATCGGCGCCGTGCTTCATATCATTCTTTACTTTATGGGCTACAGCAACTTCTATGCTCTGCTTGTTGTTCTTGCATTTGTCGGTCTTCCTCTCGGCATTTTCAACGTTATCACCTATGCAATGGTCGGCGACAGCGTTGATTACCTTGAATGGAAAACAGGCAGACGCTCAGAGGGTATCTGCTTTGCTTCGCAGACCTTCATCAGCAAGCTTACTGCAGGCATATCAACTCTTATCACAGGCTTCGTTCTTGAATATTACAACTACGTTGAGCCCATCAAATCAAAGAACGAGTTTGGCGTGAGCATCGAGCTGGCTCAGGCTCAGTCCCCCGAAACCCTTGAGGGAATGTTTATTATGATTTCGATTATTCCCGCAATCAGCCTTGCCTTGTGCGCAATTCCGATGTTCTTCAACGATTACACAGGCAAAAAGAAAGATAAAATCATCAAAGAACTCAACGAACGCAGAGAGGTAAAAAATGGATAATAATTTCAGCGAAATCAATGATTTTGACGCATTTTCCGCAGGTGTTGAACCCGGCGGACTGCGCAACACAACTCAGATAAAGCTGCTCATAACCTTTATCGCAGGGCGTCTTAAGGAGCCTGTAAGCTCGGATATGATGCTTGAAGCGCTTCAGGTTCACGGGCTTGCAAACTATTTTGAAGCCACTCAGGCTCTCGACGAACTTATTGCAAACGGAAACATTTCTCTTGCGGAGGGTAAGCTCTATATCACCCCCAAGGGCAGGCTTTCGGTTGCAGAGCTTTCGGAAGATATTCCGCGTTCAGTTAAAGAAACCGCCCTTGCAGATGCAATCAATCTGCAGCTTATGGAAAAAAGAGAGGGCGAAAACTCCGTTGAAATTGAACCTGTAAAAAACGGTTTCAACGTTACTTTCAAGGTAATCCATAAAAACAACGTTCTTATGTCGCTGACGGTTTATGCCGCCGACCTTGAACAGGCACAGATTATCAAACACAATTTTCTCAAAGAGCCGTCAAGAGTTTACTCAACGGTTGTCACAACACTCTTCATCTAAAAGGAGAAAAATATGCTCGAACAACTCAAACAGCAGGTTTACGAAGCTAACCTCAAGCTTGTGGAATATAACCTTGTTCTTTTCACCTGGGGCAACGTTTCAGCAATAGACAAAGAAACAGGTCTTGTTGTTATCAAGCCTTCAGGCGTTGATTATGCAAAGCTCACTGCCAACGATATGGTGGTTATGAATCTCAACGGCGAAAAAGTTGAAGGCGAACTCAATCCTTCTTCCGATACGCCGACTCACCTTGAGCTTTACCGCCGTTTTCCCGAAATCGGCGGCGTTGCACACACGCATTCAACCTTTGCCGTTTCATTTGCACAGGCTGCATCGGATATACCCGCCTACGGCACAACACACGCCGATTTTGCTTTCGGCAGCGTACCTTGCACAAGAGACCTGACCAAAGATGAAATCGAAGGCGAATATGAACTCAATACGGGTAAGGTTATCGCCGAATGCTTTGAAACAAGAAACATCGATTATAACGCCGTGCCTGCAGTGCTTGTTCGCTCTCACGGTCCGTTCACCTGGGGTAAAGACGGCTATGATGCCGCCAAAAATTCAGCAATTCTTGAAGAGGTTGCAAAAATGGCTTATCTCAGCAAAACAATGAATGCCGAACCTGCAAACGAATTCATTCAGCATAAGCATTATTTCAGAAAACACGGTGCGAACGCATATTACGGTCAGAAATAAGCACTCAAATATTTCTTGACACAAAAATTATTTCAGTATAGAATATAATTGATAATTTTCGGATGAAGGGTGATTATATGGCCAAATGCCCCAAGTGCGGCGTTAAACTGCATATATGGAATATTAAAGCTGAATGTCCCAAGTGCGGCGTAAACATTGCCAATTACGACTGGGAAAACCGCCTTGAGCAGGATGCAAAAGAAGCTGAAATCGCTTTTGCAAAGCTTCGCGAAACGCTCAAACGTTTTAAATATTCGTTTATCGGCACCAAGCTTCGCATAGCAAGAATCCCTGTAAGCGTTCTTCCGCTGTTTTCGTTTTTGCTTCCCTTGGGTGTGCTTAATATCTCAATCCCGTTCTACAGCGAAAAAATAACGCTCAACGCTATCACCATCGTTATGAATATCATCAAGGGCGTTGATATCGGCGGTATCATCTCAGGTATGAGTTCCGAAATAGTCGGCGATTCATTCAAGTTGCTTGCCGCTACGCTTATTCTTGTTGTTTTAAGCGTACTTTCTCTCCTCGTGAGCCTTGTTTTTTTGCTCACAAACTTCAAAAATTTCAAGAGCAAGGGTCTTTTTGTAACAAACCTTATCGCAAGCATAATGATGCTTGCAAGCTCCTTCACTTTCGGCAAATTCTCCGATATCGTTGCAAGCGGCTCTCTTGCAAGTGCCTGGCAGAGCAGTCCCTCCTGGGGTGTCTACGTTTCGGCAGCGCTCTTCCTTGCCTCGGCTATAATCAACCTGTGCGTTTCACTCGAAAAGGTTGAATTGCCCGAAGACGAGGTTAAAGAAGAAACCGAAGAAAAAGAAGAAGAAACAGTCAACGCATAAAAAAATCGGCTTGCATCGGATTTGACGATGCAAGCCTTTCTTATTTTTCTATAACCGCCGAGGGATAGTAATGAAGCAGGATTTCGCGCCATGTGCTCCCCTGCCTTGCCATATAATCGGCTCCGTATTGACTCATTCCGACTCCGTGACCGTGACCTTTACAGGTGACGGTTATTTTTTCGTCATCGCACTCAATCTCAAACGCAGTGCTTTTAAGCTCCAGCGCATTTCTGATTTGCGAAGCGGTAAACTCTTTTCCGCAAATTACGGCAGAAGTTACGTAGCTGTCTTTGCTCTGCAATTCTTCAACCCATTCGGCGCAATTACCCTCACCGCTTAAACCGAGCAAAGAAGCAAATTTCTCAGGTTCAAAAACAGTTTTGCTGATATAATCAGGCGAAAGCCTGTCGCCCTGACTCTGCACACTCTGCAGATAAGGGTAATCCTCTCCCCATAAGGCTTCGGCACTCTGCGTCTGTCCGGCGCTGATTGAATGATAAAGCGTGAGCGCAGTTTCGCCGCCGTACTTTACCGAATAACCGTATACTGCATCAACTGCCTGCGAAATCTTTTGCTCGTTTTTCTCAAAATCGCTTCCCCAGTTTTCCATTCTCGTCTGTCTGTCTGCATAGCCTTGATGCGTCAACGGACTGTCCGTTATCAGGTCGGAGGAATTTTCGGTTAACCTTTTTGCATATGTATAACTTGCAACCGTCTGAGCCTTGAGCGCTTCTTCATGGCAGCCGGGAAGCATTTCTGCCGCGACACAGCCGATAAGGTATTCGCGCATTTCAATTCTTTTTGTGCCGCCTGTTTCAGAAGACATAACGGTAATATATTCGGTTTTGTCCTCAACACTGTAAGAAACAACAGGTGCCGCCGCAACTTCTTCGCTGTTTTTGGCCCCCATCGCCGCAAGCGGACAGAATATCATCACTGCGAGCAGCAAAGCCGCCATAATTGCATATTTACGCATTTTCTTCCGTCCTTTCGTTTGTATTCACAAAACACTCTCTGTTTTGCGCGGTTTTATTAACCTTTTGTTCACTTGACTTTTATTAATATACAGGTGTATAATAAATTAATTATAATGATATAATGGAGATAATATTATTACCTTTCAGAAAGTGAGGATATACGGTATGGCTAACTACGATAATATGGTTTCCGATTCCAATATTAAAAATTTATGCGACCAGATTCGCAAATATAACCACATTGACGTTTTAGATTTTGACCGTTTCAACGTTAAAAGAGGTCTGAGAAATTCTGACGGCACAGGCGTTATGGCAGGCATATCAAGAGTCTGCTCCGTTGGCGGTTACATTATTGATGACGGCGAAAAGTTCCCTGCGAAGGTCACCTTTATTTCAGAGGCTACGAGATGAGCGATATCGTCAACAACGTTATCGCCGAGGACCGCTTCGGCTTTGAAGAGGTTATCTGGCTCCTTCTTTTCGGCTCACTGCCCACAAAAAGCCAGCTCGACAGCTTCTGCGATATTCTTGCAAGATGCCGCGAGCTTCCTGAAGAATTTATTGAAGATATGATTATGAAGGCTCCTTCTCCCAACATTATGAATAAGCTTTCGCGCTCGGTTCTTGCTCTTTATTCTTACGATAATAACCCCGACGATACTTCGGTTGAAAACGTTCTGCGTCAGTGCATCAACATAATCGCACAGCTTCCTGCAATCATGGTTTATTCATATCAGGTTAAGCGCAGACATTATTACCGCAAGAGTATGTATATCCATCCCACAAAGCCCGATCACAGAACGGCTGAAACAATTCTGAATTCAATCAGACCCAATAAGGTGTTTACAGATAAAGAAGCAAAGCTTCTTGATACCTGCCTTATGGTTCATGCCGAACACGGCGGCGGTAATAACTCAACCTTTGCAACAAGAGTTCTCACATCAAGCGGAACAGATACCTATGCGGCAATCGCAGCCGGCATCGGCTCGCTCAAAGGTCCCAAGCACGGCGGTGCAAACATCAAGGTTTCTGAAATGATTGACCACTTCCACGAAGGCGTTACCGATATTTCAAACGAAGGTCAGGTTGCCGATTTCCTGCGCAAGATTATCCGCAAGGAAGCAGGCGACGGCTCAGGTCTTGTTTACGGTATGGGTCACGCTGTTTATACACTCTCTGACCCCAGAGCAAAAATTCTTAAGGCAAAAGCAAAGGAATTCTCTGCAAACACCGATTTTGAAAAAGAATTCATTCTTCTTGACCTCATTGAAAGACTCACTCCCGAAATCTTTGCAGAAGTTAAGGGCAGTTCAAAAGCTATGTGCGCAAACGTTGACCTCTATTCGGGTCTTATCTATAAGATGCTCAACATTCCGCCCGATCTTTTCACTCCCATCTTCACCGTTGCAAGAGTTGCAGGCTGGTCGGCACACAGAATTGAAGAAATTCTTACCGGCGGCAAAATCATCCGTCCTGCATATAAGAACATAAACGAGGTTAAAAAATACGTTTCAATTGACAAACGTTAAAGCGAGGTTCTTTTCTGTATGAAAAATAAAATTCTCAATTCGGGCTTCGGCATCGGAAACCTTATTTTCGTTGCCGCCGTTATCATCGCTCTTCCCCTGAGACTTTATCAGTATATAGGCGGTATTCTCGAACCGCAGACAGGTTTTTATGCTCAGAGCAATTGGAGCATCTATCTGCTCTATGGCATTCTTGCGGTTGCAATCGTTGCCGTTGTTATCTTCGGTTTGCTCAGCAGCAAAAAGCTTGCTTATGATAACGTCAAAACCGTCAGACCGGGATTCGGCGCTCTTTCGGGTCTTGTTGCGGCTGGCATGATTCTGGATACATTTGCCTGCTTGCAGCAGGTCGGAAACCTTGAAGAACTTTCTGCCTCTGCCGAATCATCACCTGAACTCACAACGCGCTACGTTATCCTTGCTCAGATAATTTTCGCCTTCCTTTCAGCCATTTATTTTGTTGTTCTCTGCGTAGGTTCTCTCACAGGCAAAAGCTCGGGTGCGGAATTCAAGCTTGTTTCGCTTATGCCCGTTCTGTGGTCAATGCTCCGTATGGTCGCAAGATTTATGAGAACTATCAGCTATGTAAGGGTTTCCGAACTGATGTTTGAGATGCTGATGCTGGCGTTTATGATTCTTTTCTTTATGAATTTTGCGCAATGCAATTCAAAGGTTAACGATGAAAATTGCGGCTGGAAGCTTGCTGCCTACGGTCTGCCTGCAGCTTTAATGGCTCTTGTTTGCTCCGTACCGCGTTTGATTCTTGCACTCACAGGTAAATCAGACGTTGTTTATACCGGCTCAATGCTTGAATATTCAGACATTGCCGTTGCGCTTTTCATTATCGCAATCGTTCTAACAAGAGTTACTCTTAAACCGAATAAAGACACAACAACAGAAACAACCGAGGAATAAGCGATGTTTTTAAAAAATATGCTTCTTGCCGGCGAGCAGGTTATCATTCTCTATCTTATTGCCGCCGTTGGCTTTGTTGCCGATAAAGTCGGCTTCTTTCCCGAAAAAACCGCAAAAAACTGCACCGACCTTCTCTTTTATATAGTTACGCCTGCAGTTATTATTGAGAGTTTTCTCAACCTCGAATATAACAGCGAAACAATAAAAGGTCTTTTTATCGCTCTCGGCTGCGGATTTTTGCTTCACGGGCTTTGCGTTGTTATGGCTCCGCTTCTTTTCACACGTTGCCCCAACAAAGAAAAGGCGGCTATTTTCAGATATGCAAGCTGCTACGGCAACTGCGGCTATATGGGCCTGCCTCTTGCCGATGCTCTTTTCGGTTCTGAGGGCGTATTCTATTGCTCGGCAATCGTTATCTCTTTCCAGATTTTCAGCTTCACCCACGGCATTTATGTTATGACCAAAGGTATGGAAGGCAAGCAAAAGTTTGATATCAAAAAGCTCATCTTCAACCCCGGCATAATTTCCGTTGCAATCGGTATGCCTCTTTTTCTGCTTGAAGTTGAAATGCCGAGAATGGTTCTCTCTCCCATAAGCTACGTTGCGAGCCTCAACAGTCCCCTTGCTATGCTTATTTTCGGCACTTACATCGCAAACACAAGCTTCAAATCAATATTCAAAGAATGGCGCATTTACGGCGTTGCGGTTATAAAGCTGCTTGTCACGCCCGTAATCCTGCTTCTTCTTTTCAAACTTTTCGGCATCAGCGGCGTGCTTCTCGGCTCTGTTATGGTGCCTGCAAGCGCACCGAGTGCCAGCAACACGGCTCTGTTTGCCGCTAAATACGGCAGAGATACAGGTCTTGCTTCGCAGACGGTTGAGGTTGTCAGCTTCATTTCGATTATCACAATGCCCGTTATGATAGCCGTTGCGCAGATGGCATAATTTATGAATATAAAAAATATAATGAACGGCGTTGCTCCGCTGTGGGGTGTATGCCGCTTTGAAGATATCAGGGCACACCTCATCGATTGCAGAGCTAAAAGCAGACTGCCCGAAAACGCAAAAAGCGTTATCGTTGCCTGCTTTCCCTATCTTCTCGATGAAGAAAATTATAAAAATTCCAACGTTTCAAAATACGCTGCGGTAACTGATTACCACGACGTTGCATTAAACAGACTCCAAAAAGCCTGTGAAAAATTAAAAAAACTTTTTCCCGAAAACAGCTTCGTTCCTTTTGCGGATAATTCTCCGATTCCCGAGGTAAGAGCCGCAATTCATGCAAGTCTCGGTGTAAGGGGCAAAAACTCCTTGCTCATAACCAAAGACTACGGCTCATACGTTTTTCTCGGCGAAATCGTTACTGACCTTGAGATACCCGCAAATCAGATTAATATGAATAACTGCATCGGTTGCGGCAAATGCATCGAATCCTGCCCTGCGCGCGCGATAAGCGAAAGCGGTGTTGACGGAGTAAAATGTCTTTCTGCAATCACTCAGAAAAAAGGTGAACTCACCGAAAGAGAAAAAGAACTGATGATAAACTGCGGCTGCGCCTGGGGCTGCGATATCTGCCAGGATATCTGCCCGATGAACAGAAACGCCGCAAAAACCGATATAGAAGAATTCATCTCCTCTTGCATACCCATTCTCTCAGACGATACAAGTCTTGAAGGCAGAGCTTATGCATGGAGAGGCAAAAAGGTTGTTGACCGCAATCTTTCAATATTAAACAAGGAGAAAACGCCAGATGAATAAAGCGGATTTTGATTTGAACAATCCCCTTGAAGCAACGCTCAAGTTAATGCTTGCCTCGGGACGTTTTCCCCACGCCGTTATTCTTGAAGGCGGCACGGTTGCGGAGAGACTGACCCTTGCAAAAAAGCTTGCGGCGGCTCTCGTTTGCTCCGCAGGAAAGGCAGAAGCACCTTGCGGAGTTTGTTCTCACTGCAAAAAAGCTATTGCAGATTCGCACCCCGATATTCCGTTTTTCACCGCAGAAGACAAACCCAGAGCCTTTAAGGTTGATTTCGTAAGAGAAATCAGAAACAACGCATATATCATACCCAACGAAGCCGATAAAAAGGTTTTTATTCTTGAAAATGCCCACACAATGGGCACAGAGGGACAAAACGCAATTCTCAAAATTCTCGAAGAGCCGCCCTCATACGTTAATTTCATTATGCTCTGCTCATCAAAATCAGGCTTTCTGCCCACCGTTCTCTCAAGAGCTACGGTTTTCACCATCGGTGAAGCAAAAGCCGAAGAAAGCGATGAAAACAGAGCTGCCGCTGTTGAAGCGGCAACGGCAATTGCCAAATCGGTTGCCGCCATCGATGATATTGAAATTGTCAAGGCAGCCGCAGTTTTTGAAAAAGATGCAAAATTGCTCAAATCCGCATTGCCTGTTATTCAGGAAGTCTTTGCGGCAGCAATGCGTGAAAAATATAATGCTCCCGACGGCGGCGAGGAATTCGGTTCACTGCCCGAAGAGCTTGCAAGAAAGCTCAGCCGCCGCGCACTTTCGGACCTTATTGAAGCCTGTGATAAACTGATGCTTTCGGTTCGGATGAACGCAAACCACAATCTGATGCTTACCGCGCTTTGCACAACCTTGCGCAAAGCCGTTTCAAAATAAGGAGGTTACTATGGCTGAAGTTATAGGTGTCCGCTTCAAAGAAGTTGGCAAAGTATATTATTTTGACCCCGACGGTCATACTCTCAAAAAGGGCGAAAAGGTTATCGTTGAAACCGTACGCGGCATTGAATGCGGCGAGGTTGCAATGGATAACAGAGAAATAAACGATGAAGAAATCGTTAAGCCGCTTAAAAAACTTATCCGCACCGCAACAAACGAGGACCTTGAAACCGTTGCCGCAAACAAAGCAAAAGAACGCGAAGCTTTTGATATATGCCAAAAGAAAATCGCAAACCACGGTCTTGAAATGAAGCTCGTTGACGTTGAATATACTTTTGACGGCGGCAAAATTCTCTTTTATTTCACAGCCGACGGCAGAGTGGATTTCAGAGAACTCGTTAAAGACCTTGCAGGTGTTTTCAGAACAAGAATCGAGCTTCGCCAGATAGGTGTGCGCGATGAATCCAAAATGCTCGGCGGTCTCGGCATCTGCGGCAGACCTTTCTGCTGCGGCAGTTTCCTCGGCGAATTCCAGCCTGTTTCAATCAAGATGGCAAAGGAACAGGGTCTTTCGCTCAACCCCGCAAAAATCAGCGGCGCCTGCGGCAGACTTATGTGCTGCCTCAAATATGAGCAGAACGCATACGAGCATCTTCTTAAAATCACTCCCAAGCCCGGCGCAATTGTTGAAACAAACGAAGGTGCAGGTACCGTTACCGAATGCAGCCTTCTCACAGGCGCGCTCAAGGTTCAGCTTCATAACAACCCCGATGCACCTCCCAAGCCCTTCAACCGCAAAGAGGTTAAAATTGTTCGCGATTCCAAAATAAAGGTTGACAGAGCAGAAATTGAAGCGCTGAAAGATATTGAAGGCTGATTTTCCTAAAAAAGCTCTTGCATTTTTAAAATAATATGTTACAATGAACTTGAACTTATTATAAGGAGGAAGATTCCCATGGCATACATTATTGACGACGCTTGCATTTCATGCGGCGCTTGCGCAGCAGAATGCCCCGTTGAGGCTATTTCTGAAGGCGACGGCAAGTACGTTATCGACGCTGATGCTTGCATCGAATGCGGTGCTTGCGCAGATGCTTGCCCCGTTGAGGCTCCCAAGGCTGAATAATTCAGACTAAAACTCAAAAACAAAGAGCTGTCACTTTTTGTGACAGCTCTTTTTCTTTTATCTTATTTTTCCGTTTTCGATTCTGATTATTTTATCGGCATTTTCAACAGTTGAATGCCTGTGAGCGATGATGATAACCGCCGATTCCTTTGAAAGCTCCGAGAGCGTTTCCTTGACCTTAATTTCTGTCTTTGTGTCAACGTAAGCCGTTGCTTCATCAAAGATAACGTAAGGCGTTTTATTGAGGAAAGCTCTTGCAAGAAGCACAAGCTGAATTTCGCCGTTTGAGATGTTCTGCGGCGAAGCGCTGAAAACGGTATTATAACCGTCGGGCAGGCGTGAAATGAACTCATCTGCACCTGCAAGCCTTGCAGCCGCCTCAATCGCCTGCATATCGGCATTTGCTTTGCCGTATGCAATGTTTGCCGCAAGAGTTTCTTCAAAGAGGGTTGCCTCCTGATTTATAACGCTGAACTTCCTGCGGTATCCTTCAAGCTCAAAATCCGCTATATCCTTGTCTCCGCAACAAATCTTTCCGCTGTCGGGCTGATAAAACCTGAGCATAAGCTTAACAAGCGTGCTTTTGCCTGCGCCCGTATCGCCGGAAAGCGAGATTATACCTTTTTCCGGTATCGAAAAACACACGCTTTGCAAAACATCTTCGTTTGTACCCGGATAGGCAAAGGTTACGTTTTCAAACCTGAGTTCATCTGCGGCGTTAATCTTTTCTCCGTCAGTCTTTTCTTCAGACTCGCTCATAAACGCAAACACCCTGCCTGCAGCTTCGCCCATTGAACGCACAACGCCCGCATAAACTGATATCTGCGAAACGGGACGGTGAAGCCTGCGCACATAGAGCACCGCCGTCATAAGTGCGCCGATTGAAAGCGCACCGTCTTTTATCATAAGCGCACCGATAACCGCAACAGCAGTTATGCAGATGCCGAGAGTCAGATCTCCGATGCAAGAAGAAATTGCCGAAATTCTTCTTGCTTTTTTAATTTCTTCTGCGTGGAATTCATTCAGGTTTTCAAGCATCAGCAAATTCTTCTGCATCTCACCCGATTCCTGAACGGTACGCAGTCCGCTGTAGAATTCGCCCAGACGCGAACCGATGTTTGCCGAAGCACTTTGCTGGCCTGCGGCAGAAAGCTTTTCTTTTTTGCTCACCGCGCACGAAGCCCAAAAGCTGACGGCAAGAAAAGCTATCGAAGCAACGCAGAGAATTTTGTTGACGGTAAACAGCATTGCCGTAACCGCCGCTATAACAACAACGGAATCGATTATATTTGCCAGGAACAAACCAAGACTCTGGTTGAGCGCATCAACGTTTTCCGTTATGGTTCCGATAACCGCATCGTGACTGTTATTATCGGCATATGAAGCAGGCAGACGGTTGAATTTTTCAAACATTCTGCATCTGAGCCTATGCGAATAGCCCGACGTTACGCGGCTGACAATTACGCCCTGAAGCAAAGATGAAATAACGTTGATTGCAAGCAACGCCGCCGCAAAACCGATAATGGGAAGAATTGACGCTGTTACTTCAACTGCTTTGCCTGTAAATACAGATTCAATAAGCTTCGAAGCATAAACGTCGATAACTTCGCCGAGGATTTTGGGCAGATATGCAAACGCCGCACCGCCCAACACCGTAAACATCATAAAAAGGGCAAGCAAAAAGCCATAGGGTCTGAGGTCTGCCGCAAGGGCACGATACGTTTTTTTATCCGCTTTTCCTTGAGACATTGTTGAGGTATCAAACCTGACCTTGAGAACGGAACTGCCGTTATTGCTCATTGCAGCTCACCTCCCCCGCCTGGAGCTCAACAAGCTCTCTGTAAAGCTCGCAGGTTTCAACAAGCTCGTTATGCCTGCCTTCGCCTATAACGCCGCCGTCTGAAACAACTATTATTCTGTCGGCATTCATAACGCTGCTTATTCTTTGAGAAACAATCAGCACCGCCGCATCCTTGCATTTTTGCGAAACAGCCTGCATAATTGCCGCTTCGGTTTCGGTATCAACCGCAGTCAGACAATCGTCAAAAACATAAACCTTTGCATTTTTGGCTATTGCGCCTGCAACGGCAATACGGCTTTTCTGACCGCCGCTGTAATTTTCACCTTTATTTATAAGAAACTTTTTGAGGTCTTCTTTATTTGTTGCGATAAAACCGCATCTTGCCTTTTGAAGTGCATCAAGCATAACGTCGCTGTTATCGGGTGCGCCGTGGAGCAAAAGGTTTTCGCGAAGTGTTTTTGAAAAAAGAACGGGTTTGCTCTGAGCAAACGAAACGTTCTTATGAAGATATTCAAGATCATATTCTTCAATTCTTCTGCCGCCTATAAGAATTTCGCCTCTCTCGGGCTGTGCATAACGGGTGATGTAACTGAGCAGAGTTGATTTGCCGCAACCCGTTGTGCCGACTATGGCGGTAATTTCGCCGTGCTTTGCAGTGAAGCTTACGTTGCCGCACTTCAAAGAAACATCCTTATATTCAATATCCCATTTTTCGTTTTCATCGGGAATAACTTTGCCCGAAACAACGCTTATGGGAGTGTTCATTATCTCTTTAACGTTTTTCGCCGCAACCGATGCTCTGGGCGCAAAAACAACAACCGCACCAAACATCATAAACGCTGAAACAGTTATAACAGAATACTGCAGAAACGAAACGATATCTCCGATACCGAGCGATGAATCGAGCAATTCCTCACCGCCTGCAACAACAAGCACCGCTGTTATAATATTTGAAATCAGCGTTATAATGCTCATAGCAATATAAACGGAACGGAGAACAAAGTTCTCGTTTTTTCTGATTTTAAAAGAGAACTTCTGCACCACGGCTTCTTCGTGTTTTTCCGCGCAGTTTGAACGTACGGTGAAAAGCTGGGCAAGATTATCCTTAAGACGTTTCACAAAACTCTCATAATCAGTCTGCAAAGCATCGTATTTTTTGATTGTGGCAAAATAAATCATCACAAGCACAAAACAAATGATGAGCGCCGTAATCAAAATAAGCGCACCGAAAACGGGACTCTGCATAAAAGAAAGAACTGTGCCGCCGATTGCAAGAATCGGTGCGAACGCAAACACACGCAAAAAATAGCTGACAAGCATACCGATATGCTCAACATCTCTCACAGCCACTTCTTCAAGATGAGCCGCCGAGAAGCGAGAAAGCTCTTTTGCCGAAAAAGCCGAGGTGTGCTTTATATAATCGGCTCTGATATTCCCCTGCACCTTTGCAGAAACGTCTGCCGATATTCTGCCCGATGCAACCATACAGACAATCTGCATTATAACCGCCGCAACCATAACCACGGCACATTCTGCGATATAAGCACTCTGCACCGCTTCGATATCAACGCCGGCATCTTTATAAACATAGGGCAAAACCGTTGCCGCCGTTTGGGTCTTGAGTGCCTGTTCCGTATTGAGCGCGGCATCCCAGGCATAACCGAAATCGGCATTGCCGTTATTACTGTATATAATAAAGTTAAGCTGTGCGCTGAGCATTGTTATGCTGAGACCGTCTGCATATTTTTCTATGTTATCAAAAATTTTCTCTCCGCTTGTTTCGTTCCTTGCAATAATAAGTCCCGCAAGCACAGCGGTTTCATAAATTTCTTTCGCTCTGTTCTTATCAGCATTTTCTTTGAGATAATAGCAATTGCGCAAAAGTTCAAATTCTTTGGCTTTGCCTTCAGGACAACGGTCATGAATTTCATACATTGAAGCAAACTCTTCAAACACATCGCCGGGCAAAACCTTTTCAAAAATCTGGAGCAGATTATTGCCGATAACCTCCGGCGGCATATCCGAAATGCCCTTTTGCTGAATACCGACACCTATAAGTCTGCCCATAAAAAACGGCATAGCAAGGCTGAACGCTGCCTGAAAAATAAGAATTATCACGCAGCATATCATTTTTACCTTATAAGGCATCAGATAAGTTTTAATCAGCTTCAAAAAAATGCTCCTCTGTATTCTGCAAAACCGCCGGCGCACCGACGGTTTTGCTGTTTAATTATTCTGAATCTTCCTCAAAATATGCTTTGAAATCAGCAGCGGTTTCGCAGTACGTATATTTATCTTTCCACTCATCGGCAATAGCCTTGATATCGCTCAATTTACTGCTGTAGTCTTTCTTTTTGTTTATGTTTGTGATGGTTATTTCGACCGTCATGCTGTCATTGTTGGATTCCTCTTCTTCCACCAAAAAGTAAACAAGTCTCATACCCTTTGTTCCGAGAGTGAATTCAACGCTTTCTTCATATTTGTCGTCATTTTTCTTCATATCCTTGAGCTCTATATATTCATTACTGCCGTCATAGGTAATCTTGCTCTTGAGATATGACTTATAATCGCCGTTCTCAGCCGCATAGTCAAGCCTGCATTTATCAAAAAGATATGGGTCAATTCTGACATCATATTTTGTCATACCGTCTTCAATACGGGTATCAACGATTTCGATTGCACCTTCTTTGAACATAAGGGAAAGCAAATCATAAACGATACCTGCCCATTCGCCAAATTCAAATTCCTTTGCATCATGGGCGCCTGTTATCGATTTGATAAATTCGATTGCATATTCTTCGGTCATTCTGCCGTTTTCAACCATAGATATGTAATCTTCATTTTTCTCTCTTGAATATTCATAAAAAGCCATCTTTTTGCCGCCTATGAAGGAACCGCTGTTGGCATAGCCGTCTTTGCCGCTGAGAGAACCTCGTAATATTTCATCGCCGCACTCAATTGAATAGCTCGATGAAAACTTGTCTTCATTTATATCTATAAACTTGTTACCGTCTTCGGTACCGTATTCCTTGCCGTATACCGAACCCGTCATTTTTCTTGTAGATTCTGATACGGAATATAATTCGCTGCTTTCATCATTTTCGCCAAAAGAATAGGAAAACTTTCGTTCTTGGCGTATGGTTTCAGAATAACTTCCCGATTCAAGCTTCCAATCTTTGCCGTCATAATCCCAAAGATATCCGCCTTCTTCTTCATCAATCTCTTCGTATTCGTATGACTCCGAAATCATAGTCGCATCAAAGCTTTTCATTCTGAAGGTATTATATGCAGCCAACATAAACTTAAACTTGGGTGTGAATGCAACAACGCCAACAACCACCGAACTCAGAACAATGATAAAAGCAAGAACGCTTGAAATTGCAACAAGCACCTTTTTCTTTGTGCTCATCGGTTTCTTGTTTGCCTTTCCGGCAGCCTTTTCAGCTTTCTTTGCCGCTTTGGGATCGAGAGGAAGGATGGGCATTGCGGGCGGCACAATGTTTTCTGCAGGTGCCTGCGCAGCGTAAACGGGAGCAGCAACAGTTGCATCAAACTCACCTGTTGCAACAGTTGAATCATCATTAACCAAAACCGTTGAATCATCAGCCGCCATAACGGTAGGCTCATCCGAAAAACTATTGTTTTCATCAAGAATCGTTGTTTTTTCTTCAGCAACGGGATTGGGCAAGTTCAAAGGTGCACCGCACTTGATACAAAACTTACCTGAAGCTACTTCAGCTCCGCATTTTCCGCAAAACATAGAGCAAGCCTCCTAAAAGAATAATTTGTATTATTATACATTATTTATATATCATTGTCAATCATCATCAGCATATGACAGCATTTTCAAGAGCTTTGAAAGGATGCTTTTTATGAAAGTTTTTGAAATTTGAGCTTCATTTCCATCGCTTTGTTATGCCATTTCGCCAAAATTACATAAAAAAATGAATTTTTTTGCATTTGGGGTTGCAATATCCGCCCCGTTGCGTTAAAATATTCTACAATTCGGAGCAATATATCTGTTTTGATATATTGGCAGGGTATATTGCCTGACTAAAAAGCATAGTTTATTTTGTAATTTTCCGCTTTGCCTGAGCGCAAAAGCGTTCCCGTTATTGCGGCACAGAAGGAGTATATTTTATGAGCTACGTTAAAAGAGTTATTGACGAAGTTGCCAAGAAAAACGCTAACGAACCCGAGTTCGTGCAGACTGTTACCGAGGTTCTCGAATCCCTTGAACCCGTTATCAATCAGCATCCCGAATACGAAAAGTATTCACTTCTCGAAAGAATCGTTGAACCCGAAAGACAGATTTCTTTCAGAGTAACATGGGTTGACGATGAAGGTAACGTTAAGGTTAACAGAGGTTACAGAGTTCAGTTCAACGGTTCAATCGGTCCTTATAAGGGCGGTCTCCGTTTCCATCCCTCAGTTTATACAGGTATTATGAAGTTCCTTGCTTTTGAGCAGACCTTCAAAAACAGCCTCACAGGTCTTCCCATCGGCGGCG
>JAFXJO010000049.1 GCA_017532185.1 Clostridia bacterium | reverse complement strand
TCATTTCTGATGAGCCGCAAACTGCAAAAAGATGCTGGGGCTTGAACGCTGCCTGCCAGGCAACATATTCTTCATAAGCCTTATAGTCAACGCTTTTATCCCATTTGAAGGGAGTGAGAAGCAGAGAATATACGCCTGCGTATTCATTGTAATTTGCCATAATAAACACCTTCCGCTAAATTATTATAATTCAACTTGCATTATATACCCTAAAAATTTAAAAATCAATAAGAATATTATTAATATTGCTCTAATTTTTAAGATTTTTTGTTATCTCTTGACTTTATCTCGGATTTACAATAAAATATTGGCGGTAAATTATAATCGGAGATTAAAAATGGAAACAACAAAAAGCAACAACTTTTTTAAAAATATGGCAAAGCTTGCCTTGCCCATTGCGATGCAGCAGCTTCTTGTTTCGTGCGCTCAGCTCGTTGATACGGCAATGGTCACAAGCCTCGGCAACGTTACGGTTTCTGCAGTCGGCGTTTCATCAAGATGGATATTCCTGATGAATCTTTTTTATTTCGGAACTTCATCGGGCTCTGCGGCGCTGATTTCGCAATATTGGGGCGCAAAAGAAAAAACAAACATCCGCAAAACCTGCGGTGCGGCAATGATTTTCAGCCTCGGAGTTGCATTTGTTTTCTGCTTCCTTATGGCTGGTTTTCCCGAACAGCTTGCAAGAGTTTTTACAAACGAAGATGCAGTTGCCAAAGAGGCCGCCAAATATATGCGCATTGTTGCGTTTATGGGTATTTTTTCAGCATTCAATCAGATCGCCTGCACAGTTTTAAGAGCAACAGAAAAGGTTAATCCTCCTCTGTTTTCTTCAATTATTGCAGTTGCGGTCAACACCATTCTCAACTATGTTCTTATTTACGGCAAAATCGGTTTTCCCGTTCTCGGAATCAGAGGTGCGGCACTCGCTTCGCTGATTTCGGCAATGGTGCAAGCAGTCATACTTATGTTCGTTATGAGCAACTCGAAAGAGGTGTTCAAAGCTCCGATTAAAGAGTTTTTCGCGTTCAGCGGCAGTTTTATCAAAAAATTCTGCGTGGTTTGCCTTCCCGTTGTGCTCAACGAAGGCGTATGGGCTATCGGCACCAATATCTACGCGATGGTTTATGCAAGGCAGGGCTACGAAAACTACGCAGGATACACGATTTTCAGCTCAGTTGAACAGGTTGCGTTCGTTTTCTTTGTGGGTATCTGCCACGCCTGTTCGATTATGACGGGCAAAACCATCGGAGAAGGCAGAGAAAGCGAAGCATATAAGCTCGCAAAAAAGTTTGTTATAATGACGCCGATTATCGGCATTGTTACAGGCAGCGTTCTTGCTGTTTGCAGAGAGCCTCTTCTCTCGCTTCTGAACATTGAAACGCAGGGTGCATTTAACCTTGCATCAAAGCTTATTCTTATCTATTGCCTCTGGCTTCCGATAAGGAATATTCCGTATACGCTCATCGTCGGCACTTTCAGAGCAGGCGGCGACACAAAGGTTGGTATTTTTTATGACTGCATTTCAATGTATCTCATCGGCGTTCCGCTTGTTGTTTATCTCGGAATGGTCGCAAAGGTTGAATTCCATTACCTTCTGATTGCGATGTATCTGGGCGAAGATTTGCTCAAATCCGTTTTGAGTCTTTACCGTTTCAAATCCAAAAAATGGATTAAAAACCTGACTGATAGAAATACATAAAAAGGGTTGGTTTACAGCAGTAAGCCAACCCTTTTTATCTTCCGTAAAGTGCGGTGAGGTTTTTCAGTTTTCTTGCCAGGAACGGAGAAAAATCGCTTTCAAGCGCACGCCATTGCCAGTTGCCGAATGCGGTTGAAGGAACATTCATCCTTGCGCTGCTGCCAAGTCCGAGCAGATCCTGCATTGTAAGAATAACGGTATCCGCAACGCTCGCCATTGCGGATTTTATTATACCCTCCGAATATCCCTCGGCGCGGTTCAGCCGAAGATATTCGGCAGCAAACGCAACGTCTTCTCCCGACGCATTTTCAAGCCAGCCTGCAAGGGTATCGTTATCGTGCGTGCCGATATAAGCAACGCAGTTTTTATCATAGTTATGCGGCAGATAATCGCTTTCTTCGCGGCTGTCAAACGCAAACTGCAAAATCTTCATGCCCGGGAAACCTGTTTTCTTTATCAGATCTCGCACTCCGTCATCGATAAATCCCAAGTCCTCCGCAATAATGGCAGGTTTTCCTGTTGCAGCTTCAACAGTTTCAAAAAGCTCCGCACCCGGTCCAGCTCTCCACGAACCGTTGACAGCATTTTTGCTGCCGAAAGGTACGGAATAATAGCTCGAAAAGCCTCTGAAATGGTCAATTCGTACCACGTCAAAAAGTTTCAGCGAATGGCTTATGCGCTTTATCCACCAGCGATAGCCGCTTTGGCGCATATATTCCCAATCAAAAACAGGATTTCCCCATAGCTGACCTTCAGGGCTGAAACTGTCAGGCGGCACACCGGCAACGTTGACAGGTGCTCCTCTGTTATCAAGCTCGAAAAGCTCGGGACTTCCCATAACGTCGGAGCTGTCATACGCAACGTAAATCGGCAGGTCGCCTATTATTTTTATCCCCTTTGAGTTAACGTAACTTTTCAGTTTTTTCCATTGCTCAAAGAAAAGAAACTGCAGAATTTTCCAGAACTCACAATCTTTTTTATCAGGCTGAGGCAACGGCTTTTTCCATTCAAAAAACGGTCTGCCCGAAAACAACTCCTTGAGCGCCATAAACACGGAATAATCTTCAAGCCAATATGCGTTTTCAGCACAGAAAAGCTCATATTCTTGCCTTTTTACAAAACGCTCACACACGTTTTTCAGTATGCGTATACGCTTTTGAGAAAGAATTCCGTAATCGGTTTTACGTCTGTCTGCGCCCCAGTAAACGCCTCGGTATTCTTCACTTTTCAGCAAGCCCTGTTCACAGAGCAAATCCAAATCAATCAGATAGGGGTTGCCTGCAAACGCAGAAAAAGACTGATACGGTGAATCGCCGAATCCCGTATGACCAAGCGGAAGAATCTGCCAATATTTCTGCCCCGATTCCTGAAGAAAATCGGCAAAATCATATGCTGTTTTGCCGAGAGTGCCGATACCGTAAGGTGAAGGCAAAGACGTTATATGCAAAAGAATGCCGCTGCCTCTCATATTCTGCCAATCGCCTTTGTTGTTTCTTTATCAAAAAAGTGTGCCATGTTGCAATCAAGCAAAAGCTTTATCTTATCACCCGAGGTTATCTTTCTTTCCGTTCGTATTCGGGCTATGCATCGGCTGTTCTCAAGCGTGAAATAAACGTTAACCTCACCGCCCGTCATCTCCGCTATATCGGCATTGGCTGTAATAACACAGCTCTCCTGCATATTCATTCCGCCTGAATATGCCGAGATATCCTCGGGACGGATGCCGAGAATAACCGTACGGTTTTCATACGCTTCAAGAGCCTTCGTTTTTGCCGACGGAATACGCAGACTGTTGCCTGCAAATTCAGCGGTAAGATAATCGTTGCGCCTTTTGATTTCGCACTCAATAAAATTCATTCTCGGCGAACCGATAAACCCTGCCACAAACATATCCGCAGGCTCGGCATAGAGCTTCTGCGGCGTATCAAACTGTCTTATAACGCCCTTATCCATAACAGCTATTCTGTCTGCCATGGTCATTGCTTCTGTCTGGTCATGGGTAACGTAAACAAAGGTTGTTTGCAAACGCTTATGGAGCATTGTTATCTGGCTGCGCATTTCGGTGCGCAGTTTTGCATCAAGATTGGACAGCGGTTCATCAAGCAAAAACACCTTGGGATTACGAACCATCGCTCTGCCAAGCGCAACTCTCTGCCGCTGACCGCCCGAAAGCGCTCGCGGCTTACGGTCAAGATATGGCTCGATATCAAGAATCGATGCCGCCCAACGAACCTTTTTATCTATCTCTTTCTTCGGAACTTTTCTAAGCTTGAGCGCAAATGCCATATTCTTATAAACGTTCATATGCGGATACAGCGCGTAGCTCTGAAAAACCATCGCTATATCCCTGTCTTTGGGTGCAACGTTGTTAACGCGCTTATTGTCAATATAAAGCTCGCCCTCCGTTATATCCTCAAGCCCCGCTATCATACGCAGAGTGGTGGATTTTCCGCACCCCGAAGGTCCTACAAGAACAATAAATTCTTTATCTTTTATTTCAAGCGATAAATCGGGAATTACCGTTACTTTGCCGTTATCAAAGCGCTTGATAACGTTTCTGAACTCTATTGCAGCCATCCGAGCACCTACCCCTTAACCGCGCCTGCAACAACGCCTTTTATTATATATTTCTGACAGAAAAGATAGAAAATGATTATCGGCAGAATTGCCAGCACGAGCATTGCCATCAGAGCGCCCATATCCTTGTTACCGTAGCCGCCTGTGAGCGCCATCTGAACAGCAACGGGCAGAGTACGCTTTTCGCCTGAGCCGAGAACAAGATAGGGCAACAGATAATCGTTCCACACCCACATTGCATTCAGAATCGCAACGGTTATTGCCGTTGGTCTGAGAATCGGAAAAACAATCATAAAAAACGTGCGTATCGGGTCGCAGCCGTCAATAACCGCCGCCTCTTCAATCTCGGCAGGTATGCTTTTTATGAAGCCGCTGAACATAAAAACCGAAAGCCCTGCACCGAATCCGAGATAGATAAAAACTATACCCGGAATGCTGTTAAGATCAAGCTCAAAGGCAAAATAGGTCATGGTATACATAACCATCTGAAACGGCACTATCATACTGAAAGTGAAAAGATAATAGAGCATTTTCGTGAAGCGGTTTTTGATTCTGACTATATACCAAGCCGCCATAGCCGTGAGAAGAACTATGCCCGCAACGGAAAAGACGGTTATCACGGCAGAATTCAAAAACGCCTGCAGAAAATCAGATTGAGTGAAGCCTTTGATGAAGTTTTCAATGCCGACATATTTTTCATCTTTCGGCAAGGTGAACGGCTCCTCGGAAATATAGAAATTACCCTTGAACGAGTTCATTATAACTATAAAAACGGGGGCAAGGAACACCGCCGCAAGCAAAATCAAAACGGCATAAATCACCGCATTAAAAGCTTTTCGCCTTGTTTTCATTAATGCTCAACCTCCTTTCTGCCCGTTACACGAAGCTGAACAAACGCAATCACCGCCACAAGCAGAAAGAAAACAACCGCTTTTGCCTGACCGATGCCGTGCCATTCAGCAAGCCGCAGACCCGTATGATCATAAAAAGTTTTATATATATCAAGCGCCAGAAGCGACGTTTCTGCATTTTTGCCGTTAAGGGCAAGGTTCTGGTCAAAAAGCTTAAATGAATTGGTCAGGGTAAGAAAGGTGCAGATTGTGACAGACGGCATAACCATCGGGAGCGTTATACTGAAAAGCTTTCTCACAGGCGAAGCACCGTCAATCGCTGCCGCTTCGTTGATTTGCTCGGGAATATTCTGCAAACCTGCAATATAAATAATCATCATATAGCCTATCATCTGCCAGTTCATCTGCACAACAAGACCCCAGAAGCCGTAGCTCGGGTCATAGGTGATATCAACACCGTAAAAACCGAGAATACCGTTAATGATAAGGCTCCAGATATGACCGAGAACTATGCCGCCGATAAGATTAGGCATAAAGAAAACCGTTCTGAAAAAATTGATGCCTTTCAGCTTTCGCGTAAGCAGCAACGCAACGGCAAAAGCCAGAACATTGACCGTTATTATCGAAACAACGGTGAATCTGACCGTCAGCCAAAGCGAATAAAGAAAAGTTTCGTCCTGAGTGAAAATGCTGATGTAATTTTCGAATCCTACCCATTCGCTTGAGTCAACGGTTTTGAAACGGGTAAACGAAAGATAAACGCCCATTGCAAACGGGGCAAGAAAAGAAACCGTAAACGCCGCAAGCACAGGCATAACAAAAACAGGAAAATATTTTTTAAGCGATTTATGCATTCAATCATCTCCGAGGATAGATACGGAGCTGCCGCAGCGTGTGCAAACAGCCCCGATGTCAGATATATTATGCTCCGAATTCTTTTTTCCATTCGTCAACCGCCTGCTTTTTGACCTGTTCCCAGTTCATTGCGCCCTGAGCATATTTGAGCAAAGCAGAACCAAAGCGCTCTTTATAGGTCTGGCTCGGAAAAACGGTGAAATTCCAAGGAATATTGATCACCTTATCGTTATTCAGCCAACGCACAACCTCTCTTGCAAGAGGGTCATCGGGCGTTTCTTCGGCAGAAAAAGTATCAAACGGTGCGATAAATCCAAGACCTTCCGTTACAAGCTTTTTACCCTTTTCTGAACTGAAAAGCCACCAGAGAAAATCTGCAGCCGCCTGCTGCTGAGCTTCGCTTGCCTTTGCGTTGATGCAAATAAAATTTTCCGTACCGATACTGATGCCGAGGTTTTCCTCTCCCCTTGTTCCCGTATAAATCGGCAAAAATCCGATATCCTCGGCTCTCACAGTGTTGCCCGAAACACCGAGAATCTGCGAAGCGCCCCAGTTGCCGTTTTGCACCATTGCACATTTACCCAGAGCAAATTCCGCCATTGAAGTCGTTACGTCAACCGTGCCGAGACGTGCCTTATCGGTTGTTGAGTTGTTGATATATAAATCAAAAATATTTTTGAAATTCTCCGAATAAGTGAAATCGATGCTCTTATATTTATCACCCGTGAGGTCGATGTTTTTATCGAGAAATTCAAGCGTTACGGGAATATTCATAAGATGAGTCTGCCAGCGCCAGTCTTCGCCTGTTTTGAGAGAAGTTGAGGCAAAAACGCCCTGAATACCGAGGTCTGCCCTGCGCGCCTGCATATCTTCAACAACAGCCTTGAGCGCCGCAAAGCTTGTTATTTCTTCGACGTAGTTATAAGACGTATTTCTGTTTGGCAAAGAAAAATATTTATTGAGAATTGCTTTGTTATAAATAATACCGTAGCCCTCAACAACGTAGGGAATGCCGTAAACGCCGTTATTCTTTGTTATGGCAAGAGATTTATCCGTCAGATGCTTATAAAGCTCAGTGTTTTTAAGGTCGGCGCAGTATTCAGCCCACGAGGCATAGCCGATAGGGCCGTTAATCTGAAAAATCGTTGGTGCTTCATCGGTTGCCATACGGGCGGTGAGAGTTGACTCATATGTGCCCGAAGCGGCGGTTTCAACAATAAGCTTTATGCCTGTTTCTTCTTCATACACTCTTGAAATCTCATCATAAACCTCAGCTATTTCGGGTTTGAAATTGAGATAGCGTATTTCGGTTACCGTGCCCTCGGGACCTGCAGGTTTCATACGGGTACAACCTGAAAAAACACCTGCCGCCAAACAAATGACGGTCAGAATTGCAACAATTCTTTTTTTCATATAATTACCTCCGTAAAAATCATAAAGAATTGTTATTATTATGCACAGATTCGCCTGTGATAATTCACATAAAAAAAGACGCATCAAAAAATGATGCGTCTTTTTATTAAAAATAAATTATTGATTAAATCTCTGATCCAGCCAGCGCACGCTCATTTCAACCCAGCATTTTGTATGGGCAAGATAATTGACGTGCTCCTGCTTATCACAAACCCAGTTGTTTGAGGTTGAGAAACCGTGATAACCTTTTTCAAAAACATGAAGTTCAAAGGGTATACCTGCTTTTGCAAGAGCCGCTGCAAATGCGAGAGAGTGCTCAACAGGCACACAGTCATCCTGTGCAGCGTGAAAAATGAATGCAGGCGGAGTGTTTGCATCAACCTTTTCATCCAGCGAAGGAATCGGACCTGCAAGAATGGGGCTGATTGATTCGAGAATACAGGGATATCCGAGAACAACAGCAGCGGGCTTTATCTTGCCCATTGTTGCAAGCGCGGCACAAAGATGACCGCCTGCCGAAAAGCCGATTGCCGCAATTTTTGAGGTATCAACACCCCATTCTTCCGCATTATCAACTATCATCTGCATTGCAAGGTTTGCGTCCTCAAGAGGTCCGGGGAAAACGCCTTTTTCTTTGCCAACGGAATAGCGGAGAATAAAGGTATTATATCCCTGTGCGTTATAAGCAAAAGCAACAGGTTCAGCCTCTCTGTCAGAGCAGAACATATAAGCTCCGCCGGGCAGAACAAGCATTGTGGGGCGCTTTGCCATATGCTTCATTTCGTCCGAATAATCGGGCAGATACGCGGTGAGCGTTACGCCGTCATCGGTAAGTTTTTCTGTGAAAACTCTCATAATTTCACCTCTGTTTATTCATGGGACAAACACTCATACATATTCCGCATACTGAGCCTCTGCCAATTTTTTGAAACTTGGTTTTCATAAAGGTGCTGCAGGCTTCGGGGTCAAAGATTTCTTCTCTCGGAATCCCCGGATACCAATCAACACCCTTGATTGCTTTTGCAGGACAAGCTTTGACGCACAGGTCGCAGCCGTTGCATACGTTTTTTATTTCAACGTCGGAAACATCAAACGGGCAATCGGTGAAAATTGTTCCGAGCCTTACAAAACTTCCGTATTCATAATGCAGAAACAGCGAATTTCTGCCGATTGAGCCGAGACCTGCAAGGCAGGCGGCTTTTTTATGGGAATATCTGCCGCAATAATTCCAGCCGTCTTTATTGATGCTCTGCGAAGCGGCAACGGTTATATAACGGTAACCTTTTCTTTGCAGAAAAAGTCCTGCCTGCAGAAGCATTGCGTCAATAAAAGCATTTACGTTGCGGTAATGGTTGAAATAGGTGTGGGTCGGCTCATCTTCAATCTCATTGATTATCGCTTCCGAGAGCCTGACCGCAATGCTCACTCCGAAAGGCAGAGGACCGTCATCCGCAGTAAAAAAGCCAACGTCTGAAACACCTTTTTCAAGCAAAAATTCTTTAAGCTCCGTCTGAATGCTCATCAGGCTTTCACCCTCGTTTCAAAGCAGAGCCAGCCGCCGCTTTCGTGGCGGGCAATAATTTCAAGGCCGTTCTTTGCAAAAGCGGCAAGCACGTCATCTTCACGGGGAACGATGATGCCCGAAGTAATGAATACCGCACCGGGATTCATATAATCTTTGATATTATCGCAAAGCATAACGATGATGTCGGCAACAATATTTGCGGCAATGATATCAAACTTACCGCTGACCTTATCAGTCATAGAGCCCTGCAGAACGGTAAACTGCGGTTCGCCAAAGCCGTTTGTTGCGCCGTTTTCTTTTGCGGTTTTAACGGCAAGGGCATCAATATCAACGCCCACTGCCGAATCCGCACCGAGAAGCAGACCTGCAACAGAGAGAATGCCGCTGCCGCAACCGATATCGAGCATCGTTTTGCCGTTTTCAGCATAATTCTCAATGCTTTCAAGGCAGAGCCTTGTTGTATCGTGTGTGCCCGAACCGAAGGCAAGACCCGGCTCAAGATGGAGCACGGCTCTGTTGCCTGCATCAAATTCCTGCTCCCAGATGGGACGGATAAGCAAGCGATTACCCACGGGCATAGGCTTGAAATATTTTTTCCAGTTGTTCTCCCAATCCGCATTCTTGCAAACGGCTTCGTCAAGCTCGTGTGCAATACCCTCTGCAGTAAGTCTTTCCGAAAGGAAGGATACAGCTTCTGCAGGATTTTCTTCGGGCGAAATATAGATATGAACTATACCCTTTGACCTGTCTTTTGCAAGCAAATCCTCATCAATCAGGTCGATTCTTGCAATCTGCCAGGCTTCTTCTTCAAGGGTTCTGTAATCTTCAATATAAATTCCGTAGGGAACTGCCATATGAGCGATATCCCCTGCTCTGTCAACGTCATCAGCGTTGACGGTGATTTTGATTTCTGTCCAGTCCATTTGATTCTCCATTAATATTTATTGTGAACGTCTTCTGCAAAGCAGAGCATATCTTTAACTTCGATTACCGTTCCGTCATCAAGCACAGCCTTACCGCTGAGTCTGCCGAAAACCTGATGCTGGTCGGTGATGATAACCTTGACATCGATTTTTGCAGCTCTGTCAATAATCGGCACAAAATCCATCTCAAATCTGCCGTTGTTTGATGTAAACTTCCAGGGGTCTGTGTAACCGCTTTCGGGAATATGGAATTTAACGTCGTCGAGCTTGTGGGCAATGCCGTCATAGAAAAGAATGTTTTCGCTTGCGGCAGTGGTATCACCGAAGCCGTAGCCGATATTGAATCCGAAGGAATGGCCGTCAATATCCATATTGCCTGAGCCCCAATACCAGGTGTTATCATATGTCCAAACACCTCTGCCCCAGTCAAGTGTACCGAAGTCCGTTGAGGGGTCAAATACGTATTCCTTGCCGTCAAAATTAACCTTACCGCTTGCTCTCATACAGTTGATTTTCTGATTATAATAGAAAGCGGTTTTCTTGTCTTTCCAGGGAGTTGCGATAACCATTGTGTCCATCTCGGGCTGTGCAAGAGTGATATCGCAGGAGAAGGTTTTGCCGTCAAGGAAATTCTTGAAGTTGCAGACTATTCTGCGCTGACCTTCGGTCACTCTGAATTCCATATCAAGACGCTTATCGTGATAAACGGTGTCGCCTTTTTCGCTTGTTGAAGGAAGCTTGAGTTTGCCCATAGGCAGAGCATTGAGAATTGTTTCCGTATGCTCCCAGGGTTTTGAAAAATCAAGAAGGCTGACCGACTGCAGGCCGATATCGCCGTCATCCGAAATAGTGAAAGCTACGCCGAAATTATTCTTTTCGGAAAGAACAAGGTAATAATCCCATTCCTTGATTCTGAATTTGGGAGCTTTAATTGCGTTGCGGTCATAAACCTGACAAAGCTTTTTTGACCAACCGGGCTCTCTGAGACTGCCGTCTTCCTTAAGCAAGGGCTGAACCTTTGTAACTTCGTGGTTTCTCATAATACTTTCCTCCTGTATGTTATTCTTCAATAAGATTTATTCCTTCACCCAAGGCTCTGCCATGGTTATAGAGATTGCGGTTTTCAAGCGCCCACTGACGGGGTGTGAAGGCACCGACTTCAACCTCACTCACCGCGTGATTCATCTCATAGAGCCTTGCATCAAGAAGGTCGAGCTGAGAAAGAAGCTCAGCCTCAATAAACATCGGCATCTTTGCCGCGCCGAATTCGGGCGTACCGTGATGAGAAATGAGCATATGCTCAACAAGAGTGAGCGTATCATCGGATATGCCGTTTTCTCTGCCTATGCGGTCAATATTTACCGCGCCCATAACAAGATGGCCGAGAAGATTGCCTCTGACGGTATATTCGCCCGCAATGCCTGTTGAAGCAACGTCAAGCTCCTCAATTTTGGCAATATCGTGCAGAATAGCGCCTGCACAGAGCAAATCGTAATTCACGTATTTATAGATTGAGCAAACGCTCTTTGCAAGGCGGAGAATTGAGAGGGTGTGCATAAGCAAACCGCTTCGAACCGCGTGATGCAGATTTTTTGCCGCAGGCCAATAAAGAAGCTTATCCTTATAAACTTCGATAACCTTTGTAACAAGAAGCTTCAGTTCTTCATCGTTAAAGGATGCGATAACAGCCTCAATTTCAGCAAGCATAACCTCGCCCGAAAGGCAGGCTGAAGGCACATAGTCCTCAATCTTAACGTTATCTTCGGGCAAAACGCAACGGATGCGCTCAACCCTGAACTGAATTGTATCGTTGAAAGGCACGTAACTGCCTCTGACCTTTACAAAATCGAACTTCTGAAACGTGCTTGAAGGCGATTCCTTATAGTCCCAGAGCTTTGCGCTGATTTCGCCGTCATTATCGGCAAGAACGAGGTCAAGATAGGGAATTCCCTTTGCCGTCATCTTTTTATCAACCGATTTGATAAGGCAGAAACCCTCATGCGACTGTCCCGAGCCTATTGCCGTAAAATTCATATGTTTTTCCTCCGTTAAGAGTTGTTGTTTACAGTTAAATTTATTGTAACATATATACTCATAAATTACAAATATAAAATTAATTGTTATAAAATAAAATTTAACTCAAAACTATTGACATTCGGCACATTCGGCATATAATGAAAGTAACAATTCTCGGGGCGGGGTGCGATTCCCCACCGGTGGTACAGTCCACGACCCGCCAACGGCGGCTGATGCGGCGAAATTCCGCAACCGACGGTTAAAGTCCGGATGAAAGAGATTGCCGATATTTCGACTTTTCGCCCTGTATTTTTACAGGGTGATTTTTTGTTTTTTCGGCACTCCGAGGGAACGGAGTTTTTATTATGAAGAAAAATCAGACAGTTATCAAAACCGCCATTATGGCAATGCTCACCGCCGTTTCGATCGTGTTGGTCTATTTTATCCACCTGCCGCTGATTCCCGGCTTTGCATTTCTTGAATATGACCCTGCCGATATTCCCGTGCTCATCGGTGCTATGATGCTCGGTCCCGTTTCAGGTCTTATTATATTGCTCGCCGTATGTCTTATTCAGGCGGTAACCGTAAGCGCCTCAAGCGGCATAATCGGCTTCTTTATGCACTTTATCGCATCGAGCGTGCTTATTCTTATTCCGTCAATTATCTACAGGCGCAAAAAAAGCATTCTCAGCCTTATCCTCGGTCTTGTTCTCGGCGTTATCGGTATGACGCTTGTTATGATTCCCCTCAACCTTGTTTTTACGGGTATTTTTATGGGCACAGGTGTAAAAGCGGTTGCATCGCTGCTTATTCCTGCGATTATCCCCTTCAACCTCGCAAAAGCATCCATTAACGCCGCAGTTACCTTTGCGGTATTCACACCCATTTCAAAGGTTCTTGAAAAGTATACGAAAATATGATTGTTCATCCCATTCCTCCGCTGTTTGACAGCGAATCAAAAACTCTTATTCTCGGCTCGTTTCCGTCCGTAAAATCAAGAGAAGCCGCGTTTTTCTACGGTCACCCTCAAAACAGATTCTGGGCTGTTGCGGCTGCGGTAATCGGTTGCCCGAAGCCCGAAACCGTTGAAGAAAAAAAGAAGATGATTCTTGAAAATCATCTTGCAATGTGGGACGTTATTGCATCCTGCGAAATTGAGGGAAGCGCCGACAGCACAATAAAAAACGTTGCCGCCAACGACCTTTCTGTCATTCTTGAAAACAGCAAGGTTGAGAGAATCATCGTTAACGGTAAAACTGCTGAAAAATATTATAACAAATATACCTATCCCAAGACAGGCATCAAGGCAATATGTCTGCCGTCAACAAGCCCTGCAAACGCCGCATGGAGCGTTGAAAGGCTTGTTGAAAAGTGGAAAATTATAGTCGGAGAAAATAATAATGATTAAATTTTTGACCTACATTATCAAATTCATACCCGTGCTGATTTCAACCGCCATCACCTTTGTGTCGGTGTTCCCTGCAAGCAACGAAAGACTTGCAGAAGAAATCACCGAGCAGGTTCAGCGTATAGAAGCTCTTGAAGAAGCTTACGCAAGCAACAGAATCGCACCCGTTGACGAAGCATCGTTCTTTGCAGGCAACCTCAAAGAGGAGCTTGAAGCAGGTATTAAATTCAATGAAATCAGCTTTCTTGCAACGCATAACAGCTATCAGTCCGAATCAACCGAAGAAATAAAAAAACTCTACAGCAATCTTTCATCTCTGACCTTCGGTATTCTGCCTGAAAACAAGGGCGATTTCAAAAGTGAAACTCTTACCGATCAGCTTAACAGCGGCATAAGAAGCCTTGAAATTGATATTGAAGTTTTTGACCGTGACGGCGACGTTTCATTCACCTGTATGCACAGCCCCAACCTCGAAATGACAACCACCTGTTACGATTTTGAGCTTGCATTAAAAGAAATCGCGTTATGGTCAGAAAATAATCCCGACCATCTGCCGATAACGGTTATCCTTGAGCCCAAAGGATTCTTTATTCCTATGGAAGATATGAAAAAATTCAGCATTGATTATGCCGACGAAATGGATAACGCTTTGCGCAGCACGCTCGGTGAAAAGCTTTTCACTCCCGCGGATATGCTCCGCGATTATAAGTCCTTCGGTGAAATGAGAGAAGCCGATGACTGGTGCAAGGTCAGCGATATGCAGGGCAAAGTGCTCATTCTTCTGCACGATTGCGGCGCAACAGAAAAATACATCAGCCTTGACCCTTCAATCAAATCTCAGGCTATGTTCCCGATGCTCCGTCAGAATGATATCGAGCGCGACTGTGCATCGTTCATCATCGCAAACGACCCCGCAAAACTGCTCAAGCAGAAAGATGAAATAACCGAAAGCAAGGTTATTCTCCGCACGCGTTGCGACTCATTCGGCAACGCTCCGCAGGAAAGATTTGAACAGGCTATGGCAACGCCTGCGCATATCATTTCAACCGACTATCCGCCGAGAACGGATAACACGGCCGAAAACTACGTTGTTTCGTTCGGAAACAGAACAACTGTAAGAAGAGTTGTTGAATAAAAACCAAATAAAAAAGGGGACTGAAAACAGTCCCCTTTTTCGTTAAATATGAAGCTCCAAAGCATATATCTTCCACGTTCCGTTTTCAAGAATAACGCAAGCTTCGCCAACGCCCGTTTTTTCAGCGGAGTCACCTTTGATTTTTATATCAAAAGTAACGTCTGCGGCGTCTTTAACTTCCAG